>DHOI01000106.1:8561-8682 GCA_002409725.1 Christensenella sp. UBA5394
TCCATGGGCATCGTGGTGGTAGACTGAGAAGGAGGGCTATTCAGATGAAGCATGGCAAAAAATACCAGGATAGCGTAAAATCCTTCACCGCACAAAAGCAGTATGATCCCCGCGAGGGCCT
>DHOI01000127.1:0-153 GCA_002409725.1 Christensenella sp. UBA5394
TCCCTCATCGGCATCAAGGTGGTGCTGGTGCATGGGGGCGGGCCGGAGATCTCGGCCACCCTCAAAGCCATGGGCAAGGAGAGCGTGTTTATGGACGGCCTGCGGGTTACGGATGCGGAAACGGCAGATGTGGTGCAGATGGTGCTGGCCGGC
>DHOI01000127.1:433-813 GCA_002409725.1 Christensenella sp. UBA5394
CGGCAAGGCCATGGGCCTTTGCGGGCTGGATGGCCACATGATTCAGGCGGAGGCCATGGATATGCAGGAGCTGGGCTATGTGGGCGCGATCAACCGGGTCGACCCGCAGCCCATATTGGATGTGCTTGCCATGGGTTATATCCCGGTGGTGGCCACCGTGGGCTATGACGACCAGGGCAACGTATACAACATCAACGCCGATACGGCCGCAGCCCGGCTGGCAGGCGTTCTGAAGGCCGAAAGCCTCATCAGCATGACGGATATCGCCGGCATCCTCAGGGATAAGGATGATCCATCCTCCCTGATCCCCCGTATCCATGTAAGCGACGTATCCGCGCTGATGCACGAGGGCGTGATCTCCGGCGGCATGATCCCCAAGG
>DHOI01000127.1:997-1792 GCA_002409725.1 Christensenella sp. UBA5394
TCTCCGGCGGCATGATCCCCAAGGCGGAGTGCTGCATCGAGGCCATCCGCCGGGGGGTGAAGAAGGTTTTCATCCTGGATGGCCGTATCCCCCACGCAATTTTGATGGAGATCTTTACGGACGAAGGCATTGGCACGATGTTCGTATAATACGTCCATATCATAAAAAAAGGAGGGTTCCTATGGATATCATCGCAACCAGCAAACAATGCATCGCCCCTACCTACGCGAGAGTACCCCTGGTGCTGGACCACGGCAAGGGCTCCCTGCTCTATGACGAGGCGGGCAGGGAATATATCGACCTGGGCAGCGGCATCGCCGTGAACGCATTCGGCGTGAGCGACAAGGCCTGGGAAAAGGCCGTTTGCGAGCAGGCCGGTAAGATCCAGCATTGTTCCAATTATTATTACACGGCTCCTCAGGCGGAACTAGCTGCCCTGCTTTGCCAAAAGAGCGGCCTTAAAAATGTGTTCTTCTCCAATTCCGGCGCGGAGGCCAATGAGTGCGCCATCAAGGCGGCCCGCAAGTATTCTTCCGATAAATACGGCCCCGGCCGCCATACGATCGTCACGCTGGTGAGCAGCTTCCACGGCCGTACCATGGCTACACTCAGCGCCACCGGCCAAGAGGCAATGCATGTGCATTTCGCGCCCTTTCTGCCGGGCTTCATTCATGTGCAGGCGGATGATATCCGGGCCTTGGAGCAGGCGCTTGTTAAAGGCGATGTTTGCGCTGTGATGATGGAGATGATTCAGGGCGAGGGAGGCGTATACCCCCTGGATGGGGATTACGTGCA
>DHOI01000127.1:1995-2152 GCA_002409725.1 Christensenella sp. UBA5394
CCCCCTGGATGGGGATTACGTGCATGCCGCGGCCCAGCTTTGCGCTGCAAAAGACGTGTTGCTGATCGTCGATGAGGTGCAGTGCGGCAACGGCCGTACAGGCAAATACTTCGCCTATATGCACCATGGCGTGCAGCCGGATATCGTATCCACGGCC
>DHOI01000127.1:2376-3065 GCA_002409725.1 Christensenella sp. UBA5394
GCGGGCGGCCTGCCCATGGGCGCTACCCTCTTTGGTGAAAAAACCAAGGATGTATTAAGCGCGGGCACACACGGCTCCACCTATGGCGGCAACCCCGTGTGCGCGGCGGCCGGGGTTAGCGTGGTTTCCCGCATCGACGAGGAACTTCTCGCCCAAGTGACCGAAAAAGGCGCATATATCCAAAACCGGCTGCACAGCGCGCCCGGGGTGGAGAATGTATCCGGCATGGGCTTGATGATTGGCGTGAAGGCGAAAAAGGACGTCAAGGATATCATCGCCGGGTGCCGGGAAAAGGGCGTGCTCGTGCTATCCGCCAAGGATAAGGTGCGGCTGCTGCCAGCCCTCAACATCCCCATGGAGCTTTTGCAAAAAGGCATTGAAATTTTAGCGGAGGTTATAGCCCAATGAAGCACCTGTTGAAACTGGCCGATCTAAGCGGCGAGGAGATTCTGGATATCCTGAACCTGGCCGACCAGCTCAAATACGAGCAAAAGCACGGCATCGAGCACAAGCGCCTCGCCGGCAAAACCCTGGGGATGATCTTTCAAAAATCCTCCACCCGCACCCGCGTTTCCTTTGAAACGGGCATGTATCAGCTGGGCGGCTATGCGCTGTTCCTTAGCTCCAACGATCTGCAGATCGGCAGGGGCGAGCCCGTGCAGGATACGGCCCGCGTGCTTTCCCGCTAC
>DHOI01000127.1:3231-3564 GCA_002409725.1 Christensenella sp. UBA5394
ACGGCCCGCGTGCTTTCCCGCTACCTCGACGGGATTATGATCCGCACCTTTGCCCAACAGGAGGTGGAGGATTTGGCTGCCTACGGCTCCATCCCCGTTATCAACGGCCTCACGGATTACAGCCATCCGTGCCAGGTGTTGGCGGATCTGATGACCATACGGGAATATAAGGGAACCCTTAACGGCCTCAAAATGTGCTTCATCGGCGACGGTAACAATATGGCCAACTCCCTCATCGTGGGCGGCCTCAAAACCGGCATGACCGTGGCTGTGGCCACGCCTAAGGATTATGCGCCGGATGCGGATATCCTCAAATGGGCTTCTCAGAGCCGC
>DHOI01000127.1:3772-3996 GCA_002409725.1 Christensenella sp. UBA5394
CTCAAATGGGCTTCTCAGAGCCGCAGCTTTCTCTACACCCAATTCGTGCTGGAAGCAGCCGAGGGCGCGGATGTGATCTTCACGGATGTTTGGGCCTCGATGGGTCAAGAGCAGGAGACCAAAAAACGTCAAGCCGCCTTTGGCGGCGTCTACCAGGTGAACGACGCCGTGATGGCTGTAGCTAAGCCCGATTGCATGGTGCAGCATTGCCTGCCCGCCCACCG
>DHOI01000127.1:4210-4414 GCA_002409725.1 Christensenella sp. UBA5394
TTTTCGAAGCGCATGCGTCGGAAATCTTCGACGAGGCGGAAAACCGGCTCCATGCGCAAAAGGCCGTGATGGTCACGCTGATGGCTTAACTTGCACGTACAACGGCGCGGGCGCACAACGGCGTTCCGCGCCGTTTTTATGCCTTTTTGTCGTTTGATGGGAGGACGGAGGGGAACATGTATGCTATAATAGCGCCAGCGGGTA
>DHOI01000127.1:4595-5271 GCA_002409725.1 Christensenella sp. UBA5394
CCCCGCGCCCCATCGTCAAAATGAAGGAGCGCCTATGAAGAAATTTGTATCCTGGAATGTGAACGGCTTCCGCGCCTGCCTGCAAAAGGGTTTCGATGAGGTTTTCCAAGAGGCGGCGGCGGATTTTTTCTGCTTGCAGGAAACCAAGATGCAGCCCGGCCAGGCGGATTTCGCGCCGGCGGGTTACCATGCTTTTTTCCATAGCGCCGAGAAAAAGGGCTATTCCGGCACGGCGATTTTCGCCAAAGAAGCGCCCTTATCCGTGCAATGCGGTGTAAACGGCGCGCATCTAGACGAGGGCCGGGTGATCGCTCTCGAGTACCCAGGCTTCTACCTGCTCACCTGCTATTCGCCCAATGCGCAGGAGGGCCTCAAGCGCCTTGATTACCGCATGGCGTTTGAGGACGACCTACGGGCCTACCTCGGCGGGTTGGCGGCTGAAAAGCCTGTGATCCTCTGCGGGGACCTCAACGTGGCCCATCAGGAGATCGACCTTAAGAATCCGGGGCCCAACCGGGGCAGCGCCGGCTTTTCCGATGAGGAGCGGGCAAAATTCACGGAACTGCTCACCTCGGGCTTCGTCGATACCTTCCGCCACCTCTATCCGGATCTGACGGGCGCTTATTCCTGGTGGAGCTATCGCTTCAATGCCCGCAAGAACAACGCGGGCTGGCGC
>DHOI01000127.1:5463-6398 GCA_002409725.1 Christensenella sp. UBA5394
GGCTGGCGCATCGACTATTTCCTCGTCTCCGATCCGTTAACACCCGCAATCCGGGCGGCCGCCATTCACGCCGATACCCTGGGCAGCGACCATTGCCCCGTGTCGCTAATCTTGGATGTGGAATAGAATCAACGCGAGCTAATATGGGCCGGGAAGCGCTTTCCGGCCCATATTTTATGCCCGGCGGGCCATCACGGTTACTCCCACACATGCATACTATACATCATAGAAACCGGCACGCTCCCTGGGCGAGGCCGGATCCAAGGAGGAACCAGTATGATTTGCAACACGACCCGCTGTGGCTGCGCATATGCTTCCGCCCCTGTCGCCATGTATACCGTCACGCAGCCTTCCCGGATGGTTTGCGACGATGCGGATGTGATGGTACCGGCGGGCGAAGCGCGGACGCAGCCTTGCGACGACTTCGGCGCGATGCAGCCCAGGCTTGCCCAAATCCAGTTTCCCATCCAGCAGTATCAAAGCGGATTCTGCCCCTGTGAAGCCCTGGAGACCGGCACGCTTTTCCCTGAGCTGATGAGCTGAAAAGGAGGATGGATATGAGTGAAATGACCCAAAGCGAGCTGCTCCGGGCGATCAGCGAATATCAATTCGTGGCGGTGGAACTCAACCTGTATCTGGATACCCATCCGGGAGACGAAGCGGCCCGGGCGGATTATCTGTTCTATTCCGAGCAGCTCAGGGAGCTTATACGGGCCTATGAAGCCCAGTTTGGCCCGCTGATGAACTTCGGACATTCTCCTACCGACGTTGGCGATTACGTGACCAGCGAATGGCCCTGGGAATGAGAAAGGGGGAATATGAATAATGTGGATCTATCAGAAAAAGCTTGAATACCCGGTGAATATCACCACCCCCAATGCCCGTATGGCCAAGGCGCTCATGGCTCAATACGGCGGCCCGGACAGCGAGCTGGC
>DHOI01000127.1:6588-6820 GCA_002409725.1 Christensenella sp. UBA5394
CGGCGGCCCGGACAGCGAGCTGGCTGAATACAAAAGGCAAATTAAGTATTCCATATAATGAATTTGAATATAATCTTCCACCAAGCAAAATTAAAGTGTCTTGGTCTAGGAAGTTAACGATAAAACCTTATTTATATATTTGACAATTACCCCCCGGCTAATGCGGGACTCAACCTATCAAAAAAAGGGAGTTATCACGTGAGTGAGAGGTAAGCGTCAAACACGCGCCCTA
>DHOI01000058.1:0-1647 GCA_002409725.1 Christensenella sp. UBA5394
AACGAAAGGCGTTTCTAGCCGTCTTGGACGAGGAGGCGGCGCGGTGCGCAATGTCTATTAAGGATTCGAAAAGAGACGTCCAAACGGCCTCCTGGAAGCTTTTCGGGCGTCTCTCGCTGGCCACCGACATGCGCCGGGGAGAACTGTGTGGGTTGGCTCTGGGAAGATATCACATACCCTAATATGCATGTTTACCATAACTTGCAGAGCATCAAGAAGGAGGGGCTTGTGCTAGGGCCAGTCAAGACCATCACCTCTGATCGCTGGCTAGGACTGTCGGCAGAGCTTATAGCGCAGCTCAAGGCATGGAAGGCCGTACAGGCGCAGCATGTCCTGCAATATGGGCTTGGCACGCCTAAGCACGCCTAAGTATGTATTCACGAATCTTGACGGTGGCCCGCGTGATCCTATCCATGTTTCCCGCTTCTTTACCCGCATCTTCGCCCGGGCAAAGATTGAGAATGCTTCCCTTCATACCCTGCGGCACACCTGTGCAACGTACCTTCTCGCCCAGATGTTTGCCGTTATCCCAATATTCAATCAAGCCGCTCAATACTACTTCTTAAGGCCGTTAGATAGTACGGCCGTGTTAAGGGGAGTTCGCAATTCGGGACTCCCCTTGACACGGCCCACGGTCATGATTATAAATCAAGCCCCCCAGTTGAAATGGTGGTTTGATTTCCCGAGTTGAACCCCTACCTCTTCTTTGCCACCGGTATCCACACCTCAAATTGGGCGTTCTGCGTGTCTGCGTTTAGGTAGACCTCGATATCCGGGCCGTTGTCGTATTCATAGCCGGAAGTGGGCAGCCATTCGGTCACGATGCGCCGCTCCAAATCCTGGATGGCCTGCGGGCAAGCGCCCTCGCCCGGGAAGATGGCCCAGGTAAAGGCCGGTATGGTATATTCCTGCATGGGTTCTTCAGCCGGTTTGGAGGAAGCCACGCAAATGAAATACCTCCAATCCTCACCAAAGCAAGCACTTACGCCCAGAATGCCCAGGGGCTGCTCGTGCACCATGCCGGACAACTTGGCGACCGTCCCGTCCATCGCCGCCTTTTGCCACATCTGGGGCACGATGGCAAAGTTCTTTTCCACTTCCTTGTACAGCGGCTGCGATACGCCGACAATGCGGATGGGCGCCTTTTCTTCAATGCGATAGTTCATCTCTTCCACTCCTTTTATAATGATCTGGAAGCGGATCGGCGGATAGGATTTAAAGCCGGCGCCGTTCTTTTTCGCTGCTGAGGGCGCAATCCCGTGAATGCTTTGGAAGGCACGGTTGAACGCCGTTGGCGAGGCGTAGCCATACTTCAACGCCACGTCGACGATTTTGCCCTTGCCGCTTTGTAGATCGACCGCTGCCAGCGACATGCGCCTGCGCCGGATATATTCGGAAAGCGGAACACCTGCCATATAGGCAAACATCCGTTGAAAATGATAGGTCGAACAGCAAGCCACCCGGGCGATCTGCTCGTATTCCAGTTCCTCCGAAAGGCGCTCTTCCAAGTAGTTGACTGCGGCATTGAGGCGTTCGATCCATTCCATATCGTTCCGCTCCTTTGTATGATCGCATTATAGGCTTTTCCTTCAGCCGCTTCCTCTTTTTTCATGCACAAAAAAGAGACATTGCACTATTTCGTATATG
>DHOI01000058.1:1935-3705 GCA_002409725.1 Christensenella sp. UBA5394
AAGGTTGCTGATTCGCTTACTAAAGCAGCATGGGAAAGTAGGGTAAACCGTACAATGGAGGAAGATGTTTTAATGGCGCTGTGCCGCACGGCGATGCCAGCGCCCTTAACGCCGCCGCGGGTGTCCAACATGGCTTACTGTCTTTCCGTCATCGGGTCACCTTAGCAAGGCCGAGCGCTTGCAGGTAGTGAGCATGCTGATGAAAAGCCGTGTATTCAGCATGCAAAAATCCGCGTCCTATGTTGCGGAGTGGCTGTGCGTTTCCCGCTTTGCGATCTACAACTATCTCAACGAGCTGAAGGGAAGAAATCATAAATTGTGGTCCTAAACCGATGGGCAAATAGAGCAGGGAGACCGCCCGCCGGCCTTCCTTTTTTTACGCGCGTTTCGCTATTTTTTACCCGGGGGATTGACAGTCCGCATCGTTTGTTATAAGCTTTTATTGTTAAGAAATTAAACTTTATGCGAACTGAACCTTCGTATTTATGCCCCATTTGCACGGTGCTTGGCTATATATCGCTCATGTTCTGCTTTGTATTGCATAATCTATTGTTAAATTCTTTATATCTATAGTTTAGAAACATAAATGCGTCCAATTCAACGAAAGGAGGGCGGCCCATGAGTACGCAAACAATCTCGACTATTATTTTGGTAGTGATCCTCATCGTCATTTTTACCGTCGCATCCATCATTATTAAGAAAAACGGCAAAAAATAGCGCGGGATGCGCAAAAAGGCCGCCGATAAAGGCGGCCTTTTGCGTGCGTGGGATGTCCCCTACCCCTCCCGCAAGAGGCGAACCATCTGAGCCGGGTCGGCTGCGGAAAAAACGCTGTTGCCGGCCACCAGCACATCGGCCCCGGCCTCTTTGCAGAGGCGGGCGGTTTCCGGATTGATGCCGCCGTCCACCTCGATCTCGTAGGTCAGGCCCCGCTCCTGCGCCCATTGGCGCAGGGCGCGCAGCTTGGGCAGGATGGCGGGTATAAACTTCTGCCCGCCCGCGCCGGGGTTAACGGACATCACCAGGATGATATCACACATTTCGAGCAGCGGCTCCGCCATCAAGGCGGGGGTGCCCGGGTTAATCACCACACCCGCCCGGCAGCCCAGGCTGTGGATGCGCTGGAGGGTGCGGTGGGCGTGCCTGTCCGCCTCCACATGGATGGTTATGATATTCGCGCCGGCCTCGGCAAAGGCTTCGATCTGCGTTTCCGGGTGCTCCACCATCAGGTGCACGTCGATGGGCAGTTCGGTATAGGGCCGCAGGGCCTTGCACAGGCCATGGCCAAAGGTGATGGCTGGCACAAAGGAGCCGTCCATTACGTCAAAATGCACATAATCCGCCTTCCAATCCGCCAGGCGGGCAACGGCCTGGCCCATATTGGCGTAATCGGCGGAAAGTACGGAGGGGGCGATCTTAATCATAGCGGTGTTTCCTCATTTCTTTGAGTTCTTCTATAAAAACCCGGTAACGCGCGTACCGCTCCGGGTGCAGGCCACCCGTTTGCAGCAGGGGCTTCACTGCGCAGCCCGGCTCGCTGATGTGCAGGCATTCGGGAAAGCGACAGGTTGCCGCTAAGCGGGCCATTTCCGGGTAAAAGGCGCTAAGCTCCCAGGGCTCCATTTGCGCCATATCCAATAGGCTAAAGCCCGGCGTATCTACCACCGCGCCGCCAAAGGCCGGGAAGAGCTCCGCGTGGCGGGTGGTGTGCCTGCCGCGCTCGGTTTTGCGGGAGAGATCCCCCACCTCTTGGCCAATGCCCGGCAGCAG
>DHOI01000107.1 GCA_002409725.1 Christensenella sp. UBA5394
AACAACGCAACCTGTGCGCCCAAAGAGCTGGCCGCCAAGACCGGCAACGACGCCGTATCCGAATTTGGGCGCACAGGTTGCGTTGTTGATGTAAAGATCCCAAATGGCCTTGTAGTTATCGAGGAATGTGCCCTTGATGGCGGCGGTGGAGCCGATGTCATCCGCCTTATACTCATAGTAGATGGGCAGGTTGGCCAGGTGGGTCTTGAAGCGCCAGTCGGAGGAGCCGTCCATGCCGGCGGAGGTGAAGGCGGAGAAGCCGAGCTCCTTCTTACGGGCGGTGATATCCTCGACCACGGCCTTGAGGGAGGCGAAATCCTTGATCTCGTCGAGGCTGTGGCCTGCGTCGGCCAAGAGCTTCGTGTTGACGATGATGCCGTAAGTCTCGATCACGTAGGCAATGCCGTACACCGCGCTGCCGTCGATCAGGGCGAAATCGTCGCTGGTCAGCTCGCCGTAGAGGGCGGAGGAGGAAAGGTCATAGCAGTAATCCTTCCAGTTCGCCAGGCCCACAGGGCCGTTCACCTGGAAGAGTGTGGGGGCCTCGGATTTGCCCATCTCGCTCATGAGGGTGGTTTCATAGGTGCCGGAGGCAGCGGTCACTACGGTTACGGGTACGCCGGTCTCCTCGGTATAGGCCTTGGCTAGCGATTGCCATTGCTCATCCTGCTCGGGCTTGAAGTTGAGGTAGTACACGGAGCCGGCCGCAGCGGGCTCCTCTGCGGGGGCCGCGGGAGCAGCTGGGGCCGCCGGCGTGGCCGCAGGGGCGGCGGCCGGTTCGGAGGGGGCCGTAGACTGGCAGCCGACGAGGCCGGCAACCATAACAAGCGCCAAAATAACAGCAAAAATCTTCTTCATTTTCCTCTCTCCTTCATTAATAATTGCGCCAGGGAGCGCAAAGTGAAATCTTGGTTACAGCTGCCGCACGGAGCCGCCCTGCCGCAAGGAGGTGGGCAGCAGCACGTGGCCGTTGAGGCCCTTTTTCTCGATCAGGCCGGCCAGGATCTCCACGCTCTTTATGGCCAGCGCCTCGGTGGGCTGGGCCAAGGTGGTGAGGGTGGGCACGCAGTAGTTGGAAAACTCGATGCCGTCGATGGCGATTATCGAAAGGTCGTCTGGTACCCGGAGGCCCGCGTCCGTAGCGGCCTTCATGGCTGCCACGCCCATCAAATCGGAAATGGCGAAGAGCGCCGTGGGCTTGGCCTCTGCGATCAGCCTGGAAGCGGCTGCGTAGGCGTCGTCCATCTCGAAGCTGCCTGCGCAGCCAACGAGGGAGGCGTCTAGCGCGAGGCCGGCATCCTGCAGCGCGCCCACATAACCTTCATATCGCAGTTGGCTGATGGAGCCGCCGCCGGTGTGCTCGATCAGTGCGGCAATGCGCTTGTGACCCTTTTGCAGCAGGTATTCCACGGCCTGGCGCGCTGCTTTTTTATCGTCGATCGCCACGGAGGAATAGCTGCCTTCCTCCAGAGCGCCGAAGACATTGGTGTAAGAGCAGCAGACAAAGGGCACCTTGATGGCAGCGATATCGTCCGCATGGTAATTGAACCTGCCGCCGAGGAAGATGATGCCCTTGAGCCGCTTTTCACGCTCCAGGAGCGCCGCCGCCTTGAGTTCGTCGTCGCTGGTATCGATATGGTGGACGGACATTTCATAGCCGTGCTCGTTGAGCTCCGGCTCGATGATCTTGATGAGCCTGGCGAAGAAGGGATTGCCGCGGCCGCGGATGATAACGGCGATCACGTTGGATTTGCGGATCACCAGGTTCCTGGCGCTGTTGTTGGGCACATAGTGGTTGGAGCCGATCACCTCAAGAACCTTGCGGCGGGCAGCCTCGCTGACGTCCACATGATTGTTGAGCACGCGCGAGACCGTGCTCACGCTGGTGCCGCTCAAACGCGCGATATCCTTGATTGTAAGATGACCCATAACGCCTCACTACGTGCCGACCCACAAACGAACTGCGTAAAATTAAGCAAATTTGAATAGAAATACTCTTGGTAACGTTGCCGGTAACGTTTCCAGTCCCGGCAAAATGAATTATATCACAGCAGCCCGAAAAAAGTCAATGGCGGAAAAGCGCGAAAACGCACGAAGCGCAAAATCATATAACGCATCGACGTGGGGGTTCAGGCCAAGGTGTAAAAATTTTTATATGAAAATAAGGGATAATACAAAAGTGGCCGTGGAGGCCACTTTTTTGCGGAAGAAATGATATTAAAGCTGCCCGGGGCCACCGAAAGGCGGCTGTTGATGGCGCTGGTTCCTGGCATTTTCCGCGCGCGTTGCCGGGGCGGGCGCGCAGCCTTCATTGGGCACATAGGGCGGGATGGCGGCGTAGGTTTCGCGGATCTCCCGCACGATCTCTGCGGGCAGGGGCTCGATGTGTGGCTTGGGCCTGGCGATGTAGTAGCCCTGCACATAATCGACTCCCAGCTCAATGAGGGTATGTAGCTCGTCTGCCGTCTCCACGCCTTCCGCGATCACGTAGATGCCCCGGGTATCCGCATAGGAGCGCAGGTTTTGCAGGAGCTTGCGGCGGTTGGCGTCCGTATCGATGTTGCGCACAAAGGAAACATCCAGCTTGACGAAATCGGGGTTGATGGAGAGTAGGGCCGCGTCGGAATTATAGCCCGTGCCGAAATCGTCAAGGGCGATGCGGCAGCCCCAGTCCGCAGCCCGCTCCAGCTTGATGCGGGTTTCACTTTCGGTAGAGTGTTCCGCTTCCGTGATCTCCATAACCACCCGCGGCAGCATATGCGCAAAGCGCTCCTTCAGGTATTGGCAATCCCTTTCGGCCAATAGTTGGTTGGCGATGGAATTCACGAACAGGCGGGCCTCGGGGTCGACATTTTGTAGCGCTTCGAACTGCGCCAGGCTGCGCCGCCAAGTGAGCCGCTCGATGCTGTAGAGTTTGGATTGGGATTTGGCCAGCATCAACAACTTGGAAGGGGATTTGATGCTCTCGAGCAGCGGCCGCATCAGAGCCTCGTAGCCGAATACCGTGCCCTGCTTCGCATCCACGATGGGCTGGAAGTGGTAGGTCAGCAATTCCTGCTCGATGAGGCGGTTGATCTCCTCCTGGTTTTGCAGCAGGAAGGAATCTTGGCTGTAGCGCTCCAGATCGAACTCACCGAACTCGCCCTTGGTGGTGTTCTTGACCTGGTACATGGCAAAATCGGCATATTTGAGCAGCTTTTCATAGGAAGTCGAATGTTCCGGGTACCAGGCCACGCCCGCGGAGGCGCGGATGTTGAGGCGAGTCTCATCCGGCAGGGGGAAGGTCGATTGCCTTAAACCCTCTTTGAGCCTGCAGATATCCGCTTGGGCCGCCTCGCGGGAAGCATAGCCGAAAAAGAACACATAAAACTCATCACCGGACATGCGGGCAATTAGCGCGTGCGCCGGTGCATACTTGCGCAGCGCGTCCGCTGTGCTGCGGATGTAGGCGTCGCCGCAATCGTGGCCGTGAGAGTCATTAATGAATTTGAGGTTATCGAGATCCAGCATTACCAGCGCCGCCACGCCCAATGAATCCGGATCTTGAAAGAGCTTAGCCAGCGCCGCGCTGAAAGCGCGCCGGTTGGGCAGGTCCGTGAGCGGGTCGTAATCCCGTTCCCGCTCGAGCTGGCGGCGTTTGAGGATCTCCTCCGTGATATCGCTGATCACGCCCGTAACGCGGCCATCCACACGGGCGATGTTTAGCCGCAGCCAACGCGTTTCCTCCTGCTCGCGGGCGATGCGCAAAATCTTGGTGTCGCGGCCTTCCGTTTCCTCCTCGGCCTGCGCCAGCAATGGGGCGAGCAGCGCGTCAAACGTGCGGCTGTCGATGGTGCCATCCTCTGCCAGCTCTTTTTCAATGCCCAGCATTTCGAAAAAGCGAGCCGTGCAGAATACCCGGCCCTCCCGCGGCAGGGCCTCGAAAGCGCCGATTTCCACGCCGGATATATTGATGATCTGGGAGAGGCGGCTGGCCTCCAGGGCCACGCGCGCGCTCAGGCCCTCAATGGCCCTGGAAAGCTCGTCGATCTCGGAAATCATCAGCTTGTCCAGCTCCAGGGGGCTACGGGGTTCGTTTCCGCGCAGCTGGCGCAGCAGCCGCGTGATGGGGTGCGTGAGCCATATGCTGGCCACCCAGGCCACGCCCAGGCCCAGCAGAACGGAAACCCCTAGGATCAGCAGGAACGACCACATCATCCCGCTGGAGAAGCCCAGCAGCTGCTCCTGCTCCAACATGCCGATCAGCGCCCAACGCTCGTTTTCAAAGGGGGTGTTGGTATTATATAAATCGAGGTATTGGATGCAGCCGTAAACCACACCGTCTCGGTGGGCGGTATCGCCGGCCACCTGATAGGCGTTGGTATATTCTTCCCATTGGAGGAAGCGCATCTCGTTCGGCTCGCCGAAAAAATAGCGGTAGACAGGCCCCGTGGCCAGCTGCGCTTCAAAGGCCGGCTCATCCTTCCGGGCCAGGCCCAGCAGGTACATACCCTGCTTTTCGCTGTTGAGCTCCTGATAGGGCATCTGCTTGCGCAGGTAATCGGTGGATATCTCCACGCCCAGCACCGCCCGCACCGTGCCCGCCGCATCCCGAAGCGGCATGGAGTAGGTGATGGCATCTAAACTATCCCCCTCGGCGCGGAAGGCGGGGCTCCAATAGCCGAGGTCTTCCTCGCCGATCTCGGGGTGGCCCAAGGCGGCTGCGTAGGGCTTGCTGTAATAAAGCCAGTTATCCGGTTCGTCCTGCGAAAAGCTGATGTAGGATTGCCAGCGGGAATCCAACGAAATATCCAGCTGCTTGGAAATCAGGGTAGGCGCGTGCAAAAGCAGCAGGTCGGAATTATCCGCCGAGCTGGTGGTCGGATCCATATCGCGGATGTAGAGGGCATGCTTTTGCATCCGCGCCGCTTCGTCGTGGGGCTCCCCCTCCGTGAGGATGAGGAAAACGCCCGTAACGGAATTGCGGCGCAGCAAAGCAAGCAGATCCGGCGCACTTTGCAACAGCAGCTCATTGCGGCGGGCGTTCCCGCTTGCCGCGCCCTGCTCCGCCTGCCGATCAAACAAAAGGCGGATATTGTGCGCAGCCGGATTCAGGTTCGACCAACGCTGAAGCATCTCGTTCTCCAGATAATCCCGACGGTTGACCACTTGCCCGTTGAGGATGTCGAAGGCGTTGTGGTTCAGCTTCTCCAGCGTGCCCCCCCAAATGATGTTGGCGGAAAAAAGCCCCGCCTGGACCAACAGGGCGATGACCACCGGATGCAGGATGCGACTCATAATTGAATGGGATCTGCGGCCCTTTTTTGCTTTTTTTGTATTTTTAGTTGATGGCTGTTGTTCCATTTACACCATATTCCTGTTAATTCTCGCCGATCTTTGCGCGAATTTCATCCACAAACGCCTGATACCAGCTTTGGAAACTTTCATCTGTGGCAAATTTCGCCACTGCCTCGGAAAGGGGCATGCCGTCCTCCGCCAGCGTGAGGACCTGCTCGCGATCCGCCTCCGCGCGCGCTGCTAGGGAGCTCTCGATCACCTCGCGGGCATCGGAGAAGCCGCAGAAGGCCTGCTCGAAATATAGTTCGTAGGTGTTCATCACATACACGGATACAGCGATAGCCTCCTGCACGGTCGACGGCAGGGCCTGATAACCCTCGTCCACTCCGATACGGCCCATATCGTTGGCCGTTTTCTTTACCGGCAGGTAGGCAGAGGAGATGGTGAAGTCGATAGCTCTATCCACGTCGGTAAACCATTTGAGGAAGGTGGCCGCGGCCAGCTCGGTTCGGGGGTCGGAAGCGATGAGGGCCATGCCTGCGCCCTGCTGGATGGCGCTTGGCGTGCAGCCCGCAAAGCAGGGAGCGGGGAAGACGACCGCTTCGATGGGGTAGGTGGTGTCATCCGCCAGGGTAACCTTATCGGGGAAATAATAAGCGCCCGAGGTGGAGCCGACCAGGGCGATGATATCGCCGGTCTTGGCATCGTCCGAGCGGAAGCGGCCGTAAGCGCCGAACCAGCCGTTGATATAGGGGATATAGTAGTTATCCCAAAGCTTGCGGAAGGCCGCCTCATCCGGCTCGAAAGTCACTTTACCATTCTGCCGGTCGAAGAGGGAGCCGCCTGTGAGCTGATGATAGCCCAAGATGATATAGTTGGCTATGGCGTCCCGGCCAAACATGGCCTTGCCGTCGTCCAACACATGAGGCGTTTGCGCATCCGTCCAAAGGTAGTAGGCCTTGGAGGCCTCCACTAGACCCTCGATCGTATTGAGCAAGGCAATCTGTGCGCCGGTTTCCACGGCAAAGCGATCCCAATCGGTTTTGTTGACCATCAAAATCTCGGTGGCCTTGGCCGTGGGGATGATTTTCAGGCTGCCCGCATCGTCGAAGCGGCCTTCGGTAATGTAGGCGTCCACATATTCGGAGAGCTCTTCTTTGGTAAAGTAGCTATCGAAGGCGGCCACCATATTACGCTGGTCGAGGTCGTATACGGTATCGGTATAGGCGGCGAAAACGGCGGGCACCTCGCTTGCGCCCACTTTGTTATCCACCGCGTCGTGTATATTTTGGAAAAGCTCGTTCACATTGCCCTGACCAAAGGCCTCCACCACGATGCCCTGCTCCTGGCCCACCGTTTCGTTGAAGCGGGTCACCAACTCGTCAAAGGCCAGCTTTTGCGGGCCGTTGTAATAATGCCATATCTCTATGGAAACAGGCGCGCTTGGATCCAGCGCGGCCGGTCCCGCCTGCTGCGGCGCGCAGGCGCTAATCAATAGCAGCGCGCCGAGGGCTGTTGCTATGCTCTTGCCCGAAAAGGTTCTGCTCATCGAGGCTTGCCCTCCCGAAGGTCGATTTACCACATTATACTACGCCAATGATGGAAAATGAAGGAAAATGCCGGCTTTTGCGGAATTCGTCCGAGCTATGTCAGCGGGGCGGATGATCGAATTTCTCCACCGCTTCTTCAACGCTGGAGAGAAAATAGATATCGTTCCCCCGGTTGCTCTCGTAGATGAAAGCCCGCAGGGACTTGCTGGTATATTGGGAATAGTCGCCCACAATGGCCACTTTTACATGGTAGTTGATGAACTTTTGCAAAACCTCGCCTGCCAGCCCCGTGCGCAAAATAAAAAAGTCCGGTGCAAAGCGGCTTTTGTGCAGGATGAGCTTACGGCAGCCCGTTTCATACTGCATACTCATGATGAGGTCGAGGGCGGATTGCGCATCCGCGATCAGCGGCTCGGTGCTCTCCAACAAGGCAATATCCTTAGCCCAGCCTAATATTTTATATTTCATATCCTATCTCCCGGTTCTGTGGCTTTATTGCACGGCATTAAGGTTGCCGCCCAGCCGCCAGATGGAGATGCCCGTGTTGCCGCTGTCCTGGCGGATGATGGACGCCCAATAATCCAGCGTTTCCCGGTCCGCATACCATACCTCGTGTCTGCGCCCCTCATCATCTTTATAGAGGAAGGAGAGGGCGCGGCTGGCAGCATCGCGCTTAGCGGCGGCCCGGTGCTTGGCGGCCAGCTCCGCGGCCGCCTCCTCCGTGAGCTGCTTAGCCTCGTCATTGCACCAGTCGTAGCCGCCGGTGGCGATAGCGAAATCCTTGCGGCCAGGCAGCGCCGCCATTTGGGCCATGAGCTTTTGGATGAAGGCCGCATCCGCCTTGGGGCCGGGGCCGCTGTGGCCGCCGTATAGGTTATAACACATCATTACATAGGTGGGCCCGGGGGGGAATGTCAGGCTTTCGAAGGGGGTGTTGGGCTCGACCAGCACGCGCAGGGC
>DHOI01000081.1:0-197 GCA_002409725.1 Christensenella sp. UBA5394
TGCCATTTGGAAATGGACTTCATGTCCATCTCCAGCTATGGCAACAATGCCCGCAAAACCAGCGGCATCGTGCGCATCGCCAAGGATTTGGATACCAGCATCACGGGCCGCCACGTGCTTATCGTGGAGGATATTATGGATAGCGGTCTCACCCTCAACCACCTCACCACCCTTTTGAGGGCCCGCGAACCCGCCTC
>DHOI01000081.1:525-7175 GCA_002409725.1 Christensenella sp. UBA5394
TGGGCTATGGCCTGGATTACGACGGTTATTACCGCAACCTGCCCTATGTGGGCGTGAAAAAGCCCGAGGTGGCGGCGCATAAGACTGAGTGCTAATCCAAAAAGCGCCATGTAAAAAGCGGCTTTGCGAGCCGCTTTTTTTGAGCTGCGCATGGCCCATGGTTTAGGGGCCGCGCTGCAATTTTATATACGCAAACGGCCCGGCGCGTGTGCGCCGGGCCGCGGGTCATCGAAAGCTTTACTGCCCCCAGTAGAATAGCGCAGGCGGCTCATAGGGCACGCCCGCCATGGGGGAAACGCCCGTGTATACGCTGCGTACCTCGCCTAGGGGGAAGATCACGCTGTGCACCTTGCCGATAACCTGGGCATAGGGGATGGGGCCTATGGAGGCTTCACGGCTGTCCGTGCTGAAGTTGCGGTTATCGCCCATCACGAACACGCTCTTTTCCGGCACGGTCACAGGCTCCATATCCACCCGGATATCGCGGCCAAAGCTATCCCCCTGCCAATAGGCGCTTTCCTCGAGCGGCTCACCGTTCACATAGACGATGCCGCCGGAAACGGAAACCGTTTCGCCAGGCAGGCCGATCACCCGCTTAACGCAGTTTTCAGCGTAAGCCGGATAGCGGCAGATGATAACATCCCCTCGCTCAGGCGGCTCGATGAGATAGCTCACCTTTTCCACGAACATCCGCTCCCCATCCAAAAGGGAGGGATACATGGAATCCCCCACCACCTGCACGGGCTCGAAAATAAACAGGCGGATGGCCAGGGCCAAGGCCACGAACACGGCCAGCCACATGAGAAAATCTAAATTCGAGGCCCGTTTGAAGGCCTCGTCTCGTTTATGCAGTTCTTCGCCGGCAGCCACCATGGCGCCGCGAAGCCTGCCCGATGCTCTTTGCTGCATGCATAACCTCGTTTTCTGCCCGTCGCCCCCAAAAGAGGCGGCTGCTTGTGACATTGTACCGCGCGGCGAGCCCGTTGTCAAACCCGCCGTGTTTCGGCATTCTTCGCCGTTTCATGGAGCAAAATTATGTGTTATCATAAGACTATGAAAAAGCTGCTCTCGCTTCTGCTCCTCATTGCATTGCTGGGCCTGTCGGCCTGCGCCCAGCCGCCTATCGAACAGATTCGTATGCCGAGCGCTACGCCCGTGCCTACACCCCTGCCCATGCCCACCCCCGAGCCGGATGCGCTTACCGCGAAGGAGGGGGTCTATACCATCGCCTGGCTTAGCGATACCCAATATTACTGCAGCAAATGGCCGGAAACCTTTTATGCAATGACGGCCTTTTTACGCGATGAAGCGGCGCGGATGGATCTGCGTTATTTTGTACATACCGGCGATTTGGTCAACAGCTACGATCAAGAGGAGCAATGGCTGGTGGCCGTGCGGGCCATGGCTTCCCTTACGCGGATACCCGGCGGCGTGCTGGCGGGCAACCATGACGTGCGCCGCGAAAAGGCAGATTATCAAAACTTCAGCGCCTATTTCGGCGAAAACCAATTCTCCTTCAAGTCCTGCTACGGCGAAAGTTATCAGGATAACCGGGGCCATTTCGATCTTTTCGAGGCCGGGGATACAGCGTACATCTTCGTATATATGGGCTATGCGCCGGATGCGGCTTGCATCAAGTGGGTGCGCTCCGTTTTCGATAGATTCCCGGAGCGGGTGGGCGTGCTCTGCCTGCACGATTATTTTAAAACAGACCTGAGCCTTTCCAGCGATGGCCAGCGCTTCTATGACCAAGTAGTGGCGAAATGCCCCAATGTATACCTGGTGCTCTGCGGCCACCGCTACAACATCGCCGCCCGGCCCGCTTTCTTTGACCACGATGGAGACGGCGTAGCCGAGCGCACCGTATACCAGTTGATTGGCAATTACCAGACAACAGGGAAGAAAGGCGGCAGCGGCTATATGCGTTTCATACAGATCGACGAGGTTCTTGGCGAAATGCGCGTCTACAGCTACTCCCCTGTGCTCGATGATTATGTTTATTATGACGACCCGAAACATCAGGCGGAGGAGTACGCAGTGGATCCTGCAGACGAATACGCGCGATTGCGCCTGCCCTGGCTGCCGTAGAGCAATCGTCTCAGAATGTTCATTTGACCTTTTTCGTCATATCCTGTAGCATTGGGATATGGCAGAAATAAAACGCAAAAAGAAGCGCATCCTGCGCCCCGCACGTTTACTTGCGGCCGTTTTCGTGCCGCTGGCCTTGGCTATAGGGCTTTTTTGCCTGTTCGCCAACATCAATCGCCAGCCGCCCTACGAGCCGCTTTCAGAAGACGCCATCTCCGCCCTGCGCGCGTCAGCGCCGGTGGAAACGCCACAGCGTGAGGCCGCCGTGGAGGCCGGGCTGACGCTCCTTGGCAAGGTGCATTATTTCTGGGGCGGCAAGAGCGACGCCCTCGGCTGGGACGAAGCTTGGGGCCAGCCCAAAGAGGTCACCTCGACGGGCAGCCAGTCCACGGGCGAAACCAAGCCTTATGGCTTGGATTGCAGCGGCTTCGTGGCCTGGTGTTACGTTCAGCTGGGCCTTTCCCCCACAGAGGTGGAGGAGGCTGTGGGCCACGGCACCTGGAACCAGTGGGACAGATCCACCCCCATCAAATGGAAAGAGCTGCGTGTGGGCGATTGGGTGTTCCAGAATAAATACCCCACGGATAAGGGCAACCATATCGGCATCTGCATCGGCTTTAACGAAAAGGGCAAGCCCCTCTTTCTCCATTGCGCTTCCGGGTTTGACAACGTGGTCGTCACCGGCGCTGGGGATATCTTCCGCTATGCCCGCAGGCCCATGGTGTACGATGCCTTAGAGGCCGGGGAGATACCGGCCCCGGCCGCTTCGCCCTCGCCTGCGGCATAAGGGGCTATTTATACTAATATAGCAAAAGGGACTGCCGGACAGTCCCTTTTTGATACGCGAAGCCTATGGTTTATCCACGGTTTTCGTTTGCAGCAGGCCGGAATGATAGGCTGCCAGCAGGGCCTTGAGGTCTGCGATGCGGACGAGGAATTCGTCGCCGATGTCCGTATCCGCGATCAGCAACCGCTCGGGCAGGTTTTCCACGATGAAGGTGTGAGAGGTGATGTCCGTGCCCCGGTTGATGGCGTCTTCCTTGCCGGAGAAGGGCTCGTGGGAAGCAATGCGCATGCCCCGGGAGCTGAAGAACATGGTGTAACCGGCGATGCCGGTCTGCTTTTGGTAGGCTTTGCAGAAGCCGCCGTCGATCACCACCAGTCGACCGCCCGCCTTACGCGGATCCTCCCCTTCTTTGACGCGTACGGGCATGTGGCCGTTGACGATGCGGCTCCAGGGCTTGTGCAGATCGAATTCCTCCAATATGCCCCGGCAGAAGGCTTCCTCGTTGCAGAAGCGGTAATAGGGGTCTTTCAGCTCCTTCCAGGTGCCTTCGTCGGCGATCAGCGCCCGCTCGAAGGTAGCGATATGATCCCGGCCAAAGATGGGCGAATGGCGGCCGCACCAGAGGAACCAGAGGAAATCCCCGCCCCGCTCGCGCTCCGCATCATCGGTAGCGAAATATCCCTGCCTGGCCAGCTGCTCCGCAAGCTCCAAAAAGGCTCGGCCCTTGACCCGACGGCCGTATAGCTCGAAGGTACGGTAATCGCCGTTATCGGTGCAGGGGATGCAGCCGTGGAATAGCAGGTTGCCATTATGCCGCCTGTAGAGGGTTCCGGAGCTGTAAAGGAAACGGGCGTGGGTTTGGAGCCGCTCGCTTTGGCGGAAGCTGGCCGTGAGCTGCTCCATCAGGGCCTGTTCCTCTATGGTGAGCTTGGAAGGGTCGGCCGGGTCGATGGTAGGGAAATGGGTATCCCGCAGCGGGTAGGCTTGGCCGTCGATCTCGATGGTGTGGGTATCCCAATTAACCCGGCCCAGCATATCCCGATCCGTCATGCCGTATTCAGGCCGACGGCGGATAAGCTGGCTCTCCAGCTTGAATTGGATCACGCTGATGGCCTTGTGCATGCGTGAATATAGGGAAAGATCGCGCGGCTCGAAGGGCTGATCCGGCAGTTTGCGTGGGCGGAAGACCTCCGCGTCGCCATACTGCTCAGTGGAGAAGACCGCCAGCGGCAGCAGGTTGATGCCGTAGCCATCCTCCAGCATATCCAGATTATCGTACTGCACGCAGTTTTTCACAGCCGTGGCCACACAGGCCGCGCTGCCGGCCGCAGCGCCCATCCAGAGCACGTCGTGGTTACCCCATTGCAGATCCACGCTGTGGTGCTTAATCAAATGGTCGAGGATGATATCCGCATGCGGCCCCCGGTCGAAGATATCCCCCAGGATGTGCAGGGTATCCACCACCAGGCGCTTGATGAACAGGCATAGCTGCTCGATGAGCAGATCCGCGCTGCCAGTTTGTATGATGGAGCGGACGATGCTGTCGAAATAGGCCTCTTTATCGGGCAGATCCTGGGTGTTGAGAAGCTCCTCCATGATGTAGGCCAGCTCTTCCGGCAAGGACTTGCGCACCTTGGAGCGGGAATACTTGGCCGTGGAGTAGCGGCCCATCTGGATCAATCGGTTGAGCGTGACGCGGTACCAGTCCGGTAGGTCTGGATTGCCCTTCTTGGCCTTCTCCAGCGCCTCGCGGGGGTAATAGATGAGCACGGCCAGGGCGCGCCGGTCTTCTAATGTGAGAGAATTTTCGAACAGCTCGTCGATTTTTTCACAGATGGCGCCCGAGGCGTTATTCAGGATGTGCAAAAAGGCCTCGTGCTCGCCGTGGATATCGCTCATAAAATGCTCCGTGCCCTTGGGCAGGCCGCGGAAGGCTTCCAGCTTAATGATCTCGGCGCATACGCTCTGCACCGTGGGGAACTCCCGGCTCAACAGCCGTAGATATCGCAAATCCTGTTCCATGGGGCCTCCTTCATACGCTTTGCTTTCTCCATTGTACCGCGCCCGGCCTGCCATTGGAAGGCCCGGCTGGCGTCAATTTGTCTAAAAAAGCAGATTTATAGCAGGTTTATGGTATCATTACTGTTCAAACGACAGAAAATATGCTATGATAAATTTGTTTGTTTTGCGTTTATTATGTTTGATATAGGAGGTTTCGTTATGTCTGTTTCCCTCAAAGGCGCGGCCATCATCGGCCAGTCCGGCGGCCCCACGTCCGTCATCAACGCAAGCGCATATGGCGTGATCCGTACCGCGCTGGACGATCCCAACATCACCAAAGTCTACGGCGCCGCCCACGGCATCCGCGGCGTGCTGGACGATGTGCTCTACGACATGGGCCAAGAGGATGCCAAAGAGCTGGAGCTGCTGCTGAACACCCCCTCATCAGCCCTCGGTTCCTGCCGCTACAAGCTCAAAGACAGCAACGCGGATGATACGGATTACAAGCGCATCCTCGAAATCTTTAAAAAATATGACGTGCGCTATTTCTTCTATAACGGCGGCAACGACTCCATGGATACCTGTAACAAGATCTCCAAATATATGCAGAAGGTCGGCTACGAGTGCCGCATCATGGGCGTGCCCAAAACCATCGATAACGACCTTTGGGGCACGGATCATTGCCCGGGTTACGGCTCCGCCGCCCGCTATGTGGCCACCACCTGCATGGAAATCTATCAGGACGCACGCGTATACGACACCGGCATGCTCTGTGTGGTGGAGATCATGGGCAGGCACGCGGGCTGGCTCACCGCCGCTTCCTCCCTGGCTACGGCCATGGGCTGCGGGCCGGATCTCATCTACCTGCCCGAGCGCGTTTTTGACCTCGATGCCTTCAAGGCTGACGTCAAGCGGGTCTACAGCGCTTCCGGAAAGTGCATCGTGGCGGTTTCCGAGGGCATCCATGATAAGGACGGCAAGCTGATCGCCGAATATGGCTCCGCCAACGCCGCTGTAGACGCCTTTGGCCACAAACAGCTGGGCGGCCTGGCCGCTACCCTGGCCGGTGTGCTTCTGGCCGAGGGCTATCCCAAGGTACGGCCCATCGAGTTTTCCCTGCTGCAGCGCTGTGCGGCCCATTGCGCCTCACAAACGGATGTGCAGGAAGCCTTCGCGGCCGGCAAGGCCGCCGTGGAGTGCGCCGTCAGCGGCATCACCGATAAGATGGTGGGCTTCGAGCGCGGCCAGGATGAAAACGGCAACTACACCTGCTCCATCAAGCTGATGGAGCTGACCGACGTAGCCAACGCCGAAAAGAAAATCCCCGACGAGTGGATCAACGCCGAGGGCAACGGCCTGCTTCCCGCTTTCCAAGCCTATGCCCTGCCCCTAATCCAGGGCCAGCCGGAGAGGCCCACCGAGAACGGCCTGCCCCGCTTTGCGCGGCTCAAGAAGGTACAAGCCCGATAGGGTTTACACCGATAATGCAGCATAAAACCCGGCGCAAAACGCGCCGGGTTTTTGCCTGTCAAAAAAGTGGGTGATCGCCACTTTTTGAGCTTACAGGCTTGCCTGTGCCTGCGGACACGCAAATACGGCCGGCAAAGCCTGCGGCGCCCAGTTTCCAGCAGGCGCCTCTTTTGTATGCTATAAGTTATCCAATTCTTCCAGCCACAGCGCCGCCTCGGCATCCGAGGGCATGCGCCAATCGCCCCGGGGGGAGAGACCCACGGAGCCCACCTTAGGGCCATCCGGCAGGCAGCTGCGCTTGAAC
>DHOI01000081.1:7376-18836 GCA_002409725.1 Christensenella sp. UBA5394
GGCAGGCAGCTGCGCTTGAACTGCTGGGCGAAGAAGCGCTTTAGGAAGGTACGCAACCACTTGCGAATGGCATCCGCGTCGTATTCACCGGCGAAGGCGATTTTGGCCAGGGCCAAGATCTTGGCCGGCCGCACGCCGTAGCGCACCATGTGATAGAGAAAGAAATCATGCAGCGCGTAGGGGCCCACGAGATCCTCCGTCACCTGGGAGATAGTGCCGTTCTGTGCGGGCAAAAGCTCGGGGCTTACGGGCGTATTGAGGATATCCAGCAGCACGGCGCGAAGGGCCTCGCATTGGGCCTGTTGCGCCTCATGCGCCACCAGGTGGCGTACCAGCGTTTTGGGCACGCCTGCATTCACGCCGTACATGCTCATGTGGTCGCCATTGTAGGTGGCCCAACCCAGCGCCAGCTCGGAAAGATCGCCCGTGCCCACCACCAGGCCCCCTTCCATATTGGCGATATCCATCAGCACCTGGGTGCGCTCACGGGCCTGGGCGTTTTCATAGGTCACGTCGTGTATATCCGGATCTTGGCCGATATCCCGGAAATGCTGCTCCACGGCCTTGCGGATATCCACGCTGCGGAAGGAGACGCCCAATGCTTGGCAAAGCGCCTCGGCGTTATTGCGCGTTCGATCCGTGGTACCAAAGCAGGGCATGGTCACGGCCAGGGCATCCTTGGGGCTTCTTCTGAGCAGCGCCAGCGCCCGTGCCATCACCAGCAGGGCCAGGCTGGAATCCAGCCCGCCGGAAATGCCGACTACCAGCTTTTTCGCCCGAACATGGGCCGTGCGCTTGGCTAGACCGTTTGCCTGGATGGAGAGGATCTCCTCGCAGCGTGCAGCCATTTCGGATGCATCCTGCGCTAGGAAGGGCCGGGAGGCCAGCGGGCGGTAGCGGATATCTGGCGCATTCAGCGCGCCTAAGGAGAAGGCGATGCGCCGCCAATCGCCCCGCGGATGGAAGGTAGTGAAGCGCAGCCGCTCGTGCATCAGCCGCTCCAAATCTACATCCGCGTGCAGCAGGCCTTCGTGGAAGAGCCGGCTTTCCGCCAGGGGCGTGCCGTTTTCAAGGATGATATCGTGCCCGGCGAAGATCACATCCGTGGTGGATTCGCCAGAGCCCGCGTTGGTATAAACATAGGCGCAATGCAGCCTTTCGCTCTGGGTGCTCAGAAGGCTCCGTCGGTAAGCAGCCTTGCCCACCAGCTCATCGCTGGCGGAGGTGTTGGCGATGACCGTGGCCCCGCCCAGGGCCAGACCGATGCTGGGCGGGCTGGGCACCCAAAGATCCTCGCAAACCTCTACTCCCAGCACAAAATCGGGCATATCTGAGCAGGCAAAAAGCAAGTCCGTACCGAAGGGCACTTCCTGCCCGAGCAGCGAAATCGTGCCATTAGCGGAACCATCCGCGGGCGTGAAGTGGCGCAACTCGTAAAACTCGCCGTAATTGGGGATATTCTGCTTGGGCACCACGCCGAGCACCTGCCCGCGCTGGATGACTGCCGCGCAGTTATAAAGCGCGCCATCCTTTTCAAGGGGCAGGCCCACCACGGCCAGGGTGTTTAGATCGGCGCTGCCGGCGAGGATGGCGGCAAGGCCGCTTAGCGCGCCCCGTCGCAGCGTACTCTGCTGGAAAAGGTCGCCGCAGGTATAACCCGTAAGGCAGAGCTCCGGGAATACCGCCAGCGCGGAACCGGCCCGCGCCGCTTCCTGATATTGCGCCAGGATGGCGGCGGCGTTGTGCACAACATCCGCAACGCGGCAGGATGGGGTGGCGGCGGTAAGGCGCAGGAATCCAAATTCTCTCATGTACTGTCCCTCGTTGGCGTCGATTTTTAGTTTACAGGGGCCGGGTGGCCTGGATGAGGAAGGTCTTATCATCCCCCTCGAGCAGGGGCAGCAGGGCTTCCTTTACCAGAGCGTGGTAGGCGTTGAGGCGGGCGATATCCACCGGCTCCATCAGGCGTTTCTCCACGGCTTCGAGGTCGATGGGCACGAGTGTGAGGGGCGCGAAGCCCAGCATGCCATTTTCCATCTCCACGCACTCGATGAGAATTTCGAGGCGGACGCCGTGGCTGCCGGTCACGTAAAGCCCGGGCTCGTCCGAGCTGATCATGCCTTTTTGCATGGGTACCGATGGGTAGTCGTAACGGATGCGCACGGGCGGCTCATGCACCGAGAGCATGGCCCCCACGCCGTGGCCAGTGCCGTGGCCATAGTTGAGTCCGGCCTCCCACATGGGCGCGCGGGCCAGCACATCGAGCTTGGCCCCATCCACCCCCTGCGGGAAGCGGGCGGCCAGCAGGGCCAGCATGCAGCGCAGCGTCAGCGTGAAGTGCGCCTTTTCATCCGATGTGAGCGACCCCAGGGCGATGGTGCGGGTCACATCCGTGGTGGCCCCGGGCCATTGGCCGCCGCTGTCCACCAGCAGCAGGCCCTTCTTTTGCAGCTGTCGGGCGCTGGCCTGGGCCGGGCGGTAATGCACGATGGCCGCGTTGGGGCCGTAGCCGCAGATGGTGGCAAAGGAGGTATCGAGGCAACCGGCCTCCAGCCGCAGGCCGTCGAGATGCGCTGCGGCCCCGTATTCATCCAGCTTGTCCGCATGGGCTTTGATATAGCGCAAAAAGCGCACCATCACGGCCCCGTCCTTCGCATGGGCCTCGCGGATGTGGGCCAGCTCCGTTTCATTCTTTACGCAGCGGGCCATGGCCAGGTAATCGCTATCCAGCAAGGCCGCGCCCCGCTCTTTGAGGGCCATGGCCAGCGCCATGCTCACGGAGGGAGGGCTCACCAAAACGTGATCCCCTTCGCCATAGCGGCCGAGGAAGGGCAGGATGTCCTCATAAGGCAAAATGTGCGCGCCCAACTCCGCGAGGTAAGCAGCCACAGGTTCCGCCGTTTGCGGGGCTATGAAGACGAAGCAGGCTTCCGCTTCCACCACGGTAAAAAAGCGGGCCACAGGCGTGTGAGGGATATCCCCGCCCCTAAGGTTGAAAAGCCACGCGCCGTCCATCAGGTCTGTGACGAGCGCTGCCCGGGCCTTGCGTTCTTCTATGTGCAGCCGCAGGGCCGCCAGTTTCTCAGCCGCGCTTTGCCCCGTGAGGGCCGTATCCAGCACAAAGGCGGGGGCCGCTTCGCGGGGAGGCCGGTCGGGCCACACCGGGGAGACCAGGTCGATATCCACCACGGACGTACCCGCGCCATAGGCCGCTGCCTGCCGCAGGGTAACGCAGCGGCCATCCATGCCCATGCCCTTACCCGCAAGGTTGTGGCGGATATAATCTGCCAGATCGGGCACGCCTTCCCCGCCTTCTCTCATCAGCGTTATGCCGCTGCCTTCAAGCTCGCGCCCGGCCTGCAAAAAGTAGCGCGAATCCGTCCACAGCAGGGCCTCGTGCGGCAGCACAAGCAGCGTGCCCGCGCTGCCCGTAAAGCCGCTCAAATAGGCGCGCGCCTGGTCGTAAGGGGCTACATATTCCGAGCCGTGCGAATCGGCAGTGGGCACAAGGTAAGCATCCAGACCGGCCTCCGCCATGGCGCGGCGCAGGGCCGCGAGCCTCTCGCTTACCTTCATAGCCTTGCCTCCATCACGGACCTTATCCATTGCACGGCACCCTGTGCATCGGCGAGCGCCACCGTTTCCACAGGCGAGTGGATATAGCGACAGGGCAAAGAGATGCAGCCCGCAGTTACGCCGCCCGCCGTGCGGGCGATGGCCCCGGTATCCGTGCCGCCCGTGGTGAGCACCTCGTATTGGATTGCTACGCCCGCGGCTTCGGCCCGCTCCTCCAGCAGCAGCCGCACATGGGCGGAGACCACCACGGAATTATCCAGTACTTTGAGCGCAGGGCCCTTGCCCAGAGCGATGGCCGAGGGCGCGGCCTTAGGCGTATCGCCGGCCGGGGTCACATCCAGCGCCACGCAAAGGTCTGGCAAGATACCATATGCCGCCGGGCCGGCCCCGCGCGTGCCCACTTCCTCCTGCGCGGTAAAAACGGCGTAGAGGTCATGCTCGCAGGGGCCCGCGAGGGCTTCGAGCAGCACGGCGCAGCCCAGCCTGTTATCCAGCGCGCCGCCGGTGGCCAAGCCGTTCTCGATCTGCAAGGGGCTGTAAAATACCGCTACGTCGCCAATGCGAGCGATCGATTCCGCTTCGGCCTTATCCTTTGCGCCGACGTCGATGAACAAATCCTCCATTTCGGCCTCGCCGGGACCTTTTGTTTTCGTCTCATAATAGACCGTGCCCGGTGCCCCGTTCTCAAAGACCACTCGCCGGGCAATGGCTATCGCGGGCTTTAGCCCGCCGACGGCAGCCACACGCAAAAAGCCGTCCTCCTGCACATCCGTCACCATCAGGCCGATCTGGTCCATATGGGCGGCGAGCATCAGCCGCTTGCCGGATTTGCCGGGCCGGAAGGCGATCAGGTTGCCCAGGGGGTCGGTTTGCAGGGTTTCGCATAGGGGCTCTGCCAGGGAGGATATGGCCTCCCGGATCCGGCTTTCCCGGCCGGAGGGGCCGTAGGCGGCGGTCAGCGCGTGTAGGGCAGATTCAAGCATGGCGTATCACCTCGTTCCACATTTGATCCCGCAAAAAGGCGCGGGCCAGTTCATAAGCGGCGCGGATATCCGCGGGGCTGGCTAAACTATTGGGGGAATGGATATAGCGGCAGGGCACGGAGACACCGCCCACCGGGCAGCCGCAGCATGCCTGGTGGATGGCCCCGCCATCCGTGCCGCCCTTGGTTCCCTGCCGTAGCTGGTAGGGGATGGCATGGCGCTGTGCCGTTTTTATCAGCGCCGCCACCATTTCCGGCAAGGCTAAGGTACGGGCGTCCATCACGGTAAGGGCGGCTCCCCCGCCCACGCGGGTCACGGCCTTGGGCGGGCTTAGCTCCGGCAGGTCGTTGGCGGTGGTGCCCTCCAGCACCAGCGCCAGCGCCGGCTCCGCCCGGTGCGCGGTAGCCATGGCGCCCCGAAGGCCCAGCTCCTCCTGCACGGTGAAGGCGGCCCAGAGGTCGCAGCCATAATCTTCTTGCAAAAGCTCGAGCAGAATGGCGCAGCCGATGCAGTCGTCCAGCGCCTTGGCGCAAAGCAGGCCGCCCAGCTCCATCGGTTCCACGTCGAACCACACGGGGTCGCCGATGCGTACGGCCTGGGCAGCTTCTTTTTTATCTTTTGCGCCTATATCGAGATATAATTCCTCATGCGGGAAGGTGCGCTTGAACTCTTCTTCCTTTTGCAGATGGATGGCTTTGCAACCGATCACGCCGGGGATCGATCCTTGTGAAGCGGACGTACCGAACGAACCAAAGGCCATGGGCGCGCCTGTACCGATGCGCACCCGCTTGCCGACGAGCACGCGTGCGTCCAGCCCGGCCCCGGAATAAGCCAGCGTGCCGTCCTCCCGGATGCCGGATACCACCATGCCGACTTCATCCATATGCGCGGCCAGCAGAATGCGCGGGCCCGGGCCGGGGCGGCGCACATGCAGGCTGCCTAGGGGGTCGACAACGGTTTTCAGCCCCAAGGGGGCCAGTTCCTTTTTCAAATAGGCGCGTACCGGCCCCTCGTGGCCGGAAACACCGGGCAGGGCGCAGAGCGTTTTCAGTCTCTCCAACATAGAGCCTCCTCCCAGGGGCCGGTCTTCAGCCCCCGTAAAAAGCCAGTCAGCAGCTTTTGCATATTGGCCAGCGTTTCGAGGCTCAGTACCTCTACGCCGGTATGCATATACCTTAGCGGCACGGAGATCAGCCCTGTAGCCACGCCGCTCGCCTGCACGGCCATATCCCAGGCGTCCGTACCCTTGGCCGCCATGGCGGCCTCCACCTGGTAGGGGATGCGCATAGCCTTGGCGCTGGATTCGAGCAGCGTGAATAGGCCGGGGTGCAGGCTGGCGCTGCGGCAGAGAACCACCTCCTCCAGAGGATAGGTACGGAAGGGAGTATCCGGTGGGGGCGCATGGCACACATCCACGGCAATGGCCATATCCGGGCAAAGGTTATGGGCCCCGGCCATCGCGCCGGCGCCGCTCTTTTCCTCTTGCACGGAGGCGCAGAGCACCACCGTGCAGGAAAGCTCTTCATCGCCAAGGCGAGCAAAAAGCTCGATCAGCGCGGCCAGGGGGGCGCGGTCGTCCATGGTTTTGCCCGAGGCCCGGCCGCTAAGGAGATTAAGCGGCGGCTCCGGGGCTAGGGTTACCATATCGCCGGGGCGGATGAGCCGCCTGGCTTCCTCAGCCGCAAGGCCCGTATCGCAGAGGATATCCTCCCATTGATAGGCGGGTGGCTCCTCCTCTTTTTTCAAATGCGGCGGCAAGGCCCCGGCCACGGCCCAAACGGGCCCTTCGCGGCCCTGTATGACCAGGCGTGAGCCGGGCAGGATGCGTGGATCCACCCCGGCGATCTTGCACAGGCGCAGCATGCCGTTCTCCTCAACCTTTTGCACCACCATGCCCACTTCATCCATGTGGGCCATCAGCAGCACCAGCGGGTGGCCCTCGCCGATCTTGCCGTAAACGCTACCCGCCTTATCCCTAAAGACCTCCACACCCAATTCCGTCAGCTGCGCGGCGACCTCCGCCGCCACCGCGTCCTCCATGCCCGTGGCTCCGGCGGCCGCGGTCAGCCTGGCGATCCGTTCCAATAAGTCCATCGTTTAGCCCTCCATACAGGCCCGGAAGATGCGCAGGGCGTTGCCGTGCGTGATCAAATCCATCTCCCTGGGGGTAAAGTGCTTTTCAAAGGCGGCCAGCAGGGCCGGATACCCTGCGTAGTCCTTAAATTCCAAGGCGCAGGATATGCCGTCGAAATCCGAGCCGAGGCAGAGCGCCTCTACCCCGGCCACCTTGCGGATGTGCAAGGCGTGGCGTAAAATGCCCTCGATGGTGGTTTCCCCTTCATCGCCGATAAAAAGGTTATAAAAATTCAGACCCGTGGCCCCGCCGCGATCCGCCAGCGCGCGCAGCATGGGGTCCGTAAGGTTGCGCGCATGGCCGCACACCTCCCGCGCGTTGCTGTGGGAGGCCACGAAAGGCTTGCGGGCCAGCGCGGCCACATCGCGAAAGCCGCCATCCGAAAGGTGGGATACATCCACCACCATGCCCAGCTCCTGCATGCGCTCCACAGCCTGCCGCCCAAGCGCCGTGAGGCCCTTGGACATATCCGCCTCAACGGCGTTGGGATAGCCCAGCGAATTGGCGAAATTCCAGGTGAGGGCGATCATGCGCACGCCCTTTTCATAGAGCGCGTCCAGATCGGCCGGGCGTTTCACCACGGCCCCGTCCTCCAAGGTCAGCAGGGCGGATATCTTGCCGGCCCGGCGGTTTTTTTCGATATCGCCGAAAACCCGCACGGGCGCCACCTCGGCCGCGTTTTCCGCCAGCTCCCGCCGATACCAGCCATAGGCAGCCTCGAATATGGCCTCCGGCGTATCGCCCAGGGGCAGCATCTCCTGCACGGGCTGTGCCGGGGCAAAGATGGCAAAGGCCTGCATCAGAACACCGCCAGCCCGAAGCCTTGGCAGGTCGATATGACCGCCGCTTTTCGCAAGCCTCTCCTTGCCGCCCGAAAGTGCTACCACGCAGGCGATCGTATCACAATGGAGGTCTATGATTGGATAAGAAACAGTATACTTCATGGTATTATCATATACCAAAAGATGGCGCAAAGATAGCGGGTTTTTGCCAAAAAAGCCAAAAACAGAGCTGCATTGGCAGCTCTGTAAAAACTTATGCTGTTTATTCCCCGCAATAGACGGCGATGGCTTCGCCTGCAAATTGCGCCGTGCCGGGACCGCCGTATTCGTCAATGTTTTCCTGGAAGCGTCCGTCGCCGGTGTACATCTTGCCCAGGCCCGCCAGGATCTCCAGCGTGCAATCGTAATAATATTCCGTAAAGTGCGCCCGCAGCTTTTCTACCAGGTCCTGCGCCGCACTCGAGTCTGGGGCTTCCCCCGCCACCTTCAGCTTGCCCATTTCGGCCAATATATCCATGGTTCCCTGGGCTGCCGCATCCTGTTGCTGCTTAGTTTGGCCCTTGATCTTGGCCTCGTATTGCTGCCAGGCCTTGGACTTGCCCCAATTCTCCTTGGCCTCTGCCATATACGCATCGATCTTGCGCGTATCAAAGGCTTTAAAATCCACCCTGCTCATGCCTAACATCACCGCTCCTTCCGCTAATGTGATCAGATTGTCCAAGTGTTCCCGCTTGAGTTTGAGCAGCTCGATTTGCTGCTCCAGGGCCGCGTTGCGGTCAAAGCTGGGGCTTTCCAGGATGCCGCGAATATCCTTGAGCGGGAAGCCCAGTTCCCGAAAGAACATCACCTGGGATAGCCGTTCCACGGCCTCCTCGCCATAGCCCCGATACCCCGCTTCGCTTACCTCGCCGGGCTTTAGCAGGCCGATCTCATCATAATAGTGCAGCGTGCGCACGCTCAACCCGCTCAATTTGCTCAGCTCTGAAACCTTCATTATTGCCCTTCGCCTCCCTTCTGGGGTTAGCTTATACTATGACGTAACGTGAGAGTCAAGAGGAATCTGCAAAATATTTCGAGGAAGATACGGCAAAGCCCGGCGCGCTTGTGCCGGGCTGCAAAAAGGAAGAACCTTCTATTAATTATTTGTGGTATAACTTTTTGCCCTGGTACCTCGGCTCGCAGGTGAGGTTTATCCCCAGCTTGCGGAAAACGCCCTCGTCCACGGAGGAAAGGATCACCGAGGAGTGAGCCTCGGAGCCGCGCAGCTTATCGAGCTGCTGCATGGCCAGCTCCGCCGTAGGGTTAGTGGCCGCGGAAATCGAAAGGGCAATGAGCACCTCATCCATATGCAACCGGGGGTTGTGATTGCCCAGGTGCTCCACCTTGAGGTGCTGGATGGGCTCGATGACGATGGGGGATATGAGGTGCACCGCATCTTGTATGCCGCCCAGCTCTTTGAGGACGTTGAGCAGCAGTGCGCTGGATGCGCCCAGGAGCTGGCTGGTTTTGCCCGTGAGGATGCGCCCGTCCGGCAGCTCCAATGCGGCCGCAGGCGCGCCGGTATCCTCTGCCTTTTTGAGGGCCGCGGCAGCCACGGGTCGATCCGCCTCGGAAACGCCGGCCTGGTTCATCAAAAGGCGGATCTTATCCGCCGCCTCCGGCCCGGCCAGGCCCTGGCGGGCCGCGCACATGGCCGCATAGTAGCGGCGGATGATCTCCTGCAAGGCGGCTTCGCGGCAGGCTTCATCATCCACAATGCACTTGCCGGCCATATTCACGCCCATGTCCGTAGGGGATTGGTAGGGGCACTCGCCATAAATGCGGCGGAACATGGCCGAGAGCACGGGAAAGACCTCCACATCCCGGTTATAGTTGACGGTGGTCTCGCCGTAAGCCTCCAGGTGGAACGGGTCGATCATATTCACATCGTTGAGGTCCGCCGTGGCGGCCTCGTACGCGAGGTTTACGGGATGCTTGAGGGGCAGGTTCCAAATGGGGAAGGTTTCGAATTTAGCGTAACCTGCACGCACGCCGCGCTTATGCGCATGGTAGAGCTGGGAAAGGCAGGTTGCCATTTTGCCGCTGCCCGGGCCCGGCGCAGTGACCACCACCAGCGATCGGCTGGTTTCGATATAATCGTTTTTGCCGAAGCCTTCCTCGCTAACGATATGCTCCACATTGCTGGGGTATCCCTCGATGGGATAGTGCCTGTATACCTTCACGTCCACCGCTTCCAGGCGGGCCTTGAAGGAATCGGCCGCGCTCTGGCCCCTGTATTGGGTGAGTACCACGCTGCCCACAAAAAGGCCAACGCCCCGGAAGGCGTCGATCAGGCGGAGCACGTCGAGGTCGTAGGTGATGCCGAGGTCGCCGCGCACTTTGTTTTTTTCGATATCGGCAGCGTTGATGGCGATGACCACCTCGGCCTTATCCGCCAGCTCCAGCAGCATGCGCACCTTGCTATCCGGCGCGAAGCCCGGCAGCACGCGCGAGGCGTGGAAATCATCGAAGAGCTTGCCGCCGAATTCCAGATAGAGCTTATCCCCAAACTGGGAAAGCCGCTCCATGATGCAGGCGGATTGCATGGTCAGATACCGCTGGTTGTCAAAGCCCGGTCTCATTTTTCTACCCTCCCTTGAAAGCCTGTTTCCATTCAAAACACAATCTATTTATTATATATAGCAAGCCAAGGCATTGCAAGGGTTATTGGCATATGTAGGCTATAAAATTTATTCCCTACTGGCACGGCCGCTATGGTATACTGAATGCAACCTTTCAGCCCTTTGAAACGTATTATGAACAGATGGGAGGGGTGATGATGCCCGGAAGGGACATCGAATCCATTTACAACGATTGCTCCCGCATGGTATATTGGGCCGCCTATGGCGTTGCCCGCAGCGAGAGCGATGCGCTGGACGCCATGCAGAATACCTTCCTTCGGGCCATGGAGCACATGGAACAGCTTCAGGGCATGAACGACGCCCAGCTTCGTAGCTGGCTCTACCGGGTGGCCGTGAACCTTTGCAAGGACAGCCTGCGCAAGCAGAGCCGCGAAACGCTCACAGATGAGGTGATCGAGCCCAAGGGGGATAACGTATACGAGTTGCCCGAGGCGGCGCTGATCTCGGCGGAGGAAAAGGCCCGCGTACGTGCGGCCATCGACCGGCTGCCGGAGATATACAGGCAAACGGTGCTGCTGCACCATTTTTCCGGCTGCGATTATAAACAGATCGCCCGCCTTACCGGCACCACGGAAGGCAATGTGAAGAGCCGCATGAGCCGGGCCAAGCAGCGGCTTTATGAAATTTTGAAAAAAGATACTAAAAAGGTAGAAGGAGGTGAGAACCATGGATAGGATGGACGAACTGCTGGATATGATCGGCACTGAAGCCAACGAAAAGATCGATTTTGAGGCTGCCCTTTTTGAGGTTCTCGCCAAAGCGCAGGCAAAAGAGCAGGAGCGGAGCCAACAGGCTGCCCGCAAAAAGCCCTGGATGCAGGCCCGCTACCTTTCCATGGCAGCCGGCGTGGTTTTGCTGGTAGGCGCGGCCGTGCTGCTCACTCGCAGCGGCCTGATGAAGGGCGCGGGTTCCGGCGCGCCCGAATCCGCTGAGCCCCAGCTTGCCATGTCCACAGCCAGCGCCGATACGGCCGCAGGCGCAGCCGAAGCCGCGCCCGAGGCTCCCGCGGCAGCAGCCCCGGCCCCAGCCGCCTTTACCGCTCCCGCCGAAGGGGCCGCCCCCCCGGAAGATGGCGGCATGATGGCGGGGCAATCCCGCATAACGGGGTCGCCCTTTTACGGCTCTGCTGCTATCACGGTACCGGCGGCGGGTTCGGCCTGCACCCAGGGCAGCTCCAAAGACAGCGCCGAACCTACGCCCCTGCCCGAGGAAGCCCTGCGCAACGGCAGCCACGATGCGTACGACGCAGAGGGCGGCATTTGCCGCATTGGCGAAACAACCCGCCTTACCGCCCAGGAAAAGCT
>DHOI01000120.1:0-2971 GCA_002409725.1 Christensenella sp. UBA5394
ATGTGCGCCAGCCTATTTCGGCATGGTATACGCCCGTCCTTTGTTGATCCGCTATCCGAATCACTTATCACGCCCGCTTGATAGGGTGGCGGATGACCGTTTTGCACTTGGCTTCCTCCACCTTGCGCGGGTCGGATAAATAGATCTCGTGGTGCTGCCTGGCGCCCGCCATGTCGTTCACATAGCCCTGCTCTTTTATATATGCGTCCATGCGGGCCACGGTGGCGGGTTCGTCGTCAAAGGGGCCGGTGTGCATGATCTGTACGCAGAGGCCTTCCTCGATGGTAAGGAATTCGGCTGCGCTGCAATCCAGTTTCTTTTTGCGGCTTGCCTCGGCCACGGCCCAGTCAAAATCCTCTTTTGTGATGAAATCCGGCAATCGTAGCGCGGATATCCAGCGGAAATCCGCCTTTTTACTATAATCGATGCCGTTTACGCCCGGTTGCAGCCAAAATCCTTCCAGCGGCGGCACCACATATTCGAAAAAGCCGGGGATAGCGCGGCCGCCCTTATAACTCATCTTTAAGGTATAGGCCACCGCGTATAGCACGCCAATGGCCTGCTGGTAGGCGCCGCCCTCGATGTTGGGGTCGCCCTCGCCCCGCACGGCCACGTAATTCATGGCGGGGATCTCGACGATCTTGGGCTGATTCTTAGGCATATAAAATTCCTTGTATTCCTTTTTATAATCAAAGGCCATGGTTTTTCTCCTCCTTTATTTGGATCGCTTTCGAACACTTACGCCCCGCCCTGCGGCGGCCGCTTGTTGGTGCGGAGCCGATCCGCCGGGCTTTCGAGGCCGGCCGACCAGCCGAAAAACAGCATCCACAGCACCGTGAGCAGTACCCACAGGCCCAGCGTGGTGATAAACCACCAGATGGAAAGGCCCAGCCAGAAATGAAGGCCCAGACAAAGCAGCGCCGGCAGCGACCACTGCGCGTTCAGCAGCAAATTGAACAGCAGGCAGAACCAAAAGCCGCCGCCTTTTCTCGTCCGTTTCAAAAGGGCCTCCTTATGCGCGTCGCCTAGCAGCTTTTTTTAATCATATCCTGAATGGTATGATTTTGCAATAAACGGTTCATCGGTATAAGTGGGCGTGCGCGGCCCTTCCTCCTGATAGGGCTATCGTACAGGCTCCCCTATGGGGAGAGTCAAGCCCAGCACATATTAGAGAGCCTTACAGCCGCCGGGCCGCCACAGGAGATCTCATGGTGAGCGCGGGGGAAAGCCAAGAGGATCCGGCGCACTTCGTTACCCGGACTGGTACCCGTTCTGGAAGGATAAAGCTTGGCGGGCTTTTACTATCTATGTAAGTATAAATCGGCCTTTTGGGTCACATACCGCAGCCGCGCGGAATACAATGCAGTAAATCCCAGACTTAAAGAGGTGCATGATATGAGAACATTAAGGCGCGGGGACACGGGCAGTGATGTGCGTACCCTGCAAACGGCCCTCACACGGGCCGGTTATGACCCGGGCGCCATCAATGGCGTGTTTGGCGCGCAAACGGAGCGGGCCGTGATGCAGTTCCAGCGTGTGCTGGGTTTGCCCCAGGATGGTATCGTGGGGCCGCGAACCTGGGCCTTTTTGATGCCCTTCGTCAACGAACCCGACCCCGACGTTTTGCGGCGGGGTAGCCGTGGCCCCATGGTGGTGCGCCTGCAAAACGGCCTCAACAGCGCGGGCTTCAACGTGGGCACGGTGGATGGGCTTTTCGGCACCAGAACGCAGGCGGCAGTGCGCGCCTTCCAGCGTTCCGTGGGCCTGCCCGAGACCGGCGTTGTGGATCTGAACACCTGGCTGGCCATCGCCCCCTATCTGGACAGCCGGAGCATCCTCCTTAGGCGGGGCGATAGGGGCATGCTGGTGCGCATCGCCCAAACGGCGCTAGCCCGGGCGGGCTTCAATCCCGGCACGGTGGATGGTATATTCGGCCCCAATACCCAGGCGGCCGTGCGGGCCTTCCAGCAGGCCCAGGGCCTGACGGTGGACGGCATCATCGGCCCCAGGACGTGGACTGCGCTCATGGCCTCCCTCGGCGGCGGCGGCCAGCCCGGCACCATCCGCTACACCGTGCAGGCGGGCGATACCCTTTGGAGCATTGCCCAGCGCTTCAATACCACGGTGGATGAGATCGTAACCCTCAACAACATTACCAACCCCAACCTCATCTTCCCCGGGCAGGTGCTGCTGATCCCAGCGAATAACCCCTGGGGCCCCGAGACGATGATGTAGAAGTCAAAAAAGTGGCCTTCGGGCCACTTTTTTGAGTTTACAGGGTTTTGCTTGTGCCTGTGGGCACGCCCTCCGGGTGCAACTGATGTCGCCAAAGGCGACATATTTAGGACGCGGCCAGCAAACCCTGTGGGGAAACCCTTGCTATGCAAGGCCTTTCACTGCCGCCGCACCTGTGGCTGGCGGCGCTTAGAGCCTCTAGGGGGGCGAAGCCGAGCGCTGCCTTGGCGGATAAAGCGAGGCGGAAGCCCAGCAAGCAAAGGAGCACCGCGACCCTTAGGGCGCGGCGCGACTATTGCGAACTGTGAGTGGCCCTCGACCCCCCAAGTCTTTCCTATTCACCTATACCTCCACGCCCTCCATCCGGGCGGCCCCTTCTAAATAAGGCGCTGCCATGGCCAGGAAGCTTTCCGTCTGTTCGGCGCTACGGCCGGTGAAGGCTGCAGGATCGAGCAGGGCGTCCATATCCGACTCCGTGAGGGGGAAGGCCGGGTCCGCGGCCAGGCGGGGCAGCAGGTCGCAGGGCCCGCCCTGTTTCATGGCCTCTGCAGCCGCCATGGAATGCCGGCGGATCACCTCGTGCAGGGCTTGCCTGTCCCCGCCGCGCTTGACAGCCTCCATCAAAAGGTTCTCCGTGGCGGCAAAGGGCAGGTATTCATCCAAGGCCCGGGCAATCACAGCCTCGTTTACCACAAGACCGGAGGCTACGTTGTAGTAGAGGCGCAAGATGGCGTCC
>DHOI01000120.1:3261-3981 GCA_002409725.1 Christensenella sp. UBA5394
TTGAGCGCATCCGCCATCACATAACGGGCCAGCGAACAGATGCGCTCGCTGCGCATGGGGTTGCGCTTGTAGGCCATGGCCGAGGAGCCGATCTGGCTTTCCTCAAAGGGTTCCTCCACCTGACGCTCATGCTGCAAAAGGCGGATATCCCCGGCAAAGCGGTAGGCGCTCTGGGCGATGGAGGAAAGCAGGGCCAGGATACGGCTATCCAGCTTGCGTGGGTAGGTCTGGCCACAGACGGGGTAGCAAGCCTCGAAGCCGAAGGCTGCGGCCAGGCGGCGGTTCATCTCGTCGATCTTTGCGCCGTCGCCCTCAAAAAGCTCCAGGAAGCTGGCCTCAGTGCCGGTGGTGCCCCGGCAGCCCAAAAAGCGCATACCGCGGAGCACATCCTCCAGCTCGTCCAGATCGAGCAGCAAGTCCTGCATCCACAGGCAGGCCCGCTTGCCCACCGTTACCGGCTGCGCGCTCTGGAAATGCGTATAGCCCGGCGTGGCCAGGGCCTTGTATTTACCCGCAAAGGCCGAGAGCGCAGTAAGTACAGCCTTGATCTGGCCGCGCAGCAGCAGGAGCGCGTCCCTGTAGATGACGAGATCCGCGTTATCCGTAACGTAGCAGCTGGTAGCCCCCAGGTGGATGATACCCGCCGCCTCGGGGCATACACGGCCGAATTCATGCACGTGGGCCATCACATCGTGGCGCACCTGCTTTTCGCGCTCTGCT
>DHOI01000010.1 GCA_002409725.1 Christensenella sp. UBA5394
TATTCCTCGTCGCTTTCCGGCGGGAACTTGCATCCTTCATTGCTGAATTCAGGGGAGCAGGTGGCGTCTCTCAATTTGAATTCTTCCTGTTCGGGCGCTTGTTTGATTTTATCTTTATCCTCAGCCATTTCAATACCTCCCAGCCATTCATTTATCGTTATAGTAACATACCGGGGAAAGGCGCGTCAACGAGGCAGTGGCGGCGTGGATCACGCCTTTTTGTTTGTGCAATGGCGCATCCTGCGGTATAATAGAGCATAAACATGAAAAATGCATAGGCGAGACAACCATATCATCAACATGCTTGGAGGAACGAAATGGCAAGGCTATTTGGTACGGACGGTGTGCGCGGGATTGCGAACCGGGATCTAAGCTGCGAGCTGGCCATGCAGATCGGCATGGCTGGGGCGCAGGTGCTTACCAGCGAGGTGCATCATCCCCGTATTCTGGTGGGCCGGGATACCCGCCGCTCCGGGGATATGCTCTCTGCCGCCATCACCGCGGGCATCTGCGCCGTGGGCGGCGATGTGATCGACGTGGGCGTGATCCCCACGCCCGCCTTGGCTTACCTTGTGCGCCTGTATGAGGCGGACGCGGCGGTGATGGTCAGCGCCAGCCACAACACCATGGAATACAACGGCCTCAAGTGGTTCAACGGCGACGGCTTTAAGCTCTCGGATTCTTTGGAAGATGAGATTGAGCGGATGATCCGCGAGGGCGCATCCTTTGACCGGCCCACGGGAGAGGATGTGGGCCATATCATCACGGCCCGGCGCGCCAGGGAAGAATATAAGGAATTTCTGAAATTCACGGCCACCGCCTCTTTTGAGGGCATCGTGGTGGTGCTGGATTGCGCCAACGGCGCTTCCGCGGGCATTGCTTCAGAGGTATTTTCGGAATTGGGCGCCCGGGTGATCCCCCGGGCCGACGAGCCAAACGGCAGCAACATCAACGACGGCTGCGGCTCCACCCATCCGGAGCTTTTACAGGAGTTGGTAGCGGAAAGCGGGGCGGACGTGGGCTTTGCCTTTGACGGTGACGCGGATCGGGTCATCGCCACGGACGAGCGCGGCAATATCGTGGATGGCGACCGCATGCTGGGTGTCTGCGCTAAGGTGTTGCACGAGGAGGGCCGCCTTAAAGGCGATACGCTGGTGGTCACGGTGATGAGCAACATCGGCCTCAAAAAATACATGCGGAGCATCGGCATCGGCGTGGCGGAAACCGCCGTGGGCGACCGTTACGTGCTCGAGCGTATGCTGGAAAAGGGCTATAGCCTGGGCGGCGAACAATCAGGCCACGTGATCTTCCTCGACCAGAACACTACCGGCGACGGAATACTTACAGCCATTCAGGTGATGAATATCCTCAAAAGCTCTGGCAAGCGCATGTCCGCCCTGGCGGGCGAGGTGCCCATTTACCCGCAATTGCTGGTGAACGTAATCGTGGAGAACGAGCAAAAGGCTGCAGCCATGGCGGATGAAGATTTGCAGGCCAAAATCCGCGAGATCGAAGCCCGGCTGGGTGACGCCGGCCGCATCTTGGTACGGGCCAGCGGCACCGAGCCTTTGATCCGCATCATGCTCGAAGGGCAGGATACGGATGAATTAGAAGAGCTGGCCGGCCAAACGGCGCGCATCCTCAAACGCAAATTCGGCGGCAAAATAAAATGAAACCATAAAGCCACCGGGAATGGACGGCACATAAAAAGGCGGGACGCATGCCCCGCCTTTTGCGTGCCTGTATATCGAAGGTTAGAAATCCGTCTTTTCTTGGATGTACTGCTCGAGCGAAGCGATGGGCAGACGGATCTGAGCCATGGTATCGCGATCGCGCACGGTAACGGTATCATCCTCGAGCGTATCGAAATCAATGGTGATGCACAAGGGCGTACCGATCTCATCCTCGCGGCGGTAGCGCTTGCCGATTTGGCCCGCGTCGTCGTAATCCACCATGAAGCGGCGGGCGAGTTTCGCGTGGACTTCCAGCGCCTTTTCACCCAGCTTGTTTTTCTGCAGGGGCAGCACGGCGGCCTTGAAGGGCGCGAGGGCCGGATGCAGGTGCATCACGTTGCGGATATCGCCGTTCTCCAGAGTTTCTTCGTCGTAAGCGTCGCAGAGGAAAGCCAGGGCCACGCGATCCGCACCCAGCGAGGGTTCCACGCAGAAGGGAATATAGCGCTCGTTGGTAAAGGGATCCTGATATTCGAGGGAGGTGCCGCTGTGCTCCGAATGGGCCTTAAGGTCGAAATTCGTGCGGCTGGCAATTCCCCAAAGCTCGCCCCAGCCAAAGGGGAAGAGGAACTCGATATCCGTCGTGCCGTTGCTATAGTGGGAAAGCTCAGCTTTTTCATGCTCGCGCATGCGGATATGATCCTCGGCCATATTCAGGTCGAGCAGCCACTTTTTGCAGAAAGCCTTCCAGTATCCGTACCATTCGAGCTCCGAGCCGGGCTGGCAGAAGAACTCCAACTCCATTTGCTCGAATTCGCGCGTGCGGAAGGTGAAGTTGCCCGGGGTGATCTCATTGCGGAAGGATTTGCCTACCTGGGCGATACCGAAGGGCAGCTTTTTTCGGGTGGTGCGCTGCACGTTGCGGAAATTGACGAATATACCCTGGGCCGTTTCGGGCCGGAGGTAGATTTGGTTGGCTGTATCTTCATTCACGCCCTGGAAGGTTTTGAACATCATGTTGAACTTGCGAATGCCGGTAAATTCCGTTTTTCCGCACTCGGGGCAGGCGATGCCCTGCTCCTTGATGTAATCGGCCATCTGCTCGTGGCTCCACCCGTCGGGATGAACGTCGAGCTTGTGGGTCAGAGCATATTCTTCGATCAGCTTATCAGCGCGGAAACGGGCCTTGCAGCTTTTGCAATCCATCAGCGGGTCGTTGAAGTTGACCACATGGCCGGAAGCCACCCAGACCTCGGGGTTCATGAGGATGGCGGAATCCATGCCTACGTTGTAAGGGCTTTCCTGAACGAATTTACGCCACCAAGCTTTTTTTACGTTGTTTTTGAACTCCACGCCCAGCGGGCCATAATCCCAGGTATTGGCCAAGCCGCCATATATCTCGGAACCGGCGAAGATAAACCCCCGGTTTTTGCAAAGGGCCACGACCTTGTCCATGCTGAAGTTTGTCATATGCTCGTCTCCTTTCGGAAAATAATAACGCCTTCGAAACAGTTATCCTATCATACCATAGTCGCCCGGCCACTTCAATAGCGCCCGGCCCATAATCTGGCGCGCCGGCAGTAATTTTCCAGGCCGGGCGGCACACAAATTGTCGTATTCGCGTACTATATCGTAGCAAGAGCGCTGCGCGCTTATTAAACAAGGAGGCAACTATATGTGCAATTGCGGTAACGGCGGTATTTTCGGTGGGAACAACTGTTGGTGGATCATCATCCTGCTTCTCATTTGCGGCTGTGGGAACAACAATGACAACTGCGGCTGCAACAATAACGGCTGCGTTGGCGGCATCGGCGATAACAACTGCTGCTGGTGGATTATCATCCTGCTTCTCCTCTTTAGCTGCTGTGGGAACAACAATGACAACTGCGGCTGCAACAACAATAACAACAACAATTGCGGCTGCTGCTAGGTGCATCAGACAACACCCGATAAACTTGAGGCGGGCGATTAACGACCCGCCTCGAAAGTATGTATGAGGGCAAGCTTTTCGGCGCGGGTGAGCCGTTTGAAGGCGCATTCGCGGCGCATGGCCGCGGATCTGGTTTCAAACGGCTCATAATAGGCCAGGGAGACCGGCAGACGGCCCCTGGTATATTTGGCGCCCGCGCCTGCGTTGTGGGTGGAAAGGCGCTTATCAAGGTCGTCCGTATAGCCCGCATAGAGGGTGCCGTCCGCACAGCACAGAAGATAAGCGTAATACATCAATAGCCCAGTTCTTCATCCACCAGGATCAAATGGAAGGCGTTGACCCAATACGGCCTGTATTCGATGATGGAGGTCACGCAGCAGATGCGATCCGGCGAGGTGCAGTCGTGGCATTTACCATCCACCACGCAAGGCGTTTTGAGATTGAGCCGCTTGGCGTTGCGGGGCGCTGCAACGTTTTTGGCCCGCAGGCGGCCTTCGGCCTCGTTTGCCGCCAGCTTGTTTTTGCCGATCACCAAAACGACCTCCCGGGGGCCCGTGATCATGCCCGCCACCCGGTTGCCGCGGCCATCGATGTTGATGAGCCTGCCGTCGCGGGTGATGGCATTAGCGGAAGCGATGTACCAATCCGCCGCATTCTCTTTTTGGTAGATATCCGGCTCCTTGGAATGGGCGTGGTCATATACGGTATGGCCACTCGCCGTGAGCGCCTCGTAAACGCCCAGGGCGCCCAGTGTCATAGAGCCGCCCAGGCCCACGCTCGCACCCGCTCCGACGAGGGAGAGGACGAGCGCCTTGGCCTCCTGGGCCGAGGCTGCGGAATGCACGGTAAAGCCGCGCTTTTCAAAGGTTTGGACAAGCGTATCGTAATCCTGGCAGAACATCGGAATATACCTCCCCCGAAGCGAAATGATTTGGCTATATTTTATCACGCAAAGACCGCTCTTGCAATTTGGGCCGCTTTCCAGTATCATTCAACTTGGAAAATTCTTTTTCGTATTTTGAAATGGAGGATAGGATGGCTTACCAAAGGGAACTGATCCGCAACTTTTGCATCATCGCCCATATCGACCATGGCAAATCCACCCTGGCGGACAGGATGATGGAGCTGACCGAAACCGTATCCGCGCGGGATATGGAAAACCAGCTTCTGGATACCATGGAGATCGAACGGGAGCGGGGCATCACCATCAAGGCCTCCGCCGTGCGCATGTTTTATACCCATACGGACGGAAAACGCTACATGCTCAACCTCATCGACACGCCCGGCCACGTGGATTTCACCTACGAGGTCTCCCGGGCGCTGGCCGCCTGCGAGGGGGCCATATTGGTGGTGGATGCAACCCAGGGCATTGAGGCGCAAACGCTGGCCAACGTATACCTGGCGCTGGATAACAATTTGGAGATCGTACCGGTCGTCAATAAGATCGACCTGCCAAGCGCTCAGCCCGAGTTCGTTATCAAGGAGATCGAGGATGTAATCGGCCTGCCCGCCGAGGATGCGCCCCTGATCTCTGCCAAGAACGGTACCAACGTGGCCGCCGTATTGGGCCAGGTCGTAGAGATGGTGCCCGCGCCGCAAGGGGATGAAAGCGCGCCTCTGCAAGCCCTGATCTTCGATAGCATTTACGATAATTATAAAGGCGCTTTAAGCTATGTGCGGGTTAAAAACGGCGTTGTACGCGCGGGCATGCGCATCCGCTCCATGGCTACAAAGAATGAATTCGACGTAACGGAAGTGGGGGTATTCACGCCCAACCTCAAGCCTACGGATTCGTTGAGCGCGGGGGAGGTAGGCTACATCGCCGCCTCCATCAAAAGCGTGGCTGAAACCAAGGTAGGCGATACCATTACGGACGCGGAAAAACCCGCCAAAGAGGCCCTGCCAGGCTATAAGCACGCCAATCCCATGGTCTTTTGCGGCATATACCCGGCGGACGGGGCGGATTACGAGTCCCTCCGCGATGCCTTGGCTAAGTTGGTGCTCAACGACGCTTCCCTTACCTATGAGGCGGAAACTTCCTTAGCACTCGGCTTTGGCTTCCGCTGCGGTTTTTTGGGCCTTTTGCACATGGAGATCATCCAGGAGCGCTTGGAGCGGGAATTCGATCTCGATCTCGTGACCACGGCGCCCAGCGTCATCTACCGGGTGGTGAAAACCGACGGCACGGAGCTGGTGATTGACAACCCCAGCAACCTGCCCCCGGCTACGGAGATCCAAACCATGGAGGAGCCGATGGTGGAGGCCCATATCATAGCCCCATCTGAATATGTGGGCACCATTATGGAGCTTTGCCAGGAGCGGCGGGGCATTTTCATCGATATGACCTATTTGGAGGAGACCCGCGTCAACCTCAAATACAACCTGCCCCTCAACGAGATCATTTACGACTTTTTCGACCAGCTCAAATCCCGCAGCCGGGGCTACGCCTCCTTTGATTACGAGCTGAAGGAATACCGCAAGAGTGACCTCGTTCGGCTTGACTTTCTGCTCAACGGCGACATGTGCGACGCGCTTTCCACCATCGTCCATAAGGATCGGGCTTATGCCAAGGGCCGGGCCGTGGCGGAAAAGCTGCAGGAGGTCATCCCGCGCCAGCAGTTCGAGGTGCCCATCCAGGCAGCCATCGGTACCAAGGTCATCGCCAGGGAGACCGTGCGCGCCCTGCGCAAGGATGTGCTGGCCAAGTGCTACGGCGGCGACATCTCCCGCAAAAAAAAGCTGCTTGAAAAGCAGAAAGAGGGCAAAAAACGCATGCGCCAGGTGGGCACGGTAAGCGTACCCAGCGATGCTTTCATGAGCGTGCTGCGCATCAACTAACCATGGCGGGCCTGTATCTCCACATACCATTTTGCGTACAGAAATGCGCCTACTGCGACTTCGTCTCCTTTGCGGATCCGGAGCCGCTGCAGGCGTATCTTTCGGCTTTAATAAAAGAAATCGGCCTGACCGCCCGGCGTTTCCCGGCCGTTGCCTACGACACCGTTTTCATCGGCGGGGGCACGCCCTCGATTGTATCCGCGCAGGATATGGCGGGATTGCTGGCCGCTCTTCGATCGGCGTTCGCCATCGCGCCGGGTGCGGAATGCACCATCGAATGCAACCCAGGCACGGTGGATGCGCAAAAGCTGCAAGCCTACCTGAAGGGGGGCGTGAACCGGCTCTCCCTGGGCCTGCAAAGCGCCGAGGATGGCCTTCTTCGCGCCATTGGCCGCATCCACGATTTTGCCCAGTTTGAAGAAAGCTACCGCCTAGCCCGAGAGGCGGGTCTCCAGAATATCAATGTCGATCTAATGTATGGCCTGCCTGGCCAAAGCTTAGGCCAATACCTCTCGACCATCCGAACCGTGGCGGCCCTAGGGCCGGAACACATCAGCGCGTATTCCCTTATATTGGAGGAAGGTACGCCCTTATATATGCGTGTAAAGGCGGGGGAGACGACCCTGCCGGATGAGGACGAAGTTTGCGATATGCAGGACGCCGGGCGCGCCTTGCTGGCTGAACTGGGCTATGAGCGCTATGAGATATCCAACTACGCCAAGCCCGGCTTTGCCTGTCGCCACAACATAAATTATTGGCAGAATGGACCCTATCTGGGCCTGGGCCTGGCCGCCCACTCCGCGAAGGAGATCGACGGCTGGCGGCGCTGGAGCAACCACGCTGAAATGAGCGCCTATCTGGCGGCTTTGGAGCGGGATGAGCTGCCCATCTGCGAGCAGCGGCGCATACCCCACACGGAGGAGATGTTTGAATGCGTGATGCTGGGCCTGCGCATGCTAAAGGGCGTGGAGCGGTCTGCCTTTTCGGCACGTTTTGGCCTGGATGTATGCACTGCTTACCCCGAGGCCGTGGAGGCACTTTTTGCCCTGGGCTGGGCCGAGGCAACGCCCGACGCCCTGCGCCTCACGGAGGCCGGGCTCGACATGGAAAACAGCGCCCTGCTCTATTTCCTCAAGGATTGAGCATAGCCTAAAAAGCCAGGGAAATAAGCGTTTTTTTGTTCCCGGCCGATAATTCATGCTGATGTTGCCGTTTGTTCACATTGCGCGGGGCCGATTCCCTTGACATAAATGGGCCGCGGTGCTATTTTTATTCATAGTGATTAGCACTCGAATCATAGGAGTGCTAATATAGATCCCGGGTAAAAAATATAAAAACCGCGGGAAAGGAGGCGGATGGAAATGGAACTGGATATGCGCAAAATGCGCATCCTGCAGGCGATCATCGACGACTATATACTCACGGCAACACCGGTAGGCTCCCGCACCATCTCCAAGCTACCCGATATCTCCCTTTCCTCCGCTACCATTCGCAATGAGATGAGCGACCTGGAGGAGATGGGTTACCTGGAGCAGCCCCATACCTCGGCAGGCCGCATTCCCAGTGAAAAGGCTTACAGGCTGTATGTGAATTCCATCATGCGTCAGGCTCACCTGACGGAGGCGGAAAAGCGCTTCATCAAAGGCTGCTATTCCAATACCCTCGATGAACTCGACCAGGTGATCAGGCAAACGGCTTGGGTGCTTTCCAGCATGAGCAAATATACCTCCATGGTTTTGAAGCCCACCCTGCGCGCTGTTAAGGTCAAGCGCATCCAGCTGGTACCTGTTTCCGAGGGCAGGGCGCTGGCCGTGGTGGTCACGGATATGGGCGCCACGCGGGATACTATCATCAGTGTGCCGCGGGGCATGGATTACAACCAGATGGAGCGTGTGTCCAACATCCTCACCGAGCGCTTCCAAGGCACAGCCTTGCAGGATGTAAGCGCCCGCCGCGTGCCAGAACTGCGTGCTGCGTTGGATAGCCAGCGCGAGTTCCTCGATGAGGCGCTCTCCGCCCTGCATAAGAGCCTGGATACCGGGCCCGGGGGCGTACAGCTGGCCGGGGCGACGAATATCCTCAACTATCCCGAATATAACGACGTAGAGAAGGCCCGCGGCTTCCTCGCCGCCCTGGAAACCAAAGATATGCTCTACAAGCTTCTTACCGAGGCGACGGACGTGGAGTTTTCTATCAGGATCGGCGCGGAAAACGAGGATAAAGATATGCAGGACTGCTCAGTGGTCACGGCCACCTATAAGGTAGGGCCGAGCATCGGCTCGCTGGGCATCATCGGCCCCGTTCGTATGGACTACGCCAGGGTCATCGCCCTGATGCGACACATAGGTAAGAGCGTGAGCGAGGTGCTCACCAGTATGTTTGAGGAGGATCGATAAGCGTTGAGCAAGGAAAAGGAGACCAGTCGGGAGCTGGAAATGGATCAGGAGCTGGAGAGCCGGGCGGCGGAGCAGGATGTGCCCGCCGTGGAAGCCGATAGCGAGCTGCCCGAGCTGATCGAGCTGAAGAAGGAAGAGTTTATACAGATCAAGGAGCATATCTCGGGCCTTGAAAAGGAACGGGATGAAATGAAGGGCCTGGCACAGCGCGTACAGGCGGATTTTGATAATTTCCGCCGCCGCAACGCCACCGTAATGACGGACTGCCGGGAGGAAGGCGTGCGCAGCGTGATTTTTGGACTCCTGCCCGTGCTGGATAATTTCGACCGGGCGCTGGAAAACGCCGAAGGCGTGGATGAAAACTACGTGTCCGGCGTTGCGCTGGTGCACCGCCAGCTTATGGATACGCTGGCCAAATGCGGCCTCAAGGAAGTCCCGGCGGATGGCATGTTTGATCCCAACCTGCACGAGGCCGTGATGCAAGAAGCCTGCGAGGGCGTCTGCTCGGGCTCCATCGCCGAGGTGTTTCAAAAGGGTTATCAGGTAAACGAGCGCATCATCCGCCACAGCATGGTGAAGGTTGCGCAGTAAATAAAGTAGTAATTAGAGAGAAAGCATAGATTTTAGGAGGATATAAGTTATGGCAAAGATCATCGGCATCGATTTGGGCACTACGAATTCCTGCGTAGCGGTTCTGGAAGGCGGCGAACCCGTCGTCATCCCCAATGCGGAGGGTTCCCGAACCACCCCCTCCGTGGTGGCCTTCAAGGATAACGAGCGCATGGTGGGCCAGGTGGCAAAGCGGCAGGCCATCACCAACCCGGATAAGACCATCAGCTCCATCAAGCGTGAGATGGGCTCCGGCTTTAAAAAGAACATCGACGGCAAGGACTACACACCGCAGGAGATCAGCGCCATGATCCTGCAAAAGCTCAAGCACGACGCGGAAGCCTACCTGGGCGAAACCGTGAGCCAGGCCGTTATCACCGTGCCCGCTTATTTCAGCGACAGCCAGCGCCAGGCGACCAAGGACGCGGGCCGCATCGCCGGCCTCGAGGTGCTGCGCATCATCAACGAGCCCACAGCAGCTGCCCTTGCTTACGGCATGGATAAAGAAAACAACCAAAAAATTCTGGTTTACGACCTGGGCGGCGGCACCTTCGATGTATCCATCCTGGAAATTGGCGACGGCGTTTTCGAAGTGCTGGCCACCAACGGCAATAACCGCCTGGGCGGCGACGACTTCGACCAGCGTCTAATGGATTACATCATCGCCGAGTTTAAGAAGGATAGCGGCATCGACCTCGGCAAGGACCGCATGGCCATGCAGCGCCTTAAAGAAGCCGCGGAAAAGGCCAAGATCGAGCTTTCCGCCATGGCCCAGACCAATGTGAACCTGCCCTTTATCACGGCGGATTCGAGCGGCCCCAAGCACCTCGATGTGACCGTGACCCGTGCCAAGTTCAACGAGCTGATCTCCGATTTGATCGACAAGACCCGCGACTGCATGCACATCGCCATGAAGGACGCGGCCCTGAGCAACGACCAGATCGACAAGGTGATATTGGTGGGCGGCTCCACACGCGTGCCCGCCGTACAAGAGCTGGTTAAGAAGGTCACCGGCAAGGAGCCCTTCAAGGGCATCAACCCGGATGAATGCGTGGCCGTGGGCGCGGCTATCCAGGCGGGCGTGTTAGGCGGCGAAGTCAAAGACGTGCTGCTGCTGGATGTAACGCCCCTTTCCCTGGGCATCGAAACCGTGGGCGGCGTGTTCACCCGCCTGATCGACCGCAACACCACTATCCCTACCAAGAAGAGCCAGATTTTCTCTACCGCGGCCGATGGGCAGACCAGCGTCGAGGTGCATGTGCTCCAGGGCGAGCGCGAGCTTGCGCAGTATAATAAAACCCTGGGGCGCTTCCAGCTGGCCGGCATCGCGCCCGCTCCGCGCGGCGTGCCCCAAATCGAGGTCAGCTTCGATATCGACGCCAACGGCATCGTACACGTTTCCGCCAAGGATCTTGGTACCGGCAACGAGCAGAAGGTGACCATCACCGCCTCCACCAACCTGAGCGAGGACGAGATTAACAAGGCCGTGCGCGAGGCCGAGCAGTTCGCCAGCGAGGATAAGGCCCGCAAGGAGGAGGTCGAGGTGCGTAACCATGCGGACAGCATGGTCTACTCCACCGAAAAGACCATCAAGGAGCTGGGCGATAAGCTCTCCGCCGAGGATAAGGCCAAGATCGAAGCCGAGGTGGCCAATGTGCGCAAGGCCCTGGAAGGCACGGACAACGCAGCCATTAAGGAGGCCAGCGAAAAGCTGACCGAGGTCTCCTACGAGGCTTTCGGCAAGATTTATCAGCAGCAGCAGGGCGGCACGGCCCAACCCCGCCCTGATATGGGCGGCAATGCGACGGGCGGCAGCGGCGCGCCGCACGACGACAACGTGGTGGATGCGGAATACGAAGTCGTGGATGACGACAACAAATAGCGCCTTGGGGGCATAAAATAAGAGCATACCAGCCCGGGGCGGCCGCCCTGAAAAGGGCGGCCGCCGGGGACACAAAAATCGATTCATCGGATCGATTTTTGCCCCGTTATGGCCATGCATACTGGCAGGCCCCGGCCGGGTTGGCTAGATAGGAGCGTTGGGGAAATTGGCAAAAGCGGACTATTACGAAGTTTTAGGCGTGAATAGGGACGCCGGCGATACGGAGATCAAAAGCGCTTTCCGCAAGGCGGCGAAGCAATATCACCCCGATCTGCATCCGGGCGATAAAGAGGCGGAGCAGAAATTTAAGGATATCAACGAGGCCTACGAGGTTCTCTCCGATGAAAAGAAGCGCGCGCAGTACGACCAGTTCGGCCATGCGGCCTTTGATCCTTCGGCGGCGACCGCCGGGGGCTATGGCGGCGGTTTTGGCGGCTTTGAGGACATTTTCTCCGCTTTTACGGGCGGCTTCGGCTTTGGCGGCGGCTTCAATCAGAGCCGCAGCGGCCCCATGCAGGGCCGTGACTTGCGCTATAACCTGACCATAAGCTTCGAGGAAGCGGCCTTTGGCGTGAAAAAGGAGATCCTCGTGCCCCGTGAGGAGAATTGCGCCACCTGCGGCGGCACGGGCGCCAAGCCCGGCACTTCGCCCGTGCAATGCGCGGCCTGCGGCGGCTCGGGCCAGGTGCGCGTGCAGCAGAACACGGTGTTTGGCTCCTTTTCCACTGTACGCACCTGCGAAGCCTGCAACGGCACGGGCAAGATCATTCAAGAAGCCTGCCAGGATTGCAAAGGCAGGGGCAGGGTCAACAAATCCAAGCGCATCGCCGTGAGCGTGCCTGCCGGCATCGACAACGGACAAACGCTGAATATGCGGGGCGAAGGGGAGGCGGGCCTTCGGGGCGGCCCCGCGGGCGACCTTTACATCACCATCACCGTTAAGCCGCACAAGCTCTTCACCCGCAAGGGCACCGATCTTTATATCGACATGGATGTACCCATGACCGTGGCTGTGCTGGGCGGCGAGATCCAGGTGCCAACCCTCAAAGGCAATGTGAAATACACCGTGCCCGAGGGTACCCAGCCCGGCACTACCTTCCGCCTGAAAGAGCAGGGTGTGCCCAGGCTTAATTCTAACACCAGGGGCGACCTTTTCGTGCGCACCAACGTGAGCATTCCCAGGCGTCTCAGCGACGAGCAGCGGGAGATGGTCAAACGCCTGGCCGATTCGCTTGGCGATAAGGTTTCAGACTCCAAACCCGTGCGGAAGGGCATTTTCAACAAGTTCAAAGAGGGGTAAAGCCTGAGCGTAAATCCAGCTATTTGGCCGCGCGCTTATCTCGACTGACCCCCGCGCATCAAAAAAGTGCCGGAAGCATATCCGGCACTTTTTGGCTTTCCTTTAGCCCGCGGGCCAGCCGAAAAACCGGCCGCCCGTGAGGTGCATATGCAGGTGCTTCACGGTTTGCCCGCCATCGTCTCCGGTGTTAATCACCAAACGGAAGCCCTTTTCATCCACGCCCAGCTCCTTGGCGAGCTGCTTCGCTACCCTGCAAATGTGGCCCATGGGCGCGCCGTCCGCCTCGATATCGAGGATGCTGGTATAGTGCTTCTTGGGGATGATCAGCACGTGTACGGGGGCCTGGGGGTTCAGGTCGTTAAAGGCCATCACCTCGTCGTCCTCATAGACCTTGGTAGATGGGATCTCGCCCGCGGCGATCTTGCAGAAAATGCAGTTCTCCATGATTATTCCTCCTTATGCGATGATTCTATAATGCTGCCCAGCAAAAAGCCGTTTTCAGCCTGTCGTATATCCACTTGGTAAAGCCGGCCCGCAAGCTCCGGGGAGGCTCCATTGACCCGCACGCGAGCATAGGTGCCTGTGTAGCCCTCGATAAAGCCATCCTTGGCCTCTTCAAAGAGCACCTCCTGGGCTGTGCCCACCATGCTTTCGAGGTAGCTTTGCTCCAGCCTTTGCGCCAGTGCACAGAGCCGCCGGGCACGCTGGGCCTTGACAGCGCGGGAAAGCTGGCCGGGCATGCAAGCCGCGGCTGTGCCCTCGCGGCGGGAATAGGGGAACACATGGATACGGCAGAGCGCCGTTTCTTCCACAAAGCGCAGGGTCTCGTCGAACTCCGCCTCCGTTTCTCCAGGGAAACCCACGATCACATCCGTGGTGATGGCGCAGCCGGGCATTGCCTGTCTAAGGCGCTGTGCGCAGGCGGCATATTCCTCCGGGGGATAGCGGCGGCCCATACGCCGGAGCACGCCCGCGCTGCCGCTTTGCAGGGAAAGGTGAAACTGGCGGCACACCTTGGGATTATTCGCCAAGCCTGCCACGAATTCATCCGAAAGCAGCTGCGGCTCTAAAGATCCCAGCCGTATGCGGCGGATGGCGGGGAAGCCGTCGGCCTCTGCGATCGCATCCAGCAGGGTCGTACCATCCTGAAGGTCTTTGCCATAACTCATCAGGTGAATGCCGGTGAGCACTACCTCCAAATAGCCGTTTTCGGCCAGTTGGCCGAATTGGCTGCGGATATCCGCCAGCGGTCGGGAGCGGAGGGGGCCCCGGGCATAGGGGATAATGCAATAGGTGCAGAAGCGGTCGCAGCCCTCCTGGATCTTCAGCTGGGCGCGGGTGCGGCTCTCGTGGGTCGCTCCCAGGAGCTCGAAGGCACGCTCACCCGCCAGGTTGCCCACGGCGGAAAGGGGAGCCTGGCCCTCCTTTAAGCCTTCTACCAGCTCTACAATGCGGCTGCGCTCCTTGGAGCCGATCAAAAGGGAAACGCCGGGCAGCAGGCGCACCCGATCGGGGTCGCGTTGGGCGTAGCAGCCGGCCACCACGATCTTGGCGGAGGGGTTTTTGGCGTGCGCGCGGGAGATCATCTGGCGAGATTTCTGATCGCCCGTGCTGGTGACGGTGCAGGTATTGATCAGGTAAATATCCGCGGATTCGTCAAAATCTACAGTCTCATAGCCCGCCTGCTCGAACAGCTCGCGCATGGCGTCGGTATCGAATTGATTCACCTTGCATCCCAGGGTAAAAAAGGCGATGCGCTGGCTCATTCCATATCTCCCAGCTCATAGAGGATCATGGCCAGCGCGGCCGTGCCCGCCGTTTCCGTACGCAGCACACGCGGCCCCATGGTGAGGCAAATGCCGCCCCGCTCCCGCAGGGTGGCTACCTCGCAGCGCTCCAACCCACCCTCGGGGCCAATGATCAGGCCGATATCCAGCGCGTTCAGGTTAGCTCGTAGGACTTCTTTGAGGGAAACTGCGCGCTCCTCCTCATCCGCGATGAGCAAAAGGTCATGGCGGCTGACCGCCGTTTCCTCATAGGATGTAGAGAGAGAGGTGACCTGGGGGATGATGCCACGTCGCGCCTGCTTGGCGGCCTCGTAGGCTATCCGCTGATAGCGGAGGCGCTTAGGCTCGAATTCCTGCGGGCAAAGCTTAACCACACTGCGCCGGGCTACCACAGGCACAACGGACCAGATGCCCAGTTCCACGCATTTTTGCAGGATGATCTCCATCTTGCCCGCCTTGGGCAGGCCTTGGTAGAGGGTGACCCGGCGCTGTGGCTCGGTTACGGAAGGGCCGCTGTGCAGGATGGTGAGCAGCACGGCCTCCTTTTTCACCTCGTCGATGCGGGCCCGATAGTCCGTGCATGCGCCATCGCAGAGCACGATCTGATCGCCTGCAGCGAGGCGCAGCACCCGGCTGATATGCTTTACATCCTCGCCTACAATGCGGGCTCTGTCCCCTTGAATTTGCACTGGGTCTACAAAAAAGCGATTCATACTATGCCCTTTCGGCCAAAATGGCCCGCCAATCCCCGCCTGCCTTTACATCTACGGCCTTCAGGCCGTTCGCAGAGAGCGCTGCCAGCACATCCTCCATACGGTCTGCGATAATGCCGCTGACGATGAAACAGCCGCCTTCTTTGAGCAGAGGCGGCGCCAGGGGGCAGAGGGCGATGATCACATCCGCCACGATGTTGGCGGCGATCACGTCATATCGTTTTTGCGAAAGGCGCTTTGTAAGGGCCTCGTCCGTGAGCACATCCCCGGCCAGCACGGTGTAGGTATCGGGGCCAATGCCGTTGAGAAGGGCGTTTTCCCCGGCAATCTTCTCCGCCATAGGGTCAATATCCACACCGGTAGCGTGGGCGGCGCCCAAAAGCAAGGCGGCGATGGAAAGGATGCCGCTACCGCAACCCAGGTCGAGCATCTCGTCGCCCGCCTGCACGCGCCGCTCCAAGTATTCCAGGCAAAGGCGGGTGGTATGGTGCCCACCCGTACCGAAGGCCATGCCCGGGTCGAGCGAGAGGAGAACGCGGCCATCCGGTTCGGTCCGCTCCCAACTGGGGCATACCAAAAGACGCTCGCCAATGGCCAGGGGCTTGTAGTATATCTTCCAGTTATTGGCCCAGTCTTCATCAGCCGTTTGGCGCACGACCACCCGCAGGCTGCCTAGGTCGAAGCCCACATCGATCGTCTTAAGTTCTTCAAAGGAAGCGAAGACAGCATCCACCAGGCTGCCGTTATCCGCCGCCTCGGATAGATAGGCCTTGACGCAGGGCTCGTCCCCGGTCACCAGCTCGTCGAGGTCCGCATAATCCCAATATTTAGCGGTCTCCTGTAAAAACTGCTCGATGCTTTCCCGGCCCTGCTCGATCTGCACCTGGTCGATTCCCAACATGGAGAGGCGGCCGCAGACCGCGTCCAGCCCTTCCTCCGTGGTAAATACCGTAATCTCCGTCCAGTTCATGGCAAGCGTTTCCTTTTCATTAGCTTTTATCCTTCTTATATTAATCTATTTTACGGCCCCTAGCAAGTGCCCGGTGGCCGGATGCGTGCGGTTGCCTGGGCGAGGCCGGCGTGTTATACTGATTTTACCGTCCCAACGCCCGCGCTCAACTACAAGTTGAAGCGCCCAACCGGCGGTTGAAAACCCGGTTCGCCAAATGTTTGATAGCTTTTTTGCGCCTCCCATGGGATAATTCGGCCAGAAAAGAAAACAGCATCGGCCAATGCGGGAAAGGACGAAATCAATATGGAGCAACTCAATAATATGACCATCGGCAAAAAGATCATGTCCCTGCGCAAGGAGGCGGGCCTCACCCAGGAGCAGCTGGCGGAAAAGCTGGGCATATCGCCACAGGCCGTGAGCAAATGGGAGAACGGCATCTCCTGCCCGGATATCTCCATCCTGCCTATGCTCGCTTCTCTGTTCCATGTAACGGTGGACGATTTATTGGGCGTAGAGCGTCCGGCGGAGCCTGTGCAGATCGAAGAGCCGGAGCCGCAGGAGACCCCGCCTGAACAGGATGATGGCATATGCTATGGTCCCTTCAGTTGCTGCGGTGGAGAACAGAGCGGGGATAAGGGCCGTCGTGGCAAGTGGCACGGCTTGGGCTTTGCCTTGCTGCTCATCGGTATGGGCGTTATCTTCCTGCTGTGCCGCCACTTTGGCCTTACGCCCAGCGTGTGGGATATCGTTTGGCCTGCTGTGGTACTGGGCCTTGGCATAGCCTGGTTCGTCGGCGAGATTGCCCCTATCGGCCTGGGCGTGGCCTTCGTGGGTTTCTATTATCTCCTGCGCAATCTGGGCCAGCCGCTCCCCTTTGTTCTGGATTGGGATCTGATCTGGCCGGTGGGTTTGGTGCTGCTGGGCCTGGGGGTGTTCATCGATTGCTTCCGCTGGGGCAACCGCTGGCATGACAAGTGGCTACATCGCCACAGGCATGGGGATGAAGCAATGGAGTATAGTGAGAGCGAGGGCTTCCTCTATGTGCGGGCCGTCTTTGGAGAGGGCAATCGCCGGGTAAGGGCCCAAAAACTCACAGGCGGCAAGTTGGAGTATGTTTTCGCGGGCGGTGAGCTGGATCTTACTGGCGTTAAAACCTTGGGGGATAACGCCGCAGCTGCCATCCAGGCCCATGTGGTGTTTGCTGGATGCAGCATCTTCCTGCCTTCGCATATACGGGTGGAAAATAGGGCCAATTGCGTATTCGGCGGGGTAGAGATCAAGGGCGGCCCCATGAACCCTACATCTGTGCTCACTTTGACCGGGGATGTGGTGTTTGGCGGCATCGAGATACGGTATATAGGCTAAATTTCTCGCCGGGTAGTTGACGAAACCGCGCGCTTCCAGTATAATATCATGTGTTTGGTTTATGCCTCAAAGCGGCAAGGGTTGCCATGCTGCAACGGAGAGGGGAGGGGAAAGATTTGGAAATTCGCGTAGGTGAAAACGAGTCTCTGGAGAGTGCTCTCAAACGGTTTAAGCGTAAATGCGCCCGCAGCGGCGTTTTAGCCGAGGTCCGTCGGCGTGAACATTACGAGAAGCCCAGCGTAAAGCGTAAAAAGAAGGCTGAAGCGGCCAGGAAGCGCAAGTATTAACCTTAAGCTTCCGGCATACCATATATTCGGGATCAACCATTCCGTCCTTCCCGGATAAAGCAGCCCGCGCCGGCATGATCAAACCGCATTAGAATCGCGCTAAAGCCCGCCTTCACAGGCGGGCTTTTTGATGCCCCGCCCTGCGCACCACTTTTTTGACAGGAAGTCGCATAGGATATAAGGAAGCGGGAGGCGAGGGCAATGGCGATGACGAATTTTTGCGAGCTTAGGCGCAAGGAAGTGATCAACCTTCGGGATGGTGCGCGGCTAGGCTGCATCTGCGATTTTGAGATAGACGCCTGCTCCGGGCTGGTGCGTTCCATCGTGGTGCCTGGGCCGCCACGCTTTTTTGGCCTTTTCCGTAGCGACGAGGAGCTGGTCATCCCCTTCAACCGCATCACCAAGATCGGCGATGATGTGATATTGGTAGATGTGATGCTATGAATGCCTGTAAATAATATTGTAAATATATTGGCTTAAAAGCTGGAAAACGGGCGATTTATGTGCTATCATAATAAAATAGAGCACATATTATATGCCGCGCGCATGCAGGAGGCACACTTCAATGAAATGTCGCTATTGTTTGAGCACAGAAAGTAAGGTTGTGGATTCCCGGCCCACCGACGACGGCACCTCCATCCGCCGCAGGCGTGAATGCATCAATTGCGGCAAGCGCTTTACCACCTATGAAAAGATCGAAGAGATCCCTATCATGGTGGTCAAGAAGGATGGCTCTCGCGAGCCTTTCGACAGCTCGAAAATCCTTTCCGGTGTGCGCAAGGCCTGCGAAAAGCGCCCCGTATCCTCTGCAGATCAGGAGCTGCTGGTAGATAGCGTGGTGCGGGAGGTCTTCAATTCGCTGGAGCAGGAAGTACCTAGCAACGCCATCGGCGAAATGGTTATCCGCAGGCTCAAAGATTTAGACGACGTGGCCTATGTGCGCTTTGCCTCGGTTTACCGCCAATTCAAAGATATCAGCACCTTCATGGAGGAGCTCAAGCTGCTTTTGGATGAAAAATAGCATGTATGATAAAATTACTGACTACCCTGGCAAAGCCGCGCGGTTTGAGCACGGCTTTCTTTACGAAAAAAATGGCGAAACCGGCCTTTACAAGGCACGCGCACTGCTGCTGCCCGGCCTCTCGCACGGTTTTTCCACCCGGGAGGGCGGGATGAGCGAGGGCCCCTTCGCTTCCCTCAACCTGCATTGGGATAAGGACGGCTGCGAGCCGGATGTGCTGGAAAACTACAGCCGCTTCGCGCGCGGCGCAGGCCTTTGCTATGAAGATATGGCCATCGTCAACCACGAGCACGGGGCCACGGTGCTGCGGCTGGATGCTTCCCACCGGGGGCGCGGCTTTGATAAGCCGCCGCTGCCCTTTTGCGATGGCATCATCACAAATGATCCGGCTGTGGCGCTGGTTACCTCCCATGCGGATTGCGGGGCCTTTTTCATGTATGATCCGGTGAGCCGCTCCATCGGCATGGCGCACGCGGGCTGGAAGGGCACGCTGGCGCAGATCGGCCTGACCATGGCGCAAGCCATGACGCGGGAGTTCGGCGCTGACCCGGCGAATGTCATGGCCGCCGCAGGCCCCTGCATTTGCCCCCGCTGCTTCGAGGTGGATGAATCGCTGGCCGATGAATTCGCGCAGGTTTTTGCAGACCCGGCAGTGAAGCTGGTCGGTCGGCCCGGCCTGGATAGGTCCGGCCTGGACAGGTCCGGCAAGGCTCATGTGGATCTGCCTAGGTGTGCGGCCATCCAGTTTATGCGTGCGGGCATCCTGCCCGAGCATATCACCTTGATGGATGCCTGCACCTATGAAGATACAGCGCATTTCTTCTCCCATCGGCGGGATCGCGGGGTCACCGGCTCTATGGCCGCTTTTATCCAATTGCGCTAAATCTGCCAAACATTGACGGGATTGTGCCTTCTTTGTCCGGGGTACCTTAATGATACCTCATGCGAAGAAGGTTTTTGTATGCAACTTTACACAGCGCTGCTTGCCTGCATCCTGATATTGTGCCTCACGGGCGCGCTATCGCCCTTTCGATCCATCTTGGGGCTGGGCCGCTTCCAGGCGGCTTTTTTCGCTTTGGCTATGTTGGCCCTGGCCCGCTTCGACATCGCTTTCAATCCGGAGGCCCGCTTCAACCTTTGCGCCGTGGCTCTGCCGCTATGGCTTGCTATCTGGGCGCGGGAGGAAGGCCCCGGCGCGGGCGCATCTGCAGCGCTGGCCTTTTTTGCTCTGCTGGCCTTTGGTGCAGAGAGGGCGGGGGTCTTTGGCGGCGTGCAAAGCGGGCTGCTCACGGGCTTTGTCGCCGGGGCTTGTGCAGCTCTACTCGCTTCTACACCCAGAACGGCCCTGGCCGTTGGTTGCGCCGTTCCCTTGGCCGCCAGCCTGCTCTCCACCGTTTACGCCCTGGCTACAGGCGGCTATGTGGAGCTGGATTTCACCCTGGTATCCCTGCGGGATGCGCAGATGAGCGCCCTTTGCTTTGGCAGTGTACTGCTTTGCCTGTATGCGGCGGCCAAGGGGGAGGAAAGGACAAAAGAGCAGGAATAAACGCATAATTTTTGGAAAAGCGGGCGCGCCGGTAAAGGCGCGTCCTTTTTGCATGCCAGGTGCTAATCACATACCGCACTACATATATATAACACAGCAAAAGGAGGGACAGGCAGCGATGCAGGGATGGGAGCGTTATCTGCTGCCGCTGCTGCCGGCGGAACTGGCCGAGGAGCTGCGGGTATGGGGCCTTGATGGGGCGGAAGAGCTGCGCATCCGGGTGGATAGGCCCACCCGGCTCATGGGTGGAAGCTGCCGCATCCTGAGCTGGACGCCGGACGCCGAGGATTGCCGCCAGTTGCTTCTGCGGCTTTGCCGCCAATCCCTTTATGCCTATAGCGAGGAGCTGGCAGCCTGTTATATGACGCTGCCGGGCGGCTTCCGGGTGGGCCTCGCGGGCCGCATGACCGGGGGAGAGGCGGGGCCGCGCCTGGTGGCCCCCACCGGCTTTAACATACGCCTGGCCCGGGAGATCCCAGGCTGCGCCGATGGCCTTATGCCCCTTTTGTGGGGAGCGGACGGGCCGAAAAGCGCCCTGCTGATCTCCCCGCCCGGCGCGGGCAAGACCACGCTTTTGCGGGATGCTGCCCGCCAGCTTTCCGAGCGGGGGGCTGCGGTCTGCATAGCGGATGAGCGGCGGGAATTGGCAGGCTGTGAGGGCGGTGTGCCCACGTTGGATGTGGGGCCCTGCACGGATGTGCTGGAGGGCTGCAAAAAAGCCCGCGCTTTGCAGCTGATGCTTAGGGGCATGGCCCCACAGGTGCTGGTGACGGATGAGCTTTCCGGCGCGGAGGACGCACGGGCCGTGCTGGATGCCGCAGGCTGCGGGGTGCGGGTGCTGGCCAGTGCGCATGCATCCTCCATGGAAGATTTGCGGCGGCGGCGGGAAATTTATGCTTTGGTGGAAGCTGGCTGTTTCCAGCGGGTGGTGGCCCTTAAGCGGGCAGCCGGGGCAGCGCCTACCTTGGCGCTGGTATATGGAGCGGAGGAAAGCACATGAGGCCCTTTCTCGCCCTGGGTCTGCTGGCCCTTTTCACCTTCCTGGGCTATGCCAAAGCCTATGCCTTTTCCGCCCGGGCGGCCGCCCTATCCGCCTTTACGGAAGAGGTGCCCCAGCTGCTTTTGCGCATGGATTACGAAGCCCTGCCCATGAGCCGCTTGGCTGCGGCCCTGGGGGCGCGGGGCGCGCTGCTTTCGCCCCTGTGGGCCGCTTTCGGGGAGAATCTGGCGCAAATGAGCGCCGAGGCGGCCTGGCGGGAAGCGCTGGATACACGCTCGCCCTACGGCCTCACGCCGGAGGATCGCAGCCTGCTCCTAGGCCTTGGCGAGGCGCTGTCCGCGCCGGATGTTGAGAGCCGCAGGCAGGCGGCCGCCTACATTCTGCGGGAGACGGAAAGGCGGCGGGACGACCTGCGGCAGGAGCAGGCCCGCAAGGGCGATCTTTATGGCACGCTGGGGCTGCTTCTGGGCCTGGCCGTGGCCATTTTCATCATCTGAAGAAGGGTACGGAACAATATGGGCATCGATATCATACTCAAAATCGCGGGGATCGGTATACTGGTGGCGGTGATCTGCCAGCTGCTCAAGCAAACGGGCCGGGAGGATATCGCCATGCTCACTGCCCTAATGGGCCTCATCATCGTGCTGGGCCTGGTGGTGGGCGAGATCGGCTCCCTCTTTAACGAGGTGAAGCGGATCTTCGGCCTTTACTAGCCATGACGGCCTTTAAGCTGGCTGGGATTGCCCTCCTGGCCGTATCGGCCGCGGTGGTGCTGCGGGCCTACAGGCCTGAAATGGCGCTGCAACTGAGCGTGGCCGCCTGCCTGTTCCTTTTGGCCTACGCCCTTTCGGATATCGCCGCCATCCGTGCGGCCGTGGATGGCGTGGCCGGCCGCTTCGGCCTGGGGGCCGAGCAGTTGAAGCTAGTGTTCAAGGTGATCGGCATATCCTATGTGGTGCAATTCGCGGCCGAGGCCTGCCGGGATGCGGGGGAGAGCGCCATTGCCTCTAAGGTGGAATTGGCGGGCCGGGTGTTGATCGTAGCCGCTGCCCTGCCCGCCCTGCTGGCCGTATTGAGCCTTTTGAGCGGCCTTTTACAGCAAGCGCCATGAGGCGGCTGTTCGCTCTGCTGCTCCTGCTGGCCGCGCTGCTACTCATCCCCGCAACGGCCTATGCATTGCAGGAAGAGCTGGAAGATACCCTACGCGTTACGCTAAACGGCTACGACCTGAGCGAATGGCAGCAAAGCTACGCCGGCCTGTCGCCCGAGGTGCGCGCCCTCTGGGGGTATGAGAGCGCGGGGGAGTTAATTGCAAGCTACGCGCTGGGCGAAGGGGATATCGGCGAGAATCTGCTGCAAGGCTTATGGGAGGCAGCCGTGGCCGCCGTGCGCCAGGGCATTGCCAGCCTGGGTACGGTGATTGGCGTGGCCCTTTTGATTGGCCTCTTAGATGCGCTTCTGGGAGAAGGCCAGGGGAGCGTGAAGGAGATTGCCTCCTTCCTCTGCTACGGGGTGTGCGTGGCCGTGCTCAGCGGCGTAATGGCCGCCCAGCTTAGCTTGGCAGCCGGGGCCATTGGCGATATTTGCAGATTGCTCGAAGCCTTCGCGCCGTTGCTGGCGACGCTGCTCTCGGCAGTGGGGGCCACGGCCTCGGCTGGTATGGCTCAGCCGCTGTTCATCTTTTTGAGCGGAACGGTGGCTAAAACCGTGCAGGGCCTGCTCCTGCCCGCCGTGATGAGCGCCGGGGTGCTGCATATCGTGGGTGCGCTTACGGGCCGCAAGCAGCTCGATCACATGGCAGGGGCAATCAAATCCTTTGCCAAATGGATGATCGGCGGCATCACTACGGTGTTCCTTAGCAGTATGGCCTTGCGGGGCATGAGCGTAGGCGGGGCGGACAGCATCAGCTTTCGCACCATGAAATACGCCCTGGACAAATCCCTGCCCCTGGTGGGGGGCGTTGTGGCGGGCAGCTTGGACAGCGTGCGGGGCTGCACCCTTCTGATCAAAAACGCGGCCGGTATCGCGGCTGTGTTCATCGCCCTGGGTATGGTGCTCACACCGCTTTTACGCCTTGCCGGGATGAACCTGGCGTTTCGCATCACGGCGGCGCTCTGCGCCCAGCTTTCCGATGAGCGCATGCCCAAGCTGCTGGGTGACCTGGCGGATATCTGCCGCTATATGTTCGCCTGCGTGGCTGCGGTAGCGCTGATGTATGTGCTGACGATGGGCCTTATCATGGCCCTGGGCGGGGTGTGAGGATGGAGGCGCTTTATGAGCTGGTACTCAAGCTGAGCGTGGCTGCGGTGCTGCGGTGCGTGCTGGCCTTTCTGCTCCCGGTCGGCAACCTGAAGCGCAGCGCCGGGCGGGCTGTGGATCTAATCATGTTCTGGATGGTGGCGGAGGCCGTGCTTTCCGTCTGGCAGGAGGCCCTATGATCGAGCTGAAGGCGATCGCTGAGCCGCTCAAGCGGCTGGCGGAGCTGATGAAAAAGGATAAGCGCATCGAGCTATTTGTCTATGCGCTGCTGGCCGTGCTGGGCATCTTGCTTTATACAGCCTCCTGCGACGGCAAGAAAGAAGCGGCGGCCGCCGGCGCGGGCACGGCTGCGCAGGCCGCCACCCCGGCGGAAACGGCGGTAGAGGAGCGGCTGGCCAAAACGCTTTCCGCCATCCGGGGCGCTGGCAAGGTGCGAGTAATGATTACATACGACACGGGTGCGCAGATCGTACCCGCCATGAGCACGGATGTGCAGAGCAGCACCTCCGAAAGCGCGGCCGAGGGCGGCACCACCATCAACGAAAACCGCACGGAATCCTCCCGGCCCGCCACCGTGCAGGACGAGGCCCTGGTTCTTACGGAAAAAGCGCCGGCTGTGCGGGGGGTGATCGTCATTGCCGAGG
>DHOI01000131.1:0-146 GCA_002409725.1 Christensenella sp. UBA5394
CCGCCGTCCCGGTTATACGGCTTGCGCTCTCCGTCACCCTTATAGTAGGGTTTGCGCTCACCATCATATGGTTTGCGGTCTCCGCCGTCTCGGTTGTAGGGCTTACGCTCCCCATCATAGGGCTTACGCTCGCCATCGCCTTTATA
>DHOI01000131.1:348-2423 GCA_002409725.1 Christensenella sp. UBA5394
CCCGCCGTCCCGGTTATACGGCTTTCGTTCTCCGTCACCCTTATAGTAGGGCTTGCGTTCGCCATCGCCTTTATAGTAGGGTTTACGCTCGCCATCGCCTTCTTTGCCATATGGCCTGCGCGAATCATCGCCGCCCTTATAATAGGGCCTGCGCTCGCCATCGCCCTTATAGTAGGGCTTGCGGTCTCCGCCGTCCTTATTATACGGTTTGCGCTCGCCATCGCCCTTATAGTAGGGCTTGCGGTCTCCGCCGTCCTTATTATACGGTTTGCGTTCGCCACCCTCCTTGTTGCCGTAGGGCTTCTTTTCAAACGGCTTGCCTGGCGACCGGCCCTTGTTGCCTGAGCCGCCTTTATTATCATATGCCATGGATGTTATTCCCTTTCTGCTTTTACAAGCGCTCCAATACCCAAGATAGTATGCCCTCATCCGAGGGGTTTTTTGCTGCGAAAGCGGAAAGCTCGTCGCTTAAGGTACGAATGCGCGCGGCCTCGCCGCAGCTCATACGGCCTTCCGTGCAGACTGTGGCCTGGCAGCCCGGCCCGGCCTTTTTGAAAAGGGCGGGGGCCTCCCGCCTGCAAATGCCCAGCATGCACCAGGCCAGGCGGCGGATCTCCCACTGCGCCCGCATACAGCAGCGCAGCTGGAAAAAGTGCATAAGCTCACGTGCGTTCATGGTCACCAGCATGCGGGTTTCGGCGGCATTAGGCAGCACGAAACGGGCGTCCTCCGCGGGGATACCCAGGCCACGCCAGCGATCATAGGCGGCAAAGGAGGCTTCCATATCCGCCTGGAACCGCTCTACGGCCTCCGGCCCTAGGTCTTTGATGCTGGGGGGCAGGATGTACTCGAGTTCGTCCTTGGCCACATAGCGCTGAGATTGCACGGAAAAGCTGGCGATGCGGTGCCGGGTGATCTGCGCCAGCAGCGCACGCGACACCCCCTCCACGCCAAAGGTGAAGCTGGCGTGCTCGATGGGGGAAAGGTGGCCAAGATCCATCAGCTTTTCTACAAATGCCTCGCTGCGGCCCTCCATGTTTTCATAGAGCTGGTCGATGTTGGTATCGCTGTAGCAAAGCCGGCCGCCCAGTGCCACGGCGCGGGCGGGGTCGGGCGTAGCGCAGAGCAGGCGCACGCGGAGCGCTTTCTCAGGCATGGTCTTCCTCCTTTGGGGCCAGCGCGAGGGCCATCAGCTCGGTGAGCCGCGCATCCTGGCCGCTTAGATACAGGTAGCCCAAGAGGGCCTCCAGCCCTGTGGCGGCCCGATAATCCTGGATGGCCGCATGCTTGGGCACGGTGCCGAGGTGGCTATTGCGGCCCCGCTTGTAGACGGAGAGCTCGTCCTCTGTGAGCTTATCCAAAATGGCGTAGAGTGCGGTGGCCTGGGCCTTGGCGCAGACCAGACGGGTGGCCCGCATATGCAGGCCGTGGGCCGTGGCGTCGCTCGCAAGGATCAGGCGGGTGCGCACATACAGGTCGTAAACGGTATCCCCCACGTAAGCCAACACCAGGGGGCTGAGCAGGCGGGGGTCTTTGGCGGGCAGGTCGACTAGGGCCGAACGTACCCGCTCAAGCAGCGTATTCGCTTGGTTCAAATCCGTATGTTTCATCCAGTTCATTATAAACGTGGCAAGGCGTCAAGTCCAGCTATTTCGGGGTCGCCGTGGGGCCGGGCGAGGGGGAGGGATCCGTCTGGCCCTCCTGCAGGGCGGGCAGGCTTTCGAGATAGCCCATCACGCCCGTTACCACACCGTCGGCCAGGGCGCGCTGGTACTGCGGCTCCTGCAAAAGGGCCTCATCGGCGGCGTTGGAAAGGAAGCCGCACTCGACCAAGACGCTGGGCAAAGGGCTTTCGCGGATCATGAAATAATCCGCCGGGTTGGCCTTGCGCACAGGACTTTCCACGGCCTCGCACACGGCGGCGATCACCAGCTCAGCCAGGCGGCGGCCCTCTTCGCTGCCCTTCATATAAAAGGCCATCGGTCCCTTGACAGCCGAATCCCTGAATTTATTCATGTGGATGCTAACCACGATATCAACGCCCGGCTGGTTCATGACCTTTTTGCGCGCCTGCA
>DHOI01000131.1:2605-2862 GCA_002409725.1 Christensenella sp. UBA5394
CCGCCTTTTTACCCCTGGCCAGGGCATCGTCATCGGTGCGGGTCAGCAGAACGCCTACACCCCGCGCCTCAAGGCCCGCCTGCACCAGCTTCACGATGGTGAGGTTCAGCCCGGCCTCCACCACGCCGGTTTTCGAGCCCACCGCGCCGCCATCCACGCCGCCGTGGCCTGCATCCAGCACCACTATATAGCCGGCCTGTAGCTCTTCCGAATCCACCGTCGCTGGCTGGGTGTCCTCCCCCGGCATTTGCGTCCGG
>DHOI01000131.1:3107-3248 GCA_002409725.1 Christensenella sp. UBA5394
AAAGGGCAGGCCGCGCAGCTTACTCAACGAAATCACCTCATAGTGACTATATTCTTTAAAAATGCCGCTTATGAAAGATATAACCCCCACTTCTATCAATTTTTCAGCCGAAAAAACGTTCGCAGCATGACAAAACCTGCA
>DHOI01000131.1:3460-4731 GCA_002409725.1 Christensenella sp. UBA5394
GTTCGCAGCATGACAAAACCTGCATACGGAAGCTGTATATACACTGTATAATCTGCAACATATCCACACTCTCAACATAGTTATCAACGTTGCCGGGCGTAAAAAGCGGCGGATTAATCCCCTCCGCCGATCAGTCTTCACCTTATCAACAGTCCGGGTTGATTAAGCATGTGGAAATCTTTATGCACAAGCGTGTCCATAATAAGAAAAAGCAGTGCATAAAAATGGCGAATTTTGTCAAAGCCGGACGGCGGGCCCGGCTAATGTATGGAAAAGTTGGGGCGGATATGCTATAATCCGTGAAAACGGCATTGCTATGGAAAGGGAGAAGGATATATGGCGAAACTGACGCTTAATAGGGCCAAGGAACTGTTGCAAAAGCATGTGAGCGAGGCGCATCTTTTCACGCATGCCCTGGCGGTGAGCGCTGCCATGGGGGCCATGGCAGCGCACTTTGGCGAGGATGTGGAGCATTGGCAGGCCATCGGCTACCTGCACGATGTGGATTTTGAAAAATTCCCCGAGGAGCATTGCCTGCACGTGCGCGAGCTACTCGATGGCGAGGGAGTGGAGGAAGATGATATCGTCGCCATCCTCTCGCACGGTTACGGCCTTTGTACCAACGAGGTGGAGCCGACTACGCCGCTGATGAAGAGCCTTTTTACGGTGGACGAGCTGACCGGCATCGTGATGGCGGCCGCCCTCATGCGGCCTACCGGCATCTCGGATATGGAGGTCAAGAGCCTGAAGAAAAAATTCAAGGACAAGGGCTTTGCAGCCAAGTGCGACCGGGCGGTGATCCAGCAGGGCTGCGAGATGCTGGGCATGCCCCTGGACGAAGTGATGGCTATCGTCATCGCCGGCATGCAAACGCAGACCGAGGCATTGGGTATCGGGCCGAAAGCGTAACGGAGGGTTTCCTGGGGTTATCCGCCCTCAGCCCCTGACTTACTTTTCCCCGAAAAAATAGTAAGGAAGTTGGCATCCGGGAGACGGCTGCCAACTAACCCGGCTGTGATCGGGCCCTTGATTTCATTAAGGCGCTATGTGCTCCCTGCCGGGTACTAACACGACTTAAAAAAGTAAGCAAAATAGCCTTTTAGGTTTATAGGCATAGGCAACGGCCCGGCGCATGCAGAATGCGCCGGGCCGCGAAGCTTTGTAAGGGATACGTCAGGTTTTCAGAATCAAAAATAAGCCAGCGGCAGCTCGGGGTTACTCTTTTTAAGAGCAACCGGCAGACTGTCAAAAAAGCCCTTAGGGGTTCGGGG
>DHOI01000064.1 GCA_002409725.1 Christensenella sp. UBA5394
CTTTAAACGGTATTTTATTGATGCCATGGCGCCCATCGCATCAATAAAATACCGTTTAAAGCTGATCTCGACCTGCTTGCGCGCTAAAAAAGTGCGCCAGCCCCGCTGCTTGTTCTCCATAGCGTAGGCCCTCCGAAAGCAATTTTCTATATAGTATACCATATCTTGACGGGTCTTGTACAAGCGGGCAAAGATGTAGACGGCCGTCCGAAAGGCCGCTTGCAAAAAATGCAGGTGTTTGGCCTATTGCGGCTGGTTTTGGCCCCCGCGTCAAAGAGCAGCAAACTTTGCAATTTTCTCCCTAAAGAGCGACAAAACACGTCAATATTGTTCCCTATCGCCGCGAATGGAGCGGTGTTACAATCCAATCATCACAAAACGCAACTATCCTTTATGAAACGGGCAAAAGCGTCAGCGCTCATTTCATGAAAGGAAAAAATACAGAAGGATGGAGGCACATTATGGCAAAGTACCGTATACTTCTGGCAGACAGCAGCACGCAGTTCCAAAACGCCGTGCGGGATCACCTCCTGGCCCAGGATACCATCGAGCGGGTGGATGTGGTGAACGACGGCCAGGCCGCCCTGGACGCCATGGCGGCCGCCCACTACGATGTATTGCTCTGTGACCTGATTATGCCCCGCTTGGATGGCTTCGAGCTGCTGGAGCGGCTGGCCGGCGGCCTGGTGGAATCACCGCCTGCCGCCATTGTGGTGAGCGCCATGCGGCACGAGGACATGGTGCGCCAGGCCTGCACTCTGGGCGCGCGCTACTTCATGGTCAAGCCTGTGGACCCGGATACCCTCTACAAGCGTATCCTCGACATGCTGGAAAACACCTACGCCCAACGATCCCAGACCTGCACCATGGGCAGCCGCCCGCAAACCCTGGATGAAAAGACGGCCTCTATTTTCCTCATCATCGGCATTCCCGCCCACATCAAGGGCTATCATTACCTGCGGGAAGCCGTGCGCATGGTCTACTATGAGCCCACCCTCATCAACCGTATCACAAAAGAGCTATATCCCGGCATTGCCAAGCGCTTCCAGACCTCAGCATCCAAGGTGGAGCGCGCCATCCGCCATGCCATCGAGGTGGCCTGGACGCGGGGCAAGATCGAGAACATAAATCAAATCTTTGGCTATAACATCTATTCTAAAAACGATAAGCCCACCAACGGCGAGTTTATCGCCCTGGTCGCGGATAAGCTGATTATGGAAAGCGCCAGGGAAAATGCGGGCCGGCCCGAGATACAAAATGTGATATGAAGGGACAAAATCCGACATGTAGGAACTCCTGCAAAAAAATAGAGAAAAAACTTTTCGCGCCCCGCATTTTTTGCAGGGCGCACTCTGTATAATTATGCAGGACATACCTATCGAACCCAGCTTTTGCACATGATAGGGGCTTCAAAACCACCCTGAATATGGATAACCATGTGGACAATGTTGATAAGTCCGTCGTAATCCACAGAATTTTATTCATCCTATGCAAAACGCATGTTCCTGAAAAATATGACCGCGCGGTGCTTTTGTGGGGCTAAAAATGGCAAAAATGAAAAATTGTCCTGCATTTTGTGCTAGAAGGGCTAGGCACCGGCATATTCTGTTATACCCATAAGTAGAGAGGAGCAAGGTCGAATGGAGCTGATGTGGACCGATCTGCGGGCGGAGCGGGTGGTATATTGCGGCGTAGCCCAGGCGTTGGTGGAGGGGGACATCCCCCAGATCGAAGGGCGGCCCGCCCGGGAGATCCTCAGCGCAACGGGGGATGTGGCGCTCTCGGCTGCGGAGAGTGCCGAAGGTTCCGTACGCCTATCCGGCGAGGTGCGGCTGCAGCTGATCTGCTCGGGTGAGGGCGGCGTATTCGCCTTTACTTCCCGGGCGGCCTTCCGGCATACGGTACAGGCGGAGGGCGCGAAGGACGGCATGCTCGTGCGGGCGGTGCCCGCTTTGCAGGCCATGGAGGTAAAGCTGGCGGGTGGCCGCATCACGCTCAGCGCCCAGGTAGATATTGCCCTCAGGGTAACGGATGGCAGCGCCATTAAGGCGCTTTGCGGCCTGGAGGGCGTGCAGGATATGGAGATGCGGCAGCGCAGCCTCGAGTTTTTGCGGCGCGACGAGGTCTTCCGGGATGTGCTTTCCCTGCGCGAAGAGGTAGACGCGGCGGGCGCGCACTGCGTGCTGCACAGCGATGTGGCTGCCTCCCTACGGGATATCCAATGCGACGGCCGGGGCGCGGAGCTATCCGGCGTGCTCACGGTATCCGCCCTGCTGGAAGGGGAGGAGGGGCGGCTGTTCCACCTGATGGAGAACATTCCCTTTACGGAAACGCTGGATGTGGTGGCCGGCAACGACCTCAAGGCCGAACTGGTCATCGAGGCCTGCCAGGTGCGGGTGGCCGAAGAATTCGGGCTGTTGGTGGTGGAGGTCAAGCTGCGGGTCTGCCTCCTTGCGGCCGAGCGGATCGAACTTGCCCTGCCGCAGGATCTGTTCAGCCCCAGCCTGCCTTTTGACTGTGAGCGGGAGGCCCTGCGCCTTTGCACGCCTATGGGGCCGCTATCCTACCGCCATACCCTCCATGAGACGGTTGGCGTCCCTGCTGGGCTGCCTGAGGCCAGCCGGGTGGTGTTTACGGCTGTCAGGCCGGTGATTACCACTTCCAATGTAGAGGAGGAGCGCCTGTGCCTGGAGGGCTTGCTGGTGACGCGGGTGATCTATGAGAGCGAGAGCGGCATGCTTTGCTCTTTCACAGAGGATATCCCCTTTACCTGCGCCTGTCCTGCGCCCGGCGCCACGGAGGCTATGGCTTCGGCCCTGGCTACCGCCACTGCCTCCGGAACAGGCCGTTCACTGGAGATGAGTTTTACCCTCCAGATCAGCGCCTCCCTCTCCGCCCAGCGCACGGAAACGGTGGTGACCGGCATACGTGAAACCGAGCCGCAGCCACAGCCCCAGGGCATCATCGTCTATTTCGCTGGGGCCGGGGAGACCCTTTACGATGTAGCCAAGCGCTTCCGCATCCCCCGCCGCGCCTTGCGCGATAAGCCGGGTGTATCGGAGGAGTTGGCGGAAGGCCAAAAGCTGGTGTTTTTGAGGTGACGAGCGGGGGCGCCGCCTTCGAACTCCCGCCCGCTTAAAAAAGCGGGGGAAAACAGCATTATAGACTTACTTGCAGCAGCCCGGCGTATCGGATACGCCGGGCTGCCTTGCCTGTGCAGGGAAACATTTTTCTTCCAGCCACGGCAGGGGATGAAATCCCCCCTGGATATGCTATAATAAGGAAAACGATCAGGGAAACCATCCAAACAGGAGGAACGAGATGCCGTTAAAAACGCGCCATGAAATGGATCCGCTGTACCAGTGGGATCTTAGCCATATCTTTGAAAGCGACGCAGCCTGGGAGGCGGCCTTTGCGCAACTGGCGGCCCAAACCGGGGCCATAGAGGCCCACCGGGGCCAATTGGGCACGGTGGAAGGCGCGCATGCCGCGCTGGATGCGTATTATGCCCTGGCCGAACGGGCGGAGCGGGTCTATCTTTACGCGGAGCTGAAAAAGGCCGGGGATAACGGCGACCAAAACGCCCAGGCCATGCAGGACCGGGCGCTGGGCCTCCTGGTCGGGCTGGGGGCGGCCGCCAGCTTCCTCACGCCGGAGCTTGCCGCCCTGCCGGAGGAAACGCTTAGCGGCTACCTGGCGAGTGAGGCCCTGGAGCCTTACCGCCACGGCATTGCCGATATCATCCGGGGCCGCGCGCACGTGCTCGGCGCCGAGCAGGAACACA
>DHOI01000096.1:0-2315 GCA_002409725.1 Christensenella sp. UBA5394
CGCGCTGTTACATCGCTGGCTGTCTCGACGATCTCCCCTGAAAACTCATGGCCCAGGATGATGGGATAAAAATGCGCCTCCTCCCCCAGCACCCGCGGCACGTCGCTGCCGCAGATGCCGCAGGCCTGTACGCGCACCTTTACGCAGCCCGGCTTGAGCGCCGGATCGGGCCAATCGTCATAGCGCAAAACGTTTCGCGCAAACAAAATGCCAGCCTTCATAGGGGATTACCTTTCAAACTTATTTACAATGTGGATTGTAGATCATAAAGACGATGCATGCTTTCCGATGTGCTGCGATAGAGGTCGCCATAAATCTCGAATAGGTGTTGATAAAGCGCTGCGTTGGCCGGGTTCGGCGTATGTGTGCGCCGGATTTTCACGATGCCGTCCGCCGCGGCCCGGCAGCTGGGATACGCGCCCGTGCCGACCATGGCCAGCATGGCCGCGCCGCAGGTCGTGGCCGTATCGGAGGCAGGGATGCGCATCGGCAGGCCGGTCACATCCGCCTTAATCTGCGTCCAGATATGGCTGTTAGCGCTGCCGCCGGTTCCATAAAGCTCGGAAACCGCAGCGCCGGCTTCCGCGGCCGTTTCAATATTGTGCCTAAGCGCGTACGCCACGCCCTCCATGGTGGCGCGTACCAGATGCGCGTAGGATGCGGCGTACTTTAGGCCGAAATACATGCCCTGCGCTTTGGCATCCCACAGAGGGGAACGTTCGCCCGCGAGATAGGGGAGGAAGAGCAAGCCCCCGGAGCCTGCGGGCGCGGTTTCGGCCGCGGCGCTCAGCTCCTCGAAGATGTTTTCAGGCGCGGGGCCGCCCTTGCAGGCGAGCTGTTCGGCAAACCATTTCAGGCTTGCGCCGCCCCCTACGGTGCCGCCTTGCAGCAGCCATCTGCCCGGGGTGACATGGGGGCTGAGGATCAGCTTGGGGTGCATTCGAGGATGATCCAGGCAGATGCTCATGCCGCCCGCCTGGCCGCCCTGCTCTTGCGTTTGCCCCGGTTCGGTAACGCCCACGCCCAGGGTGCTGCAGGCGGCATCCAGCCCGCCCGCGACGATGGGGGTGCCCGTCAGCAGGCCCGTGGCCTTGGCTGCGGCGGCCGTGACCTGACCCACGACTGTACAGGAGGGGACAGGCTCAATCAGGAAACGATCGGGAAGGCCCAATTCCCTGGAGAGTGAAGCATCATACCGCAGCTTTTGCTGGTCGAAATTATGCCAGCCGTAGGACATGGAATAATCCATGGTAACCGCACCGGTCAGCAGATAAACGATGTATGCGTTGCTTTGCAGGATATAGGCTGTATTGCTTAGCAGTTCCGGGTCACGCTCGGCCCAATAGAGAACCTTGGGCAGCGTGTACGTGGGGGAGAAAGGGTTGCCGGATACGGCAAAGAGCTGCTCGGCGCCCAAGCGCTTTTCCCATACCGCGCAGATATCGGCGGCGCGGGTATCCATCCAGATGGGGGTGTTGGCCAGCACCTTGCCGTCAAACCCCATCGGGATGGCGGACCAACTTTGCCCGTCTATGCCGATGGCGGCGATGCGGGCCGGATCTGCGCCCCGTGCCCACAGGCGCTGCAAGGATCTGCATACGCCGGCCCACCATTCATTTGCATCCTGCTCCGCACGGCCCGGCGCGGGGTAGTAGACAGGATAGGGCTCCGCGGCCTGCATGATTGTCTTGCCCGCCATATCGAACAGGGCCAGCTTGCAGCCGGAGGTGCCGATATCGATCCCCAGAAAAAGATCACTCATAGGCGCTACCTACGGGTGTATGCTTACCGATAGAAGGCTTTAGAACCAGCTCGGTTTTCAAACGCTGCACTTGCGGATAGGCTCCATAATCGCCCGCCATCCGCTTGAGCAACAGATCCGCCGTATTGCGCGCCAGATCCGCCATGGGCTGCAGCACGGTGGTAATGGGAAGGTTGATCATTGTTCGCTGCACTTCGTCATAGCCTATGAAGGAGATATCATCCGGTATCCGCAGCTTGCGCTCAAAGGTGACCATCACCGCGCCCATGGTCATTTCGTAGTTGGTGCCCATCACCGCCGTGGGCGGGTTAGGCAGATCCAGCAGTTCGTTCATCGCCCTGTATCCGGAAGCGATGCTGTAATCGCCTACCCGTATCAATTCGGGATCCATGGGGATGGAATAATCGATCAAGACGCGCTCGTAGCCGATCTTGCGCTCATAGGCCGTGGATATTTCCGGCGGCCCGATGATGAAGCCGATGCGCTTATGGCCCTGGATGATGAATTGCTCCACGGCATTGTAGGTGGCGCTGGTATTGTCCGCCAGAATGCG
>DHOI01000096.1:2697-7387 GCA_002409725.1 Christensenella sp. UBA5394
GCCTTCAGCCGGGTTTCCATCATTTCACATATATAAGAGAAAAACGGCACGTTTAAAGAGGGCAACAACACGCCGACCATCATGGTACGGTTGGTTTTCAGGGATCGCGCCGCGTAATTCACCTTGTAGCCAAGCTTATCGATCGCTTCCGCGATCAGCGCGCGGCTGGACTCAAGGACGTTCCCGCCGTTGAGGTATTTGGAAATGGTGGCGATCGATAAACCCGTATATTGTGCTACATCTTTTATAGTCGGCATTATATGGCTCCTTTAGGCAAAAAGAGATCGAAACAGAGAGCGCGAAACGTATCGCTTTAGAACATCATATCGCGTGCGAAACGCCATGTCAATAACCAATTGCAGGAGAAGGAAGGAGGCGGATTGCTACGTAAATCCAATATCGGGTCAATTATAGCGGCCTAAATATCCCCAAAACATATTGACAATGCGATATGGCGGATGCTACAATGACAAAAAGCGAAACGATTAGCGCCAACACATTCTAAACAAACAATATCATAAAACTCAAATTTTTACGTCTTTCCTCTATAAACACCGTTAACAACAAAACGTTTAGCCCATGGCGGCGAGGTAATGCTATGTCTGATATGTTGCTCCAGATGCAGGGAATCCACAAACGATTTCCGGGCGTACACGCACTCAACGACGTAAGCCTGGAGGTCAGAGCGGGCGAGGTGCACGCGCTGGTCGGCGAAAACGGCGCCGGGAAATCCACGCTGATGAAGGTGCTCAACGGCATCTATAAAAAGGATGCGGGGACGATCCATTACAAGGGAAGCGAGGTCGAAATCGACGGCCCGCTGCAGGCGCGAAAGCTGGGTATCGGCATGATCCACCAGGAGTTGAACCTGATGCCGCACCTGACGGTGGCGGAGAACATTTTTATTGGCAAAGAGCCCAAGAAGATGGGCCCATTTCTGGATAAAGCGCGGGCGAACGCGGAGGCGGAAACGCTCCTCAAATCCCTCAAGCTCGATATCCCGCCCACTACAATCGTCAAGAATCTAACGGTGGCCAAACAGCAAATGGTGGAGATCGTCAAAGCGCTTTCCTACGAGAGCGAGCTTCTGGTGATGGATGAGCCTACAGCAGCGCTGACGGAAAGCGAGGTCGTGGAGCTGTTCCGCTTCATCAACCAGTTGCGCGACTCGGGGCATGGCATCATTTATATCACACACAGGCTCGACGAACTTTGGCAGATCACAGACCGGATCACGGTTATGCGCGACGGGCAGTATGTGGGAACGGTCAATACAGACGAAACCAATAAAGATGAGATCATCTCCATGATGGTCGGCCGCGTGATCTATGAAGAGCCGAAGCAAAAAAACAACGTGGCGGCAGATGCGCCGGTTGTGCTGGAGGTAAAGAACCTGGTGGCGCACAACGCCAAGGATATTTCTTTTAAGCTGCGCAAGGGAGAAATCCTGGGCTTTGCGGGGCTGATGGGCGCGGGCCGCACGGAAACCATGCGCGCTCTCTTTGGCGCGGATCCGATCACCGCCGGTGAGGTTTATCTCGACGGAAAAAAGATCGAGATCAAATCGCCCAGCGACGCAGTCAAATACGGGCTGGGCTATCTTTCCGAAGACCGAAAGGCGTTTGGCCTGGCCACGGGCCTGTCTGTGCAGGATAACTGCGTGATGGCGGATATCCCCACGTATAGCAAGGGCTTTTTCATGGACGAGAAGAAGATCAGCCGCGTGGCGGGTGAGTATGTGGAAAAGATCAACATCCGTACGCCTTCCGTCAGCCAGCTGGTTAAACGCTTATCAGGCGGCAACCAGCAGAAGATCGTCGTCGCCAAATGGCTGGTGCGCAACTGCAATATCTTGATATTCGACGAGCCTACCAGGGGCATCGACGTAGGCGCCAAAAGCGAGATCTACAAGCTTATGAACCAACTAGCGGAGCAGGGGAAATCCATCATCATGATCTCCTCGGAGCTGCCGGAACTGCTCAGAATGAGCGACCGGATCATCGTTATGTGCGAAGGGTGCATCACAGGAGAATTGGATATTGCTGAAGCATCGCAGAAAAATATCATGACCTATGCGACAATGAGAATGTGAGGAACGGACATGGAAACCAAGAAAAAGTTTGATTTTACAAAGCTGCTTGCGCCTGCCGTACTTTTGCTGCTGTATGCGTTTTTCTCTATCTTCGGCACGAACTTTTTTTCCACGGATTATATTATCAATATCCTGGATGGTTCCTATTACATAGGGTTTATGGCCATCGGCGTGACCTTCGTTATCATCACCGGCGGCATCGACCTCTCCTTGGGCACAACCATGATGTGCGCGGCGCTGATCGGCGGGTATGCCTTCAATTCCTGGCATTGGCCCATGGGGTTTGCCCTTGCCTTCGCGGTGGTGGTGGCGACGCTGATCGGGCTACTCAACGGTATCCTGGTCGCCTATCTCAAATTGCCCCCTTTTATCGCCACGCTTGGCACGCAAATGATGGGCATGGGCTTTGGTGCGATCGTGACCAAGGTGCAGACGATGCGCTACCCCACGTTTGGCACGGCCGAGGGCTTTTTCAAAAACTTCTTCTACAAAACCACCTCCGGTTTTCCGGTGGGCGTGCTCTGGCTGGCGGGCTTCTTCATCATCGGCATGATCCTGCTTAACGGAACAAGGTTTGGCCGCTATACCTTCGCACTGGGCTCCAACAGGGAGGCTGCGCGGCTTTCCGGCATAAAAACCAAGCCGTGGCTGGCCGCGGTCTACACCTTCAGCGGTTTTTGCTGCGGGCTGGCGGCGATTTTCTATGCGGCCGTTTATACCTCCATCATCCCCAGCACGGGCAACGGACAGGAAACGCTCGCCATCGCGGGCGTTGTCATCGGCGGCACGAGCATGAGCGGCGGCACGGGCACCTTAATGGGTACCCTGATCGGCGTGTTCGTGATGAGCGTGCTCAAGCAGGGGCTGATGTCTATGGGGTTGCAGAGCCACTGGCAAACATTCTTTACCGGGGCCGTGGTCATCGGCGCCGTGCTGCTCGATCAATACAGGCTTAAGCGCGGCAATCAGATCTCTTAAGCATCCAATAGGGAATCTCGTCCCTGTTGCAATAACACACAAATAAAAAAACAGGAGGAACCACCATGAAGAAACTATTGGCAATGGCATTGGCACTCGTACTGGCTCTCTCTTTTGTGGCCTGCAACAATGCGCAAGCGCCCGTGGTCGCCCCAGCAGCGGAGCCGGCAGCGCCCGCAGCGGAAGCGCCGGCGGCGGAGCCCGCAGCCGAGCCTGCGGCGGAAGCTATCTACATCCCTGTGATTTCCAAGGGCTTCCAGCATAAGTTCTGGCAGACCGTGCTCTCCGGCTCTCAGGATGCAGCAGACCAGTATGGCGTGGAAATCACCTTTGACGGCCCTCCCTCCGAATCCGACATCAGCGTCCAGGTTGATATGCTCAACGCGGCGCTCGCTAAGAACCCCGCCGCCCTCTGCCTCGCGGCGCTCGACACGGAATCCGTTTCCGAGCAGCTGGCAACCTGCGTGAGCAAGGGCATTCCTGTAATCGGCTTTGACAGCGGCGTGCCCAACGCGCCCGCAGGCTCCATTGTCTCCACCGCTTCTACCGACAACGAGGCCGCAGGCGCGCTGGCCGCGGAGAAGATGAACGAGATCGACACGATTAAGGCTGCAATCGCCGGCGCAACCAAGGATAAGCCCATCGTGCTGAGCGTAATCAGCCAGGATGCCACCTCCGCTTCCATTACCGGCCGCACCACGGGCTTTGTCAACAAGATGTTTGAAATTTGCGATGCCGCGCAGCCGGGCCTCGTGGCGGTGACCGGGCATGACAAGTGGAACAAGGCTTCCGGCTCCGGCGATATGGCGATTGAGATCCTGGTTTCCATCGCGGCCTCCACCAGCGTAATCGATTGCCAGACTGCCGCGCAGGGGGTCATCCAGCGCAGCCCTGTGGCGGTGTTCTGCACGAACTCCGGCTCCGTTGACGGCATGCTGGCCGCCACAGCAGACGGCTCCGACCTGGATCGGACGAACGGCCGATACAAGGATATGACCGTGGTCGGCTTCGACTCCGGCGCAACGCTGCTCAACGCTGTGCGCAACCAGTGGTTCCACGGCGCCGTTACGCAGGATCCTTACATGATTGGCTTCTATGCGGTCGAGCTGGCCGTGAAGACGCTCAATGGCGAAAAGGTCGACGAGCTGGTCGATACGGGCTGCCAGTATTACACCCATCAGAACATGGATGAACCGAGCATCGCGGCGCTGCTCTACGAGTAAGGCGAGCCGGCTAAGCGACGAAAATGAAATCTTGCCCCCTGCGCGAGCGGGGGGCAAGGTTTAAACCGGAACGATACGGCCGGGCGTTTCCCGCAAAACAGATTACAGCGTCGGCGGCAGTCCCCGCCGGTTCATGAAGGAGAATGCGATGCTTAAGAATATTCCAGCGATTGTTTCCCCCGCGCTGTTGGCCGCCCTGCACGAGATGGGGCATGGCGACACGATCGTGCTGGGGGATGGAAACTTTCCCGGCGCCAGCATAGCATCCAAAGCGGGCGCCAAATACATACGGGCAGACGGACATGGAATTCCCGCGTTCCTGGACGCGATCCTCTCGTTGTTCCCTGTGGATTCCTACGAGGAAACGCCCATTATGCTGATGCAAAAGATGGATTGC
>DHOI01000103.1 GCA_002409725.1 Christensenella sp. UBA5394
CCGAGCCTGAGCCTGAACCCCAACCGCAGCCTGAGCCCGAGCCGGAGCCGGAGCCTGAGCCCGAATCCGAGTCTGCGCCTATACCTGAGCCGGAGCCCGAACCGCAGCCGGAGCCCGGACCCGAGCCGGAGCCAGCAGCCGATTCCCGCACCTTTACCCGGGCCATGGAGCGGCTCAACGACTTGGTCGAGGACAGGCAATATTTAGAGGCGCGCAAGCATATATTCATGATTCTCCAGAGCGGCTACGAGCCTACGCCTGCGGATAAGCAGCGGCTGTTGCTTATCATGCGGTTACTCCAGGAAAGAGAGAAGCGAGCGAATGGAAACACGTAAGGCCATGCGTGCGCGAGAAGTACATACCGGCGCCATGGTGTCGGGTGCGGTCGCAACCATTGCGGTGACCTGCTCGCTCATCCTTTTCGGGGCGTTTTTGGGCATGCGGCGGGTCGCGGAGGCAGAGGCGTTTGCCCCGGGCACGCAGATCGACGGCGTGGCCGTGGGCGGTTTATCCTTTGCCGAGGGCAAGCGCAGCGTACAGCAGGCCCTGGATGCGCAGCTGAGCGATATCCAGATACCGCTCAGCTATAACGGCGCTACAAAGGTCTTTACAGCCGAGGAACTGGGCATTTCCACCAATGTGGAGGCGCTGCTCGGCCAGGCGTATAGCCGCAATAAAAGCGGCGAGTTGCTAGCCGATTTCGATCTTTCGCATGCCGCCTACACAGCCAGATCCGAGTTGATCCTAGATGAAGGCCGCATGGCCGCGGCCATAGAAGCCTTCCTTCGAGCAAACGATATCCCCGCAGTCGAGGCTTTCGCCAGCTTCGACCCGGCCACGCGCACTTTCTCCTATGCCCCCGAATCCAGGGGCATGCAGGCGGATGCGCAGAAGGTGATCAATGCCGTGAAGGCGCAGCTGGTGCAAGCGGATTACCGGGCAATCCAGGTGGACGGCCGCTATACCCAGCCGGTCAAGCCCTCGTACACCCAGGCGGATCTGCAGCGAAACACGGCGCTTATCGGCGTCTGCGTCACCATGGCCACAGATGATGAAAACCGCAATGCCAACATCCGGCTGATGTGTGAAGCCGTGGATGGGCTGGTGATCGCCCCGGGCGAAATCCTCTCACTCAACGAGCTGGTGGGTCAGCGCACCGAGGCCAAGGGCTTCCGCACGGCAGGCTCCATTGTGGATGGCCAGCTGACGGATACCATCGGCGGCGGCATTTGCCAGCTGGCCGGAACCCTTTATAACGCGGCGCTGCTGGCGGATATGGAAATCGTGGAGCGCGTGCATCACACGTGGCCCTCGGAATATCTGCCCATCGGCCTGGATGCCACGCTCAATTGGGATAATAAGGACTTGAAGCTGAAAAACCGTTCCAGCTATCCCATATATATATCCGCCAGGCTTGAAGACCTGACGGTGACCGTGCAGATCTACGGTGAACCCCCGGCGGACGGTATCGAGATCGATGTGGATAACCAGATCATCAAGGAGATCGAAGCGCCGGAACCCGAGGTCATCTACACCAACAAGCTCATGGCCGGCGCGGAACGCGTGAAGGTGCGCTCCCGCAAGGGCTACGAAGTTGTCGTCACCCGCCTTTATTGGAAGGATGGCGAGCTTGTGGGAACGGAGATGATCGCCAAGGATCATTTCCGCGCCATGCGCGGCACGACCCTGGTGGGCACGGATGATACCATCAAATAAACAAACAATATGCCGGCGGCATGCAAATAAGCAGGAGGTAGCACATGAAAAAATCCACAGAGGTTTTGGGTCTTAAGGTGATCGGCATCAAAGAAGGCACGGATAAGGGCGTTATCCAGGACATCGTGATCGACGCGGAGGGCAAAAGGATCAGCCATCTGATCCTCAAGGATAGCCGGGGATACGGCTTTTACGGCCTCTCTTTTGCAGAGGTTCTGGGCATCGGCGCAGATTATGTCATCGTTCCCACCATCAGCGGCGTGAAGAAGCTCTATGAATCCCAGGAACTGCTGGAGGTCATCGAAAAGGGTTTCTATCTACTGGGGGCCACCGTGCTCTCCAGCGGCGGCGACATCATCGGCGAGGTTGAGGATTTCGCCTTCAATCCCAAGGGCGGCGCGCTGGGGCGGATCATGCTCAACAACGGCGCGGATTTCCCCGCGGAAAAGATCGAATCCCTAGCCGGCAGCACCGTGTTCATCAACCTGGACGATGCGCCCATCGAGAACGCCCTGCCGGAGGAGGGCATCGAGGGGGATTCCATCCGCTTCCTGCTGGGCAAGACCCTGCGCAGCGCCGTGGTCAGCGAGGACGGCGCCTTTGTGGCTGAGGTCGGCACCGTGCTGACCGAGGATATCCTTCGCGAGGCCAACCTGCACGACGCCCTGCTGACCCTTACCCTCAACGTGTAATTCACCATAAAGGCGTAATATCGTAATATCAAGATCAAAGAAGTGGTCCCGGCCACTTCTTTGATCTTGCACAAAGCACTTGTTCACATCTTCCGCCCGGCCCTCTTTCAACAGCGCCTTGACAGAAAACGGACGGTGATGTAGTCTTTACCCATCACCTTATTTCATGAGGCTGCAAATTATGAACGAAGCGATTTTTCACCAACCCCTTTTAGCTTTTGCCTGCGCCGCCATTGGATATCTCCTTGGCAACATCCAAACCGCGATCATCATCAGCAAGTCTTTTTACCATGATGACGTGCGGAACCACGGCAGCGGCAATGCGGGCAGTACGAACATGATACGCGTCTTTGGCCTTAAGCCGGGCGCAATCACATTTGCCGGAGATTTTTTAAAGTCTGTCGCCAGTATCCTGGTCGGCCGATTTCTTTTTGGTTCCCTGGGCGGATACATTGCGGGCTTCATGACGGTACTTGGGCATTGTTATCCGGCCTTTGTCCATTTTCGCGGCGGTAAGGGCGTGGCGTCCTCCATCGGGCTCGCCTTTATGGTAAATCCCCTTGGCGCCGCCTTTTCCGTTGCAATCGGGGCGATCGTCTTTTCCATCACCAAACGGGTCTCCGTGGCCTCCCTCCTGAGTATTCTGCTGTTTTTTATAAGCGTATTAATATTAAAAGGCGCTGACATCGCGCTTGTGGTTACAACAGGGCTTATTGTGATGCTGGTATACATACGTCATATTGAAAACATCAGGCGCCTCATCCGTGGCGAGGAAGCAAAGCTTATCCCTAAAGCCAAAGACTAATACATATAGCAGCATAAGCTCCAGAACGGATTTCGTAGTATTTTATAGTATAGAGCCGAGCCGCCCTCCATGCTTTTATATAAGCACGAAAGGCGGCTCAGCTTTATCATCGTGGCCTATTGCCGAATTTAGGATGCTCTATTCGACGTCCTTGGTGGCCACCATATCCACCCCGGTTCCCGCAACGTTTGCTTTTACGACGTCGCCGATATGCACAGGCGCCTGAACACAAATGCCGACGATATCCTTGATACAGCCAAATATGCTGGATTTGGGTACGTCGCTGCGCGTCTTGCAGGATACCGTTGGCGCGCCGGTTTTGCTTCCCCGCACGCGCACGGTACTGGTAACGATGCGGGTGGGGTTTGTAATCTCTTTCCTCGCATAAGCATCGCCGCGAAGGCAGGTGTTGCCCGCTATTTGGATGATCTCAGCGCCATCAAGGGTTACTTCCATCTGGCATCCCATGGGGCAACCGATACAGGTGAGTTTCCGAACTTCCATAGCTACGCCTCCTCTACCTTGATGCAAATGGATGTAAGCCCCGGGTGCGCATCGAACATGGCGCGGGTCAGCTTCACTTCTTCCATTTCGCCCGGCGCCATAATAGGCCGCTTGCGGTGCACCACACGCTCGCCATCGAGGTAAACGTTAATGAATTTGTCCTTCATCACGCAGCCCACGCGGAAACGCACCGTAATCGCCTCTTCGACATGGGCCGGGTCGATCGCACCGGGCACGGTATAGCGCGGCCCTCCCTCGTAGGTAATAGGAACGGCGTGCTGTACGCCGCTTTCGCATCCGGCCTGTACATAGCTGGCGGCAGCGCACCCGGCGGCGACCGCTTCCTCGGATACAAAGTCAACTAAATCATGCACGTGCAAAACATTTCCGGCCGCAAATACCCCGGGTATCGACGTCTCGAGGCTTTCGTTGACAGCCGGCCCGTTCGTGACAGGGTTCAAGGAAACGCCCATGGTTCTGGAAAGCTCATTTTCCGGGATCAGGCCGCAGGAGAGCAGCAGCGTATCGCAGTCGTAGTGCTCCTCCGTGCCGGGAATGGGCTTGCCCCGCTCATCCACCTGTGCGATTGTAACGCCCGCTACCCGTTCTTTGCCCTGAATATCGACTACGGTATGGCTAAGCTTAAGGGGAATACCAAAATCATCGAGGCATTGTACGATGTTGCGCTTCAAGCCGCCGGAATAGGGCAAAAGCTCGGCGACAACCTTTACTTTTGCGCCTTCGAGCGTCATGCGGCGCGCCATGATCAAGCCGATATCGCCGCTGCCCAATATGACGATCTCCCGGCCGGGCATGTAGCCTTCCATGTTTACCAGGCGCTGCGCCGTGCCTGCGGAATAAATGCCGGCCGGACGGTAACCGGGGATATTCAG
>DHOI01000118.1:0-2079 GCA_002409725.1 Christensenella sp. UBA5394
TTGCCCCAGTTCTGGCGGCCCGCCGCCTTGAAATGGGAGATGAAGAGGGGGATATCCGCCTTTTCGGCGCAACGCACGGCCTCCCGCTCGGCTTCAATGAGGCCGTCGGATTCATCCCGCACGTGGGTAGCGTAGAGGCCGCCCTCGGCCCGGGCCGCTTTGAGCAGGCCGGTGATCTCCTCCTCCCCGGCATAGCAGCCCGGCGCGTAGACCAGCCCCGTGGAAAGACCCAGCGAGCCCGCCTGGATGCACTCGCGCAGCATGCCCTCCATTCGCTCCTGCTGGCCGGCCGTGGGCACGGAATCATCATAACCCATGGCCCAAAGGCGTAGCGTGCCGTGGCCGGTAAAGAGGGCCAGGTTGAGCGGCAGGTCTAAACCTTCGATATAGCGGGCGTAAGCGTCAAACCCGGCGATAGCCGCCTGGGCTTTCGGCAGGGTGGGATAGGGGGCGATGCCGGATACGTAGCGCGTAAATTCATCCAGCCGCTCCGGGTCGCCCGGGCACATAGAAGCCCCGCATTGGCCCGCCACCTGGGTAGTAATGCCCTGGGAGAGCTTGGAGAGGGAAGAAAAGTCGCTCTCCAGCATCAAATCGCCATGGGAATGCCCGTCGATAAAACCGGGGCAAAGCGTCAGGCCCTTTGCATCCAGCAATTTCCGGGCCGGCGGCACGCCCTGCCCGGCCTGCACGAAGGCGATGCAGCCCCGGCTAAGACCCACGCTGCCCCGGAAGGCGGGCTTGCCAGTGCCGTCTATAATATTCGCGTTGTAAATGCAAAGCTCCATTGTTTTTTCCATCGTTTCGAATCTGGCCTCCATATATCCGCATTATAAGGCGGGCCGCTCCCGGAGCCGCCCGCCTTGCGTTACCCTATCAGATTATAGTACCCGCCCCGGGCTTTTGCAATGGGGCCGGGCATTTTTGGCCGTCCGCGCTTCAGGGCAAATCCGCCGGTTCCACATCGTAATAGACCTCTGCCTGATAGGGGCTGGCTTCGATGGCGGACTTGGCGTCTATAGAAAGATCATAGCGCAGATAGTTAGCGTCCGCCTGGGTGAGGACGCCGCCCCGCCGATCCGCCAGGGCAAACACGCTTTGGGCGATCAGCCCTTCCACATTTACCAGGTTCAGCGCCACATACCAGCCCACCAGCAGCAGGGCGCAGAGCCGCAGCAGGCCCGGCTTGCCCAGGGGGCCCCGGCCATAAAGGCGCAGGGCGCAAAGGATCACTATCGCGGCCAGGTAGAGCATCAGCCACAGGGAGAGCAGCCGCCGCCAAGTGAGGGCATAGGCCCCGATATACAGCCCCAGCCGCACAAAGGCCGAAAGCAGCACCACAGCCGTGGCCAACAGCAGCAGGCCCAGCAGGGGCTTCAAGCCCTTGTGGGGCCGCGTGCGGCACAGGCCCACCGAGAACACGCCGAGGTTGATGGCCGCCACCCACAAAAGCTGGCCGAAGCCGCTCACCGCGTATTCGGAATAGGTCAGCCCCGCGGGCAGGCCCGTCCAGCCCGTGAGATAGGTGAATTGGAAGATGGCGAAAACCAGATAGGCCGCGAGCAGCATGCTCACCGCCGCCATCAGCGACTGGGCCGGCAGCGTGGCCTTCATCCCCTCCTTGGAGAGGGTGGGCAGCGTGCCGCCCTCCTCCCCCCAGGCGAAATTATAGATAAAGGAATAGAACAGCACCGCTATGATGAACATGAGAATGATTTTACCAAAGGAGATCTGCGGCAGCTTTTCCAGCAGGCCGGAGAGAGCCATCCCCATGGCCTGATCCGCCTCAAGCAGCAGGGTACAGACCAATATCAGCACAGGCAGGCCAAGGAGCAGGCCCAGCAGGATGTTGCGCCGGGCCGCCAAAGCGTCCCCTTCCTCCCCATCCCCCGCCTCACCGCGCCGCAGCAGCGCGACCCAGGCGGCGAACCATTTACCGATGGCGCTGAAAGGATAAAGGCACCAGCAAAGAAGATAGCTTCGCACCCAAAGCCAGGCCGCGCCCGACGAAAAATCGAAGGAACTCATTACTGCATGCAGCATCAGCACCAGGGGGATAATGAGAAAGTTCAGCAGATT
>DHOI01000118.1:2287-2653 GCA_002409725.1 Christensenella sp. UBA5394
GGCGCTGTGCAGGAAGAGCAGGGCCACCGATGTCAGCAGGTACCAGCCCTCCCACTTGGCCTTGGCCCGCTGCCAGAGGCAAAGGTAATAGGTCACGAGATACAGACCCCAAAATAGGGCGTAGGCCGGCATGATGTCGCGCGCGGCGTTCCACCTGGTTTGGAAAAATACAAAAGCGCATACATAGCCCAGGGCCAGCGTCAACAAAAGTAGCCATCCCGCCATACGCGGGGCTTGCGGTTTATGCTCCATGGTTCTCCTCCTGCGGCACATATTCTAAAATATCCTCTACGCCGCAATTCAAAATACGGCAGATGGCATCCAGCGTGGAAAACCGGATGGCTTTGCCCGACCGTCGCCATGCTG
>DHOI01000034.1 GCA_002409725.1 Christensenella sp. UBA5394
ATGAGATATTTTATTGTATTTTTTAGGACCTACATGTATAATTTATCCAAGGATTATTCTGGTTCATTATGTGCGAAAGCCGCCTCTTCTCTTTTGGTTTCAGCTTGAGGGGCCTAAGCGGGAAGCGAGGATGACTGAATGTTAAAACGCATGCTGCGTGGGCTAGCGGCTCGGTGCATAGTGCTGTGCCTGCTTTTCCCCGCCTATGTATATGCGTGTTATGGCGCGCCCACGCCCACTGCAGGCGGGTATTCCCGTCGAGCTCGAGAGGGCTTTTGATGCTGCCCTATTGATCGATAAGAATACCAGGGCGGCCCTGTTTGAAAAAGAAACGGAGCGTGCCTTTTCGCCGATCGGGGCGCGTCAACCTGATGGCCGCCTATATCGTGATGCGGGAGGCCGATTTAGAGCAAATCATCCCCATCTCCAATGCCGTTTGCGATCTTTCTCCTGCCGTGCGCAAAGTGGACTTGCTACCGGACCAACACTGGCCCGTGAAAGACCTGCTGTCAGCCATGCGAGGCGCTGGCCGCGGCGGACGCGGCGGCACCACGGGCGGGGCGAAGGACGATACGGCCGCGCATATCCCCATTTATTCCACACAGGATTGGCAGGGTACGCAAAGGGAGCAGAGCTTCTTTGGCCGCTATGCGAGTTGGATCATCATTGACGCTACAGCGCTGCTTACGATCGTCGTACCGCTGATTGCGCACATCCTGCCCGCAAAAATACGCTGACGCTTGAGGGAAAAGTATGACAGAACTTACGCTTCGGGATATATTCAAAATTTTGCTGCGCCGCATATGGCTCATTGTGCTGCTCCCCTTCGTGGCGGTGGTAGCGGCCACGCTGCTGGTATATTATGTAATTGTGCCGGTCTATACGGCCACGGCCACCATGTACGTGCTTAACAAGCAGAGTGCGGAGAGCGTGATCAACTATAACGACCTACAATCCAGCGCCCTTTTGACCGCGGATTACCGCGAGTTGGTTTTGAGCAAGCGCGTGCTGAGCAAGGTGGCGAAGGAATATGGGTTGGATCCTACGGCTATGCGGCAGAACTTCGGCATCGAGGTCACTAGCGCCAACAACACCCGCGTGATCGAGATATCCGTTACCTCCAGCGATCCCGTTTTGGCCGCCAACCTTGCCAATTCCATTGGCAAGGAGTTTTCCTCTATCGTGATCGAAATCATGGACGCCAACAACGTGAGTTTTGTGGATGTGGCGGAACCGCCCATGGAGCCCTCAGCCCCCCGCAAGCTGATGACCATTACGGTGGCAGGTCTGACGGCGTTGATGCTAGCCATGGGGCTAGCCATTTTGCTGGAAACACTCAATACGACCATCCGCACAGTAGAGGACGTGGAAAAGGAACTGGGGCTAAGCGTGTTGGCACGCGTGCCCCGTTTTGAGGTGAAGTGATATGGCAGTAAATACCATCATTGAGCAATATTATAGCGCTGGCGCAGGCCTGCACGATGCAGTCAAGACCCTGCGTACCAACATCTGGTTTTCGGCTATGGATCAGGAGATTAAAACCATCGTCGTCACCAGCGTCAACCCCCACGAGGGCAAGAGTACGCTGGCGGTCTTCCTGGGCATCGCTATGGCGGAGAGCGGCCAGCATACCCTGCTAATGGAGTGTGATTGCCGCCGCCCCATGCTGCAAAATTACCTCAAAATGCAGCCCGATCATGACTTGGTAGATGTATTGAGAAGGCGCATCAGCGCGCGGGAGGCCGTCACCTCTACGCCCGTGGAGCGGCTGGATCTGCTTTCCTCCGTGGTGCTGGCCAGCCCCGTAGAGGTGCTGGCTTCCAATCGGTTCAACGGCATTTTGGAAGAATTCAAGCAGCAATACGATGTAATCCTGCTTGATACACCGCCGCTCGGCTCCTTCATAGAAGCGGCCATCCTGGCCTCCAGGGCGGATGGTACACTACTGGTGCTCCAGTCGGGTAGCACCGAGGTGGCCGCGGCCCAGGCCGTGGTTGCCCAGCTAGAAAAGGCCAAGGCGCGGGTGCTGGGCTGTGTGCTTAACAATGTGAATATGACCAGCCAACAGTACTATTACGCGGATTATTATAAAGATGGACGTAAAAGAAAAGACGGCGGTGAAAAAGGTAAAGAGAAAAGGCCGCCGACCAGAAAGCCCGAAAAATAATAGCTGCCCGAACAGGAGGGAGATGCGGTGCACAGGGTCGATATCCATAGCCATATCCTGCCCGGGGTAGACGACGGGGCCGCTTCTATAGAAGAAACGCTGGCCATGCTGCAAGGCGCGAAGCAGGCCGGGTTTGAGGCAGTCATCGCCACGCCGCACCTAAAGCGGATAGATGCCGATATCAACCGTATCCGCGAGGCTTACCAAAGCGCCAAGCCACTCTTTGCCGCGCAGGGTCTTGATCTGTATCTGGGGTTCGAATGCCATTACCGGCTGCTGCTTGATTGGCAACCGGCGGCGCTGCGCCCCTTCTGCCTTGGCGGCGGAAATGTACTGTTATTGGAGTTTCCCTGGAACGGCCTGCCCCTGCAATGGGAGCGCAGCATCAACGAATTGCAGAAGGTGGGCTTGGAGATCGTCATCGCCCACCCGGAGCGCTACGCGCCGGTACAGGCGGATCAATCCATCGCCGTGCGCATGGTGCAGATCGGCTGTGAATTGCAGCTCTCCGCCGGTAGCTTGACAGGCGGCCTGTTTTCCAAAGAGCGGGTCTGCGCCCTCGGCTTGCTGAAGGCAGGGCTTATCCACTACCTCGCTTCCGACGCGCACGGCGCTGCGGATTACCCGGCCTATGCATGGGTAAATACGAAATACGGACACCTTATAAGTGGAGGTGCCTTGTTAAATACGTTCGGAGATCAGGTGTGATATCGCAAGGGAGGAAAAGCAACAACGGCAAAAAAGCGGCGCTCTGGCTGCTGATAGCTTTGGCCTTGTGCACCATCGGCTATGCCCTGGCCGCATTGCTGGATATCGGCGGCAAGAGCCGGGCGCAACAGGCAGCGCAGGATAAGATCCGGGACGCTGCTATCACCATCCCCCCGCAGCTAGAGGCCACCCCGGCGCCCGCCCCCCAATGGGAAG
>DHOI01000100.1:0-7242 GCA_002409725.1 Christensenella sp. UBA5394
GAATACGGCATTGCGGCGCACTGGATGTATAAAGAAGGCCGGGGCGCGCAGGACGACCTCGACAATAAGCTGGCCTGGCTGCGTGAAGCCTTGGAAATGGAGAACTACAGCAACACAACGCGTGAATTCGTGGAGAACATCCGCAAGGATTTCTTCAGCGACTACGTATATGTGCTCACCCCGCAGGGCCGCATTATAGACCTGGTCACGGGCAGCACGCCGCTGGATTTCGCCTACCGCATCCATACCAACGTAGGCAGCCAGACCCAGCATGCCAAGGTGAACGGGGCCATCGTGCGCCTCGATTACAAGCTCAAAAACAACGACGTGGTGGAGATCATCACCTCGCCCAACGCCCAGCCCAGCCGAGATTGGCTTAAGCTCGTCAAAACTCAGCAGGCCAAGGCCAAGATCCGCCAATGGTTCAAAAAGGCCAACCGGGCCGAGAATATCCAGCGTGGCAAGGAAATGCTTGCGGAAGCCATCAAGCGCCAGGGCTATACCTTTGTTGATGCGACCAAGGGCGAATATTTCGCCGACCTGCTCAAGCGCTACAATATGTCCGACCCGGAGGATGTTTACGCGGCCGTGGGCTATGGCGGCGTGACCACGGGCCAGGTGACGCATAAGCTATTGGAGCAGCTGCGCCGGGAGCACCGTGAAAACGACCTTCTTGAAAAGCTGGAGGCAGCCGAATCCGGCGACGCCCGCGCGGCCGAGCGCCAGGGGCGCGACGCTGGGGTCATCATTGAAGGCAACACCGATATGGCCGTGCGCTTTGCAAGATGCTGCAGCCCCCTGCCCGGGGATGATATCATCGGCTATGTGACCAGGGGCCGGGGCGTTTCCATCCACCGCAAGGATTGCCCCAACATCGGCGATTTGATGCTGGATGCGGAGCGCATCATCGACGCGCATTGGGCCAGCGGCGCCAAGAGCTCCTATACGGCCACCATCCAGGTGGAAGGCGCGGAGCGCACCGGGCTTTTGATGGAGCTTTCGCAGGTTTTGGCCAATATGAATATCTCCATCAATGCCATGAATGCCAAAACGGATAAAAACAACATCGTTTGGACCATGCTTACTTTCGAGGTGGTGAGCGCGGGCCAGTTGGATAATATCATCAAGAGCATGCGCAAGATCCGGGGCGTGACCCGGGCCTATCGCGTGAACGTATAGCCATGCGGGCGGTGGTGCAGCGGGTCTCCCGCGCGAACGTAGCCATCGGCGGCGAGGTTGCGGGCAAGATCGGCCCGGGCCTCTTAGTGCTGCTGGGGGTGGAGGATGGAGACGGCCCCGAGGATGCGGCCTACATCTGTGAAAAGTTGTTGGGCCTGCGCATCTTCGAAGATGAAGCCGGCAAGATGAACCTCGACATCCTGCAAACGGGCGGGGAAATTTTGCTCATCTCCCAATTTACCCTTCTGGGCGATGCGCGCCATGGCCGCAGGCCAAGTTTCATCCGGGCGGCGAGGCCCGAAACGGCCATCCCTCTTTATGAGGCGGCCGTTGAGCTGCTCGGCCAAAAGCTGCATGTGGAAACGGGCCGCTTCGGGGCCGAGATGCAGGTGGAGCTAGTCAACGACGGGCCGGTGACCATCCTGCTCGAGAGCAAAAAGCTTTTTTGATTTACGAAAGGAGCGGATATGCCCATCTCCATTGATCTATTGCACACGGGGCCTTTGCAGGTTAACACCTATGTCGTATCCGGCGGCGCGACAGGCGAATGCTTCATCGTTGACCCGGCGGACGCCAAGCGCCGCGTGTTGCCCTTTTTGGAAGAACAGGGGCTCAAATGTACGGCCGTGCTGCTCACCCATTGCCATTTCGACCACATCCTGGGCGTAGCCGAATTGCAGCGCCAAGGGGCGAAGGTTTACATCGGCCAGGCGGATGCACGCGGCCTTTCCGACGATACCTACAACCTCCAGCGTAGCGGCGTCTACCCGGTGGAGCCCTGCCGGGCGGATGTGCTGCTCACGGGTGGGGAAGAGATCGGGCCGGCCGGTATTCCCCTTACGGTCATCGCCACGCCGGGGCATAGCCCGGGCGGCATCTGCTATGTGCATGAGAAATCGAAGACCATCTTTAGCGGGGATACGCTCTTCTTAGAGAACGTGGGCCGCTGCGACCTGATCGGGGGCAGCGCGCAAGCGCTTTATGATTCCGTGCGGGAAAAGCTCTTTCCGCTGAAAGACGACTACAAAGTCCTGCCCGGCCACGACGTGGCTACTACCTTGGCGCATGAGCGGCAATATAACCCCTATTTGCAAAGGAGTCCGGAGCTATGGTAACGCTCTGCACGAACCGCCCCGGTTTTTTGAACGATATAGCCGAAGAGATTCGGCTTTTTTTCGATGCTGTGGAGATCCAGCCCGCTGAAGGCCAGACGATAGCCATGGCGGAAGGCGACGCGCTGGTAGAGGTCAACTTGGATATCGAGGCCGACCCCTGGCTGGCGGCCGCTTCCGTTACGCTTTACGGAAGGGCGGAGCCAAAGACCGCCGTCTACAGCTACCACCACCCGTCTGTGCAGGGCGGGCCTTTGGTGCAAAAGCGCTATGAGAAGCGCTGCATCAAGATCGCCGCGTTCCGCGCGCTGCGGCAGCTTTTCCCCGAAGCCCTGTTGCCCTGGGGCTCCCTTACCGGCATCCGGCCCACGCGGCTCTTGCGAGAACTGCGGGAATGGGAAGGGCCGGAGGAAGCCCGGCGCATGATGCTAAAGGAATTCGACGTTTTCCCGGATAAGCTCCATCTGTGCGAAGAGATCAACGCCGTGCAGGAGGCCGTTTTCCGAAGCCAAACGCCCAAGGATCTGGACGTATACATCGGCATCCCCTTCTGCGCCTCCCGCTGCCTCTATTGCTCCTTTTTGAGCCAGGTACGCGGGCCGAAAACGGATATGGGGCCATACCTTGGCGCGCTTAAAGAGGATATCCGCCTGGGCTCTATCCTCCTGCGGGAATCCGGCTATAAGCTGCGCGCCATGTACGTAGGGGGCGGTACGCCTACCGTGCTCACGCGGGATGAGTTGGCGGATCTCTTGGGCTTTGCTCTGGAAGCCTACGGCGGCTTCGGCCACGAGCTGACCGTGGAGGCCGGCAGGCCGGATACCATTACCCGGGAAAAGCTACTGTTAATGAAGGAGCTGGGCGTGGGCCGCATCTCCATCAACCCGCAAACCATGAACGCACAGACCCTCCTGCGCATTGGCCGCTCGCATACCCCGGCCGATATCAAAGCCTGCTATTCCCTGGCGCGGGAGATCGGCTTTTCGAGCATCAACATGGATCTGATCGCGGGCCTGCCCGGGGAGACTGCGGCCGATATGGCCCGCACGCTGGCCGAGATTGAAGCCATGGGGCCCGAGAACCTCACCATGCACACGCTGGCCATCAAGCGTTCCTCCAAGCTGAAAGAGCGCCTGGCGGAATTCCCTCTGGCGGAGCCTGCCGAGGCCGAAGCGATGGTGGCCATGGGCCGCCAAAGCGCCGCAGCAATGGGCCTTGCGCCCTATTATATGTACCGCCAGAAATACATGCGAGGCAACCTCGAAAACGTGGGCTACGCGAGGCCGGATAAACTCTGCATTTATAATGTAGATATGATGGAGGAGACCACCTCCATATTGGCGCACGGGGCCGGGGCTATGAGCAAACGCGTGTTCGGCGGGGAGCGCCGCGTGGAGCGTATCCCCAACCCCAAGGATATCGAGACCTATATCGCCAAGCTCCGTGCGGTGGATGCGGAAAAGCGGGCGCTGTTTGGGCTGACGTAGGGCTTTTCAGGGGACTCTGTCCCCCGAGCCCCTGTTACTTTTAAAAGTAAGCAAGTAGCTTTTGTCGAATAGAACGGCCCGGCGCATGATGGATGCGCCGGGCCGTCTACTTGCATAAAAAACAGTTTTCGGGCTATAATCCGTGCCCCTTGCGGTTGCTCATCCGCAACCTGGCCATGGCCCTGGTGAGGGCGATTTGGGAGGCGTGGTATTCCTCGATGCTGCGCTTTTGGCGCAGGCGCTCTTCGGCGCGCGTACGGGCGGCTTCCGCCCGGCGGGCGTCGATGTTCTCCGGCCATTCGCAGGCCTGCACGAAGAGCTTGGCGCCCCAGGGCCCGGCCTCTAAAAAGCCTTCGGATTGGAAGGCTTCCCGCCATTGGCCATCCTGCTTGAGCTTGATGCTGCCCACGGCCAGTGGCGCGGTGATGGGCGCGTGGCCCCGCAGAATGGTCAGCTCGCCATCGATGCTGGTAACGGTGAGCGCTTCCACCTCGCCGGCGAAAAACTGGTGCTCCGGCGTGAGGATTTCGAGCGGGAAAGGGGCGCTCATGCTTCGGCCTCCTTGGCGCTCATACCTTTGGCCTTTTCCCGGGCTTCATCGAGATCACCCACCATGAAGAAGGCGTTCTCGGGCATATCGTCCCCCTGGCCGTCCAGAATGGCGTTGAAGCTTTGGATGCCCGCCTCCCTGCTCACAAAGCGGCCGGGCATGCCCGTGAAGGCTTCGGCCACGTGCAGGGGCTGGGAAAGGAACTTTTGCATGCGGCGCGCACGGTGCACACAGGCGCGGTCCTCGCTGGAAAGCTCCTCCATACCCAGGATCGCGATGATATCCTTGAGCTCGCTGTAGCGCTGCAGGGTCTGCTGCACGCGGCGGGCCGTGTTGTAATGGTCCTCGCCCACCACGATGGGGTCGAGGATACGGCTACCGGATTCTAGCGGGCTCACAGCCGGGTAAATGCCCATTTCCGAAACCTGGCGCGAAAGTACGGTGGTGGCGTCCAAATGCGAAAAAATGGCGGCCGGGGCCGGATCCGTCAGGTCGTCTGCGGGTACGTAAATGGCCTGCACGGAGGTGATGGAGCCATTTCGGGTGGAGGTGATGCGTTCCTGCAATTCGCCCAGCTCCGTGGCCAGCGTGGGCTGATAGCCTACGGCCGAGGGCATGCGGCCCATCATGGCGGATACCTCGTTGCCGGCCTGCACATAGCGGTAGATGTTATCGATGAACAAAAGCACGTCCCGCGCGTCCGTATCGCGCAGGTATTCGGCCATGGTGAGGCCCGTGAGGGCCACGCGCATGCGGCTTCCCGGCGGCTCGTTCATCTGGCCGAAGGCCAGCGCCGTTTTGGCGATTACGCCGCTTTCGCGCATATCGTGGATCAAATCGCAGCCCTCGCGGCTGCGCTCGCCCACGCCGGTGAATACGGAATAGCCGCCGTGCTCGGTGGCGATGTTGTGGATTAGCTCCATGATGAGCACGGTCTTGCCCACGCCCGCGCCGCCAAACAGGCCGATCTTGCCGCCCTTGGGATAGGGGGCGAGCAGGTCGATCACCTTGATGCCGGTTTCGAACATCTCCGTTACCGGATCCTGCTCGGTGAAGCTGGGGGCGGGGCGGTGGATGCCACGGCGCTCGCCCCCGATGGGGCCGAGGTTATCGATGGGCTCGCCGATTACGTTGATTACCCGGCCCAGCACCTCCGGGCCCACGGGCACCTCGATACCGTGGCCCGTATCCGTGATGGACATGCCGCAATAGAGGCCGTCTGTTGCCTCCAGGGCCACGCAGCGCACCTCACCCTGGCGCAGGTGGGCCGCCACCTCCATATGCACGCCGCTTTCGGTTAGTAACAGGCCGTTGGTCGCCGGCTCGTGATCGGGAAAAATCACATCGATCACGGGGCCGCTGATGCGGCTGATGGTTCCAGTTTGCATATCAATCCTCCATAGGGCGTGTTGACGCGAGCGTTATCGCCCGCCTTTCGGCGGATTTTCCGCCATGCTGCTTTAATTTTCTTGAAATACATCTCAGTATTCCTGCGAAAATTTGCCGGCTTGGCATAAAAATCCGCTCGGAATCCGGGCAATTCAACTCGTGCCTACATATCCTCAGGGCGCAGCGCCTGGGCCGCCGCCGAGATCTCGGTGATCTCGCGGGTGATGGCGGCCTGGCGGGCCAAGTTATATTGCTGCCTGAGTTTTTTGAGCATACCGTCGGCGCTGTCCGTAGCGCCGCGCATGGCGTTCATGCGGGCACAATGTTCGCTGGCGTAGGATTGCACCAGCGCAGCGAAAAGCACGCTCACCATATATTCCGGCACAAGATGGTCGAAAACCTCCTTGGGCGAGGGATGGTAGAGCATGGGCGCGGCTTCCATTTCCCTTGCGATGCCCGCCTCCGCACCGGGGATGGCAAGGGGCAGGATCTGGCGCACGATGGGGCGGGAGGAGACCGTAGAAAAGAAAGCGGTGTAGATCAGATACACCTTATCCACATCGCCGCTGTCGAAGTGCTCCTTGACCTGTGCCATCAAAAGGCGGGCGTTGGCCAGGGAAGGATCCTGCGAAAAACCGAAAACCTCCCGATCCGGCACGATGCCCTTTTCACGGAAAAAGCGGGAGGCCATCACCCCCACCGTGACGATGTGCGGATCGGGATGGGCCTGGGCCTGCTGCCAGCAAAGGTTCAGAATTGCTGTGTTATAATCCCCGGCCATACCCTTATCGCCGGCCACGACGATATACGCGCAGCGCGCATCCCCCCGGTCTTCGAGATAGGGATGGTAGGGGAGGCTGCCCTCGCTGCGCAGGATATCCCGCATAGCGGCCTCCACTTTTTTGAAATATATCCTGTCGTATTCCACATGGGGCAGGGCACGCTTCATACGGGAGGAGGCCACCAGATACATGGCGTTGGTCAGCTTGCGGGTCTGCTCTACGGCCCGGACATGCTGGCGGATCTCATTGAGGTTCTGCATAGGCCCTCACTCCTTGGCGCGGCTTTGGCTGAAAGCGCCGAAGGCCCGCTCTAACGAAGCGCTGTCCGCCTCCTTGAGCTCGCCCGAATTATCAATGGAGCGTAGCACGTGGCTGTAGCGGCTGTGCAAAAGGGCCAGCAGATCCTTGCGGGTAGAGCCGATCTCCTTGGGCAGCGCTCTGCTGAATACGCCCTTGTTAAAGGCCAACAGCAGGGCCGTTTGCTCGCCCAGGGAGAAGATGGTGTTCTGATCCTGCTTCAAGAGCTCGGTGAGCCGCTCGCCCCGGGCCAATTGCTCACGGGTGGCCGCGTCGATATCGGAACCGAACTGGGCAAACACAGCCATCTCCCTGTATTGCGCCAACTCCAGGCGTAGATTGCCGCTCACCTGGCGGATGGCTGCGGGCTGGGCGCTGCGGCCCACACGGGATACGGAAAGGCCCACGTTCACAGCCGGCCGCACGCCCGCGTTGAAGTATTCGCC
>DHOI01000100.1:7386-19745 GCA_002409725.1 Christensenella sp. UBA5394
CGCCCGCGTTGAAGTATTCGCCTTCCAAATAGATCTGCCCGTCCGTAATGGAGATCACATTTGTGGGGATATAGGCCGAGATATCGCCGGCCATGGTTTCCACGATGGGCAGGGCCGTCATGGAGCCACCGCCCAGCTCGGGGCTGAGTTTGGCCGCGCGCTCGAGCAAGCGGCTGTGCAGGTAGAATACGTCGCCCGGGTAGGCTTCACGTCCCGGCGGCCGATGAAGCAGCAGGGACATGGCCCTATAGCTGGCTGCGTGCTTGCTTAGGTCGTCGTAGATCACCAGCACGTCCCGCCCCTGCAGCATGAAGCTCTCGCCAATGGAGCAGGCCGCATAGGGGGCGATATACTGCATGGCAGCCCCATTAGAGGCGGTGGCGCTCACCACGATGCAGTTGGCCATGGAGCCATCCTCTTCAAGGGTATGTACGAGGCGTGCCACGGTAGATGCCTTTTGGCCGATGGCGCAATAGATGCAGACCACACCCTGACGGCTTTGGTTGCGCATGGCGGAAAGGGCGATGGTGGTTTTGCCCGTTTGCCGATCGCCAATGATCAGCTCCCGCTGCCCCTTACCGATGGGGATCATGCTGTCGATCGAGAGGATGCCCGTTTGCAGAGGTTCCTTCACGCCGGCCCTGTCCATAATGGCTGGGGCCGGGCATTCGATGGGCCGGAATTCGCCTGTTTTGAGGGGCTTGCCGTCGATGGGGCGGCCGATGGGATCCACTACCCGGCCCAAGAGGGCATTGCCAACGGCCACATCCGCGATGTGGCCTGTGCCGCGCACGATGTTGCCTGCGGTGATGGATTCGTCATCCGAAAGCAGCACCGCGCCCACCCGGGCGCTGCTCAATTCCAGCGCCATGCCGAAAGCGCCGCCTTCAAAGGAGAGAAGCTCGCCATAGCGGATACCCCTAAGGCCGTCGATCTGCACGATGCCGTCCGCGCAGCTTTGCACCACGCCATAAGCATAAACGGAAGGCCCCTGGGAAAAGCTGCCGATGCGGCCGGCGATATGTTCGCTGATGGTTTGCAGGGTTTCCATAGGCCTTACCCTTCCTGTAGATGCTTGCGCATACCCTTGAGCTGGGTACGCAGGCTCATATCATATACGCGGCCCCCCACATAGGCTACAAAGCCGCCCAGGAGGCTTTCCTCCCGGCGCACGTCAAAAGCGATGCTCTCGCCCAACAGGCGGCCAAAGCCCTCCGTCAGGCGCTGGATTTCCGCCTGCTCCATGGGGCCGGCAATCAAAAGCTGTCCGCGCCGCATAGCTTAGCCCACCTTCTCGAGGGATTCAAAGAAGCTGTCGATGATGGCGCGGTTGTCTTCTGCGCTCACCTCGCGGCCAAGCAGCTTTTCAGCGATTTCCACAGCCATGCCTGTGATCTGGGGGCGCACCTGGCGCTGGATATCCCGGCGCTGCTGATCCGCCTCGGCCTGGGCTTTGGCCAGGATTTTCTGCGCTTCGGCCCGCGCCTGTGCGGCGATGGCCTCGGCGGCCTCGCCCGCGGCGTGGTTGCTTGCGATCAGCTTATCGTGGGCTTCCTCATCTACGGCCGCCAAACGCTTGGCGTATTCCGCCTGATCCTCGCGCGCCTTGGCGCTGATATTTTCCGCCTCGTCGAGCTGGGCCCGCACTTTGGCCGCGCGCGCATCCATGAACTTGCGTACGGGCTTGTAGATCAGCAGGCGGAGCAAGGCGTAAAGCACCACGATATTCACTAGGTGCAAGGCGATGTCCGAAGGATTGAGATTCATAACAGCCTCCGCTTATCCCAGGGTGAACATCATGATCAACCCGGTAACGAAGCCGTAGATGGCGGTGGATTCGGTCAGGGCTAGGCCCATGATGAGCACGGAGTTGATCTTGCCCGAGGCTTCGGGCTGGCGGGCTACGGCGTCCACTGCCTTGGAAGTAGCGAAGCCCATGGAAAGGGCGGCGGCAACGCAGGAGAGCAGGCACAGGGCCACGCTGCTGGCGACATTAGACATAGTGTGATACCTCCAAATTAATAGTCAATAATCGTTGTTTTAAGGTTTATCATTCTTCTTCGCCCGTTGCCTCGCCGATGAAGCTGAGGGTCAGCGTTATGAAGATGAAGGCCTGTATCAGGGGGTGAAAGGCGTTGAAATACAAGCCGATCACGCTGGGGATGCCTACCGCCGCCTTGCCGAGCGCGGAATAGAGCAGGTCCATCACCACCATGCCGCCCAGCATATTGCCGAAAAGGCGGCAGGCCATGGATACGGGCACGGCCATATCGCATACCACCCGGATGGGGAATACGATGGGGGTGGGGGTGGAGAGGGAGCGTACGCGGCCGCCTAGACCCTTTTCCTTGATGCCGAAATAATTGAAGGCGATGAAGGTGCAAAAGGCCATGGCAAAGGTCATGGTGATATCCGCCGTGGGTGCTCGAAGGCCCAGCAGTTCCACGGCCGCGCAGGCTACCATCAGCGCGGCCACGCTGAAAAGATAGGGGCTGACGCTGCGGCCGATCTTTTTCCCTACGATGGAATTAGCGTAATCGCCCACGCCGTCTACGATGAGCTCCAGCACGGTTTGTATGCCGCGGGGCACATCCTGCATTTTGGGGATCACGAAGATGCGGATCAGCGCTGCGAGCGCCAGCAGGATTGCCATGGCGATCCAGGTGACGACTACCGTGGAGCTAATATCAAAGCCCAATAGCCGCATGCGCGGCGCCATGATCTCCACCTGGAAGCCTGCCTCTTCCGCTTCGCCGCCCGGCAAGAGGCCGATGAGCCGCACGCACAACAGCCACAGGCCCAAGATGACGAGCAGCCTGCCCAGCAGCTTTAGGCGCTTATCGGGCGCTTTTCTGGCCAAGAGCCAGCCGCCAAGCATCAATACAAGCGCCACAACATAGGGGATGGCTTCAGTCACGCGCGTCCTCCTTCCTGCCGGAAGCGGGGACGCGGAGCAGGGCCTGCAGCACTGCGCCCAGGATGAGCGCGGCCGCCAGCCCGCCGCCGGCCCAAGCCAGGCTTTCGGGCGAGATGGAGGCGCACAGGGCCAGGCAGCCACCGATGAGAGCCAGATTGGCGGCCATCAAGGGCAGGGCGGCCCGATCGCCCTTAAGGACGCGGCCCGAGGCGGCGCGCAGGCACAAGAAAGCCCCTGCACCCCAGGCCACACCCCATAATAATGCCAACATAAATGATTTGCCTCCTTAATTTCTTACCCTTGCGATCGAAAGCAAGATGGCCCAACACCGGACAAAGCCGCGGCTAGGCCATGATGAATCGGTCTTTATAATAATAGTATTGATTGCGGCCTTTACCGCAATACGCACATATTATACGCGCGCGTTTTTGAGAATGCAACAGGGCGAAATCGTTTATTTTTACGGGATTTATGGCCGCCCATAAATCCCGCGGATAAATACCGAGGAAGCGGGCTCCAAACGCCGCGCCCGCCCATAAAGAGGCCAAGGATAGGGCTTTTTTTCGCCAAAATACGCGCCGGAGCCGGGGGGAGGGAACGGGGCAAGTCGGTGCGATGCGCCGGGCACATATTTTATAGGAAAGAAAAGGGGGCGGGCGGGGCGCGGATTCCAGACGGGTGGCTAAGGTAATAGTTTGCATTTTTGTATGGCCAACGGTATAATAAACTGAATTCGCGTACCCGCAAATAGCCCGGTACGTTAAGCCGAAGAACAGGAGGCAGCATGGCGATGCAAGCGCCGAAAGGCACCAAGGATGTTACGCCCAAAGAGAGCTACAAGTGGCAATATATCGAGGCCCTGGCCCGGGAGATCTGCGAATATTACGGTTTCCGCGAGGTTCGCACGCCCGTTATTGAGCATACGGAGTTATTCCTAAGGGGCGTGGGGGATACCACGGACATCGTACAAAAGGAAATGTACACCTTCAACGACCGGGGCGGCCGCTCCATCACCCTCAAGCCCGAGGGCACGGCTGGCGCTGCCCGTATGTTTTTGGAGAACGGTCTTTTCAACGACGCCCAGCCCACCAAGATGTATTATCTCAACTGCCCGGTTTTCCGCTACGACAAGCCGCAGGCAGGAAGGCTTCGGGAGCACCACCAGTTCGGCGTCGAGGTTTATGGCGCGCCCCGCGCCAGCGCGGACGCGGAATGCATCCGATTGGCCATGGCCCTGCTGACCAGGGTCGGCGTGCAAAACCTGGCCGTACATATCAATTCCATCGGCTGCCCCAAGTGCCGCCCGGCCTATAACGACGCCCTGCGGGAATACCTTAGGGGCCGCTACGGCGAGTTGTGCGAGGTGTGCAAGAGCCGCTTCGAAAAGAACCCCCTGCGTATCCTCGACTGCAAAGAGGAAAAATGCAAGGCCGTATGCGCCGGTGCGCCCACCATCCTCGATTGTCTCTGCGAAGAGTGTGAAGCCCACTTTGCCGAATTGCAGGGCTGCCTCACCGGCGTGGGCGTAGCATATACGGTGGACCCTTTTATCGTGCGGGGCCTCGATTATTACACCAAAACCGTGTTCGAGATCATCGCCGAATGCGAGGGCTACGCGGGCACCGTTTGCGGCGGGGGCCGTTACGACGGGCTGATGGCGGAGCTGGGCGGCCCCAGCCTCCCCGGCGTAGGCTTTGGCATGGGCATGGAGAGGCTGCTGCTGGTGGCTGAGCTTTCCGGCGCACAGATCCCTGCGCCCAGGCGCACGGATGTTTATATCGCGGCTCTGGGCGAGGCGGCCCGCGCCGCCGGCTTTGCCCTGGCGGACGAGCTTCGCGGCCAGGGCGTGATTACCGAGTTCGACCATGTGGGCCGCAGCTTTAAGGCCCAGTTTAAATATGCGGATAAGTTGGGCACGCGCTATGTGGCCATCTTGGGCGAGGACGAGCTGGCCAAGGGCTGCGCCAAGCTCAAAGATATGGCTACGGGCGAAGAGCAAATGCTCCCCCTGCCCGCGCTGGCCTCCGTTTTAAAAGACTGAGGTTTTAACAAGCCGCAATCCGGAACACAATAATATTTTAGATAGCGAGGAGCAAAACGATGGCAGATTTATTGCAAGGCTGGAAACGCACGCATTATTGCGCCGAGCCCACGCAAAATGAGGTTGGCAAGGAGGTGCTGCTGATGGGCTGGGCCGACTCCTGGCGCAACCTGGGTGCCCTGATCTTCATCGGCCTAAGGGATCGCAGCGGCGTGATGCAGATCACCTTCGACGAAAGCGCCCTGCCTAAGGAAACCTTCAAGCTGGCGGCTACTATCCGCAACGAATACGTGGTGGCCGTGAAGGGCACGCTGTACGAGCGCGCGCCAGGTATGGTGAACGAGCACATGGCCACGGGCAAATACGAGGTGCGGGCCACGGAGCTGAAAATCCTCAGCCTCTCCGAGACCCCGCCCATCTACATCCAGGATGACCTCGACACCGCGGAGCAGGTGCGCCTCAAATACCGTTACCTCGACCTGCGCCGCCCCTGCATGCAGAAAAACCTGATCATGCGCAACAAGATCACCCAGGTGACCCACACCTATTTCGCGGAAAAGGGTTTCCTTGAGATCGAAACGCCTATGCTGGCCAAATCCACCCCTGAGGGCGCGCGGGATTACCTGGTGCCCAGCCGGGTGCAGCCGGGCAAATTCTACGCCCTGCCCCAAAGCCCCCAGCAGTTCAAGCAGCTGCTGATGCTGGCAGGGTACGACCGCTATATGCAGATCGCCCGCTGCTTCCGCGATGAAGACCTGCGGGCGGATCGCCAGCCCGAGTTCACCCAGATCGACCTCGAGATGAGCTTTGTGGATCGGGACGATGTGCTCGAAGTCAATGAGGGCTTCATTGCCCGCCTTTTAAAGGAAACGCTCGATTACGACGTGCAGCTGCCCCTCAGAAGGCTTTCCTACCAGGAGGCCATGGACAGATACGGCTCGGATAAGCCCGATACCCGCTATGGCCTGGAGCTGTGCGATGTGAGCGAGGCCGTGAAGGATTGCGGCTTTAGCGTATTCACCACAGCGATCGAGGCCGGCGGCAGCGTGCGCTGCATCAACGTTAAGGCCGGTGCGGCGCAGTTCCCCCGCAAAAAGCTGGATGAGCTGGCCGAATTTGTCAAGATATACAGAGCAAAGGGCCTAGCTTGGATGGGCCTTAAGGCGGATGGGCTACAATGCTCCTTCGCCAAGTTTCTCACCGAGGATCAAATCAGCGCTATCCAGCAAAAGGCCGGGGCCGAGCAGGGCGACCTGCTGCTCTTCGTTGCGGATGGCAAAAACAGCGTGGTCTATGCCGCCTTGGGCGCGCTGCGCCAGGAGGTGGCCAAGCGCCTTAGCCTCGTACCCGAGGATGTGATCGACCTACTGTGGGTGGTGGATTTCCCCTTGCTCGAGTACGACGAGGAGGAAGGCCGCTTCTTCGCTATGCACCATCCCTTCACCAGCCCCATGGATGAAGATATCGAATATATGGATACAGACCCCGGCCGCGTGCGCGCCAAGGCCTATGACATGGTGATGAACGGCAACGAGATCGGCGGCGGCTCCATCCGTATCCACTCCTCTCAATTGCAGGAGAAGATGTTCCGCACGCTGGGCTTTAGCAAGGAAGAAGCCTGGAACCGCTTCGGCTTCTTGATGGAAGCCTTCAAATACGGCCCCCCGCCGCACGGCGGTTTGGCCTTTGGCCTCGATAGGCTGGTGATGCTCATCACCAAGGCTTCGAGCATTCGCGATGTAATCGCTTTCCCCAAGGTGCAAACGGCCTCCTGCCTGATGACCAACGCGCCGGATGTGGTGGATCAAAAACAGCTGGATGAGCTGTGCATCGCCACGACCGCGCCCAAGGCATAGCGCTATGGATGAATTGTGCCGTTCCGGCAGGGTGATCTCCACAGAGGGCGAGCAGGCGCTGGTGCGCTTTGTGCGCAGCGATGCCTGCGGCCACTGCAACGCCTGCTTCACGCTGAATGCCCACGAGGCGGATATCGAAATATCCAATACCCTCTGCGCCAAGGTTGGGGACATCGTCTCCATCGAGCTCAAGGGCGGCGGCATGGTACAGGCCAGTCTCATCATGTATGGCGTGCCGCTCCTGGGCTTGCTTATCGGCGTGGCCGTTGGCTCCCAATGGGGCGATCTTTATGCGGCCGTGGGCGGCATACTGCTCTGCGGCGGCATGTATTTCCTTTTGCGGGGCCTGGAACCCCGCTTTTCCCGGATGGATAAATTCAAGCCCCGTATGATTGAGATTTTGCAAAGGAGCGAGGAAAATGGCTGAAGTATTGCATGTGGGTGAGGCGGATTTTGATGAGCTGGTGCTCAAGAGCAAGCTGCCCGTGCTGGTAGATTTCTGGGCGCCCTGGTGCGGTCCCTGCCGGATGCTGGCCCCCCTAGTGGAGGAGCTTGCCGAAAAATACGAGGGCAAGATGCGCTTTTGCAAGGTTAACGTGGATGAAAGCATGGCCATTGCCAAAACGTATCGCGTGATGGGAATCCCCCAGATCAGCGTTTTTAAAGACGGAGCGCGTGTTGCCGAGCTGCAGGGCCTGCAGCCCATGAAGGCCCTTTGTGGCCTGGTTGAGGAAAATTTGTAAAGTTTGATAGAAAAATGGCAAAACAGTTGTTTTTTTGCCGTCTATTTTCTATAATGGAAGCGATGTTCGTCTCCGGGGCGAGGTTTGCCTTATGGAAGCGAATGTCGCCTCTTTGTCATGTAGCAAGATAATCCTTTTCAGTTTCGGCTCCTGCGCGGGAGTCGCGGCAGCCGAGCTAAATACGCATATCATATCAAAGGAGAAGACAAGATGACCCAATTCGACCTGATCCGCAAGACCGATCCACAGGTAGCCGAGGCTATGGAAAAGGAACTCCAGCGCCAGCGCACGAACATTGAGCTGATTGCCTCGGAGAATTTTGTTTCCGAAGCCGTGCTGGCGGCCATGGGCAGCCACCTAACCAACAAATATGCCGAAGGATATCCCGGCAAGCGCTACTATGGCGGCTGCGAGTACGTGGATATTGTGGAAAATATCGCCAGGGAGCGGGCCTGCAAGCTCTTTGGCGCGGACCATGCCAACGTCCAGGCCCACTCCGGCGCTTCCGCCAATTTGTCCGTATATTTCTCTCTCCTGGAGCATGGCGATACCATCCTGGGCATGAACCTCTCCCATGGCGGCCACCTCACCCACGGCAGCCCCGTGAACATGAGCGGCAAGTATTACAAAGTGGTGCCCTATGGCGTAATGCCGGATACCGAGCAGATCGATTACGACAACATTCGAGATTTGGCCAAGCGGCACAAGCCCAAGATGATCGTGGCGGGCGCGTCGGCCTATCCGCGGGCGCTGGATTTTTCCAAGTTCCGCGAGATCGCCGATGAAGTGGGCGCCCTGCTGATGGTGGATATGGCGCACATCGCGGGCCTGGTGGCCGGCGGCGAGCACATGAACCCCGTGCCCTATGCGGATGTGGTCACCTCTACTACGCATAAGACCCTGCGCGGTCCGCGCGGCGGCCTGATCCTATGCAAGGAGCAGTATGCCAAGCAGATCGACAAGGGTATCTTCCCGGGCATGCAGGGCGGCCCGCTGATGCACGTGATCGCGGCCAAGGCCGTTTGCTTCGAAGAAGCCTTGCAGCCTTCCTTCAAGGATTATGTCAAGCGGGTGCGCAAGAATGCCGACACCCTGGCCAAGGGCCTGATGAAGGAAGGGATGAAGCTGGTTTCGGGCGGCACGGACAACCACCTGATGCTGATGGATCTGGGCAGCGAAGGCCGCACGGGCAAAGAAGTGGAAAACCTGATGGACGCGGCGCACATCACGGCGAACAAGAACACCGTACCCAGCGAGACCCGCAGCCCCTTCGTCACCAGCGGCATCCGCCTGGGCACCTCTGCGGCCACAACCCGCGGGCTTACGGAAGCGGATTTCGAGAATATCGCCACCTTCATCGCCAGGATCGTCAAAGAGGGCGAGGCGGCCGTGCCCGCCGTGCAGGCCGGCGTTGCCGAGATCACCAAGAAGTATCCTCTGTACGAGTAAGCTACGCCCTTGGCGGGGCGTAAGCCGATGGCAGCGCAATATTACAACATAAGAGAGCAGGAGAAAAGAAAATGCCTTTCAAAACGGATATCGAAATCGCCCAGGAGACCACGATGAACAAGATCAGCGAAATCGCTGCTGGTTTGGGCGTAGATGAAAAGTATGTAGAGCAGTACGGCCCCTACAAGGCCAAGATCGACTATAACCTGCTTCCCGATATGGCGGATAAGCCAAACGGCAAGCTGGTGCTGGTCACGGCCATCACCCCTACCCCCGCCGGCGAGGGCAAAACCACCACCACCGTGGGCTTGGCGGACGGCCTCAGGGCCATCGGCAAAAAGAGCGTGGTGGCCCTGCGGGAACCTTCCCTGGGCCCGGTATTCGGGGTCAAGGGCGGGGCGGCCGGCGGCGGATACGCTCAGGTTGTGCCCATGGAGGATATCAACCTCCACTTTACCGGGGACTTCCACGCCATCGGCGCGGCCAACAACCTTTTGGCAGCCATGCTGGATAACCATATCCATCAGGGCAACGAGCTGGGCATCGATGTGCGCCGCATCACCTGGAAGCGGGCGGTGGATATGAACGACCGTCAGCTGCGCTTCATCACCGACGGCCTGGGCGGCCGGGCAAACGGTGTCCCCCGGGAGGATGGCTTCGACATCACCGTGGCCTCAGAGGTCATGGCGGTGCTTTGCCTTTCCAGCGATATCGACGACCTGAAGGCGCGGCTTGCCCAAATCATTGTGGGCTATACCAGGGATGAAAAGCCCGTGACCTGCGGCGAATTGAAGGCTGCCGGCGCTATGGCGGCTTTGCTCAAAGACGCCTTGAAGCCCAACCTGGTGCAGACTCTGGAGCATACCCCCGCCCTCATTCATGGCGGGCCCTTCGCCAACATCGCGCACGGCTGCAACAGCATCATGGCCACGCGTATGGCCCTCAAACTGGGGGATTATGCCATCACGGAAGCCGGTTTCGGTGCGGATCTGGGCGCGGAAAAGTTCATTGACATCAAGTGCCGCATGGCGGGCCTCGCCCCGGACGCGGTGGTGATCGTCGCCACGGTGCGCGCGCTCAAGCACCACGGCGGCGTGCCCAAGGCGGAGCTGAACAATGAAAACTTAGAGGCCCTTGCGAAGGGCCTGCCCAACCTCTTGCAGCATGTGGAGAATGTGACCAAGGTCTTCGGCCTGCCCGCGGTGGTAGCCATCAATGCCTTCCCCACGGATACCCCTGCCGAGCTGAAGCTGGTAGAGGAAAAGTGCCGGGAGCTGGGCGTAAACGTGGCCCTTTCCGAAGTATGGGCCAAGGGTGGCGAGGGCGGCAAGGCGCTGGCTGAAGAGGTCGTCCGCCTCTGCGAGCAGCCCAAGCACTTCCGCTTTTCTTATGAAACGGATGCTTCCATCGAGGAAAAGCTGGAAACCATCTGCAAAAAAGTTTATCATGCCGATGGCGTGGAGCTGACCGCCAACGCCAAAAAGCAGGCGGCGCAGCTGACCGGGCTGGGTTTTGGCAGCCTGCCTATCTGCATGGCGAAAACGCAATATAGCTTTTCGGATGATGCGGCCCTGTTGGGTGCGCCCCAAGGCTTCAAGGTAACGGTGCGCAACCTAAAGGTGAGCGCAGGCGCAGGCTTCATCGTGGCCCTTACCGGGGATATCATGACCATGCCCGGCTTGCCTAAGGTGCCCAGCGCGGAGAAGATTGACGTAGATTCCGCAGGCAAGATCAGCGGCCTGTTCTAAACGAGAGGAAATAGAAATGGAGTTTACCAAACTTAGCTGCGAAGAATATGTAGCGGTGCTGGCTTCCAAAGAGCCGGTGCCCGGCGGGGGCGGCGCAGCCGCCCTCGTGGGCGCTATCGGCATGGCCCTGGGCAACATGGTGGGTAGCCTGACCGTGGGCAAGAAGAAATATGCAGATGTGCAGGAGGATATCCTGGCACTCAAAGCAAAGGCCGATAGCCTCCAGCAGGATTTGTTCCGATTAGCCGCCAAAGACGCGGAGGTCTTCGAACCCCTTTCCCGCGCCTACGGCCTGCCCAAGGATACACCCGAGCAGCAGGCGTACAAGGCCGAGGTCATGGAGAAGGCCCTGCGGGAATGCTGCGAGGTTCCCCTGCGCATCATGGAAACGTGCTGCAAGGCCATCAAGCTCCATCAGGAATTTGCCGCCAAGGGAACAGCCATCGCCATCAGCGATGTGGGCTGCGGCGTGGCCTGCTGCAAAGCGGCTTTGCAGGCCGCAAGCCTTAATGTGTTCATCAACACCAAATCTATGGCGGATAGGGCTTTTGCGGAGGATGTAAACACCCGCGCTAACTCCATGCTGAAGGAATATTGCAGCCTTGCGGATACGGTCTACCAGGCCGTGGCCGCCCGGTTTTCTTGAAGGGAGATAAAAATGGCACAAGTACTCAAAGGCGCCCCGGTTGTGGAGGCGATGAACGAGGCGATCAGCCGGGAAGCGGCGGCGCTTAAGACCCGGGGCGTGGAGCCTACGCTAGCCATCGTGCGGGTTGGCGAACGGGAGGATGATATCGCTTACGAGCGTGGCGCGATGAAGCGCTGCGAAAAGGTGGGCGTGGCGGTACGCCAAGTGCTGCTACCCGCGGATATATCCCAGGATGATCTGGTAAAAGAGATTGAGACGCTGAATCGGGATAAAAAGGTGCACGGCGTTTTGCTTTTCCGTCCCCTGCCCAAGCATATCAACGACGATGCCGTGCGCAATGCGCTTGCGCCGCAAAAGGATGTTGACGGCATTACGGATCTTTCTTTGGCTGGCGTTTTTGCAAATACGGATACGGGTTTTGCCCCCTGTACGGCCCAGGCTTGCATGGAAATTCTGGAGCACTACGGGATCGGCCTTACGGGCAAAAAGGCAGTGGTGGTAGGCCGGAGCCTGGTGGTGGGCAAGCCCGCCGCAATGATGCTGCTGGCCCGTAACGCAACCGTTACGGTTTGCCACACCCGTACGGTGGATATGCCTGCCGTTTGTCGGGAGGCGGAGATTCTCATCGTGAGTGCGGGCCGCGCCGGCATTGTGGATAAGGGCTATCTTGCCCCCGGGCAGATTGTCATCGACGTGGGCATCAACGTAAAGGAAGACGGCTCCCTGTGCGGCGATGTGAACTATGCGGATGCCGAGGGCATCGTGGCCGCGGTTACCCCCGTGCCCGGCGGCGTTGGCACGGTGACCACCTCCGTGCTGGTCAAGCATGTAGTGCAGGCCGCCCAAAAGCAATTGGAGGCGCAAGCATGAACATGCTCGCTCCTAAGGAGCTTACGGAAAGCTATGCAAAGCTTGGCAGGATAAAGGCCGAAAAACCCTTCGGCAGGCTCTTTGCC
>DHOI01000024.1:0-930 GCA_002409725.1 Christensenella sp. UBA5394
AGCCACCATTCCTATGAGGATAACGTCACCCTCACCAAGCAGGTGGTGGCCTATGCCCACGACCACGGCGTGGTGGTGGAAGGCGAGCTGGGCCGCCTGGAGGGCGTGGAGGATGACGTCAAGGTTGCAGCCGGCGAGGGTAGCTATACCGACCCTGAGCAGGTACAGGATTTCGTTACCCGTACGGGCGTGGATTCCCTGGCCATCGCCATTGGCACCAGCCACGGCGCTTATAAATTCAAGCCCGGCACCAAGCCCCAGCTCCGCTTCGACATCCTCGAAGAAGTTGAAAAGCGGCTGCCCGGCTTCCCCATCGTGTTGCACGGCGCTTCCAGCGTGATTCCCGAGTTCGTACAGATGGTCAACGCCTACGGCGGCAGGATGCCGGATGCCATCGGCGTACCGGAAGACATGTTGCGCCACGCCGCTTCCATGGCCGTGTGCAAGATCAACATCGATAGCGACCTGCGCCTGGCCATGACCGGCACCATCCGCAAGTATTTCGCCGAGCACCCGGATCACTTCGACCCCAGGCAGTATCTCAAGCCCGCCCGCGAGGCCATCAAGGCCATGGTGGCGCACAAGATCGTCAACGTGCTGGGCTGCAACGGCAAGGCCTGATAAAGGAGCCATATGGAAGACTATGCCGATACCATCACCCTCCTGGATCAGGACGGCAGCGAAGTCGAGTTCGAGGTGCTGGACGTGGTGCCCTATGAGAACCGCGAATACGCCGTGCTGTTGCCCGCGGACGACGACTCCGATCAGCCCGAGGCGGTAATCTTGGAGCTCTTCGCCGCCGAAGACGAGGATGCAGAGGATGTGCTCCAGGGCGTGGAGGATGAAGAGATCCTGGAGGCAGTCTTCAAGCTGTTTTTGCAGCGAAACCAATAAAAGCTGAGATCCAAAAAAGTGGCGGTCGACCGCCAC
>DHOI01000024.1:1139-3574 GCA_002409725.1 Christensenella sp. UBA5394
TTTTTTTGTGCTTTCTGTGCTTTAGATTTTTTTGATGTAGCAGCGCCTGCGCTTATGCTGCTCGACGTCAAAATCACGCCATTGGGAGCGGATCTTATCGTTCCATTCCAGCATAGGGCCGGTCTCGGCGTACTGGATGCCGTTTTGCAGGGCGCTTTGCAGCAGTTTATCCATCACGATGGCGTTCACGCCCTGGCCCTGGTATTCGGGCCGCACGGCGATGAGGAACATATCCAGCGTGTCGTTATGGCCCATGGCCCAGAGGACGCGCAGCGCGCCCGTGGGAAAGAGGCGGCCCCGGGTGGTCTGGAAGACCTTCTCGAGGCTGGGGGCGCATACGCCAAAGGCTACCATACGCTCGTTCTCATCCATCACAAAGCAGACGTAATCCATTTTGATCAGCGGCAGGAACTTGGCCACATAGCGCTTGATCTGCGCTTCGTCCAGCTCCACTACGCCGTAAAGCTGGGCGTAGGCGATATTCACCAGCTCGAACACCTGTTTCACATAAGGGTAGACGCCTACGTGCGTGCGCACCTTGGCCACGTGGAGCTTGTGGGTCGAGAGCGCCCACTCGGCGATGCCGTGGATACGGCTGGCGATATCCGTATCATGCGAAAGGAGCAGGCGGTATTCGACCCAATCGGTATCCTTACGGTAGCCCAAGTGTTCCAGGTGCTCGTTATAATAGGGATGGTTGTAATACGTGAAGAAGAGGCTGCGGCGGTCGAACCCCTCCACCAGCATGCCCTCCCGATCCAAGTCGGTAAAGCCCAAGGGGCCATGGACTTCCTCACAGCCTTTTTCGCGGGCGAAATTCTCCACGGCCTGGAAGAGCGCGGCGGATACCTCCGCATCGTCGATGAAATCCACCTGTGTGAAGCGCATGCGGTTCACACCCCATTTTTCGTTGGCACGATGGCTGAGGATGGCGCCGATGCGGCCCACGATCTCGCCCTCCCGAAGGGCCAGGAAGCACTTGGCCTCGCAATAGGAAAAGGCCGGGTTTTTTGCCGGATTCCAATCGCTTAAGTCGTCCCCATAGGTGGCAGGCACGAAATAAGGGTTATCAGCATAGAGCTTGTTGGGAAAATCCACGAAGCGGCGTAGATCCGCCCGGGTTTCTACCTGTTTGATGGCGACCATAAAGTCCCCCTTAAAAAAATAAATACGAATAAATCTTATACATTATACCAGCCCGTAAGCCAAATAGCAAAATCCTTGTGAACTTTTTTGAAAAATCTTAAGAACTTAAAAAGCGGACGGCAGCAGCCGCCCGCTTGGGGGATTAAATTGGTTTGGAGTTAGCGCTCCGTGTAGGTGGTGTGCAGCAGCTCGTGGGCCTTGTGGCTGCCGGGCTTTCCGAAATATTCGGCGTAGATCTTTTGGATGGCCGGGTTCTGGTGGCTCTTGCGGATGGTCATGGCCTCGTCGCAGGCATAGGTAGCGGCCGCCCGGGCCTCCCGGGGATCGACCTCATAGCGCAGGCGGGCCTCCACATGGGGCTGGCCGCCGCCGGTCACACAGCCGCCCGGGCAGCCCATGACCTCGATGAAGTGGTAGGTGCGCTCGCCATTGCGGATGCTGTTAAGCAGCTTGTTGGCGTTGCCCGTACCGTGGACGATAGCCACCTTTACATCCATGCCGCCGATGTTGACGGTGGCTTCCTTGATGCCGTCCAAACCGCGCACGGCCGTGTATTCGATCTGCTGAATGTCCTTGCCTTCCAGCACATCGGCCACGGTGCGCAGGGCCGCTTCCATCACGCCGCCGGTTACGCCAAAGATAACTGCCGCACCGGAGGACTCACCCAGGATTTCGTCGAACTTTTCATCCGGCAGGTTGACGTAATCGATGGAGGCCTGGCGCAGCATGCGCGCAAGCTCGCGGGTGGTGATGTTGGCGTCTACGTCGCGGTAGCCGTCCCGGCCCATTTCCGGCCGGTTGATCTCGAATTTTTTGGCCGTGCAGGGCATCACCGAGACCACGAAGATATCCTTAGGATCCAGGCCGTTTTTCTCGGCAAAGTAGGTTTTGGTCACCGCGCCCTGCATCTGGTTGGGGCTCTTGCAGCTCGAAAGGTTGGGTATGAAATCCTTGTGGAAATGCTCGCAGTATTTAATCCAGCCCGGGCTGCAGGAGGTGATCATGGGCAGCACGCCGCCATTTTGGATGCGCTCGATCAGCTCGGTGCCCTCCTCCATGATGGTAAGGTCCGCCGCGAAATCCACGTCGAATACCTTATCCGCACCCAGGCGGCGCAGGGCCGCGGCTAGCTTGCCCGTGGAGCTGGTGCCGATGGGCATGCCGAACTCTTCGCCGATGGCTACGCGTACGGCGGGCGCGGGCTGGAAGACCACGTACTTGTTGGGATCGCTCAGCGCGGCCCAAACGGCGGCGGTGGAATCCTTCTCGGAGAGGGCGCCGGTGGGGCA
>DHOI01000024.1:3841-10293 GCA_002409725.1 Christensenella sp. UBA5394
CCCTGGATGGCGTGGCAGGCGGCCACGCAGCGGCGGCAAAGAATGCACTTATTGTTATCCCGTACAACGGAGGGGGAGATCTCGTCGACGGTGCGGGGGGATTGCTCGCCTTCGAAGGGAAGCTCGGTAATGCCCAGCTCGTTGGCCAGGTTTTGCAGCTCGCAGGAGCGGTTGCGCTTGCAGGTGAGGCAGCTGCGGTCATGGTCGGAGAGGATCAGCTCCAGCACGGCCCTACGGGCGCCCAGCACCTTGGGGGAGTTGGTGATGATGTCCATACCTTCGGCCACGGGCAGAGTGCAGGAAGCCTGAAGCTTGCCGCTCTTGGCATCCTCCACCAGGCACATGCGGCAAGCGCCGATCTGGTTGATATCCTTGAGGTTGCAGAGGGTGGGGATTTTGACGCCGGCCAGGATGGCAGCCTCCAATACGGTGCTGTCCTCTTTTACCTGAAGCTCCCGGCCATCGATCTTGAGTGTTACCATGATTCAAAATCCTTTCTTGGTTTATGGGTTTCCGGCGCAAAACGCCGGTCGGCTGCTGGGAATACGATATAAAAAAGTATATAACTATACACGTTAAAATATTATCACGCCAAACGGGCTTTGTCAAACGAAACCAAGCGGCCGGGCGGCCCTTTTTCCGTCCGCCGGGTTGGGCGGGACAGCCGCCATTCAGAGCAGAAAAGGGCTCCGGTTTTGCCGGAGCCCTTTGATCGTGTTGTGTGCTTGAAAGGGAATCACGCACCACACTTTCGCTTGCATATTCAGTATATCCCAAGCGATTGCGCTTTACATCACAAAACTATTACAAAAGCCCGAATTTTCGATTATTTTTTCGTGTTTTTTCTGTGAAAATCTGTTGAAACGCCTTTGCGAAATGGTGAATGCGCACCTTGGGGGCCACCCAAGGGTGGAAATCCCCGCCCGCCTGCGGTACAATAGCGCCAAACAGAAAGGGACGGGGGGCATTGTATGCGGATCAGGCTGATGAATGCACGGGACGATAGGCTGGCGATCAGCCGTGTTTACGAGGCCAGCTGGAAAAGCGCTTACCGGGGCATCATGCCGCAGGCATATCTGGACGGGATACCCGAGGACCGTTGGGCAGGGAACCTCGATGACCCGGGTTGGCATACGCTGGTTATGCTGGAGGGTGAAAGGATCATTGGCACCTCGACCTATTGCGCATCTAGATTCAAGGATATGCCGGATTATGGCGAGATCGTCTCCATCTACCTTTTGCCCGAATACTTTGGCAGGGGCTACGGCCGGCCTTTGCTGAAGGCCGGGATGGACGGCCTGCGGCATTTGAGCTATGCGGATATCTTCCTCTGGGTGCTGGAGGATAACGTCCGGGCGCGGCGCTTCTACGAGCGCTGCGGCTTTGCCGCGGACGGCGGCTGGCTGACTGTCGATCTTGGAGGCAAAGAGCTCCGGGAAGTCCGCTATACCCGTCATTTGGAGCCATGATCGTGGGGCGGGCGGCCTGCCGTTTTAAGAGCTGCCCGCACTTTTTTGATTATCTGCTGTGTAGGATCGCCGCAGCTCCGGCGCTTGTTGACAAAAAATAGGTGGGATTGCTATAGTGGAAGGGAATCCGATGGCCTGAGCGAACCGGGAGGGGAATGGATATATGGAACAATCCGTGCTGACAAACGCGATCCGCATCCTGCTTTTCTGCCTCGTGCTTTGGAGCCTGATCTTTTTCCTGATGAGCAAGCTGCGCATACCGGACAGGTTTCTCGATGGTCTACCCATGGAGGGTCGCAACATCATCGTTATCGGGCTGATCCTCTGCGTGGTATGCATCCAGCTGGTTTTCAACGGCCATTGGCGCGCCGCTTTTGACGGGCGCTGGTGGACCTACCGCATGGATTGGTATATCATGCTTTTCACTACCCTCAAATTGCTCGACAGCATGCGCATCCACACCAAGGTCAGCAGGGCCGCAGCGACCCAGGCGGCCGCGGAACGGGAAGAACGCCGCCGGCAGCGCAAAAAAGCGGGGCCGACTCCCAAACGGCAAACCGGCGAAAGTAGCCGCCGTTCCCGGGGCTAGTGGAAGAAAAACGCACTTTTGAGCATCGGCGCGGGCACGGCCTACCATATGCTTTTGTTACGTTATGATGGCCTAGATTTACTCTCCATTTTTTGTGATGTATGGAGCGGGATGCGGTTGACAATCGCACCCGCTTTTTGCTACCATATATATGAACGATTCTCGCGCAGTTCGCGCAAAAACCGGGTTTTTAAGTTTGGGTCTTGCGCCCAAATCAAAACACGGTCGGCCCGCACTCCACTTCCTGCGGGGCGATACGCATAAAAAGGAGGCATCATCTATCCGCAAGGCTTGCGGTGCGGCAGTGTGGAGACCTGCCGTAAGGCTCATACGGCCAGCTCCGTATGGGTGAGGCAGCGCGGGCGGAGGCCCCACGGCCAGAGCCGACGAACATGTCAAACGTAACGCTCAAAAACATCACCAAGGTCTACGACAACAAGGTCACGGCAGTCCACGATTTCAACCTCGAGATCGCGGATAATGAGTTCATCGTGCTGGTGGGCCCTTCGGGCTGCGGCAAATCCACCACGCTGCGCATGGTGGCGGGCCTGGAGGAGATCACCTCGGGCGAACTCTACATCGGCGACAAGCTGGTCAACGACGTACCCCCCAAAGACCGGGACATCGCTATGGTGTTCCAGAACTACGCCCTCTACCCGCATATGACGGTCTATGAAAACATGGCCTTCGCCCTTACCCTGCGTAAGGAGCCCAAGGATGTGATCGACCGCAAGGTGCGGGAGGCGGCGGAGATATTGGATATCACCGATTACCTCAAGCGCAAGCCCAAGGCCCTCTCGGGCGGCCAGCGCCAGCGCGTAGCCATCGGCCGGGCCATTGTACGGGACCCGCAGGTGTTTTTGATGGATGAGCCCCTTTCCAACCTGGACGCTAAGCTGCGCAACCAGATGCGCGCCGAGATCATCAAGCTGCGCCAGCGCATCGATACCACCTTCATCTACGTGACCCACGACCAAACCGAGGCCATGACGCTGGGCGATCGCATCGTCATCATGAAGGATGGATTTATCCAGCAAATCGGCACCCCGCAGGAGGCCTTCGACCACCCAGAAAACCTCTTCGTGGCGGGCTTCATCGGCACCCCCCAGATGAACTTCTTCAACGCCGAACTTATGCGCAGTGGGGATGCTTATTACGTGCGCCTGGGTGGGGCGGATTTCGCCATCTCCGAAGAAAAGCAGGCCGCGCTGCGCGAAAAGAACGTAGCGCCCCAGACCGTGACCATGGGCGTGCGGCCCGAGCACATCATGCTCTGCGCGCCTTCCGCACCGGAGAGCCATATCAAGGCCGAGGTGGATGTGTCCGAAATGATGGGCAGCTCCATCCACCTGCACGTGCGCGCGCTGGAGCAGGATGTGGTGATCGTGCTGGCCACGGTGGATCTCCCCGCCGAGCACCGCGGCGGCTTCCGCCTGCACGATGAGGTCAACTTTACCTTTGGCGGCAACGTGGTGCACCTTTTTAGCAAGGAAACGGAGCAGACGCTGCTGTAAGAGCCGGGTTTTGCAGAAAACGATGAATTTAGGGCGGAGCGCCGGGCGCTTCGCCCTTATGCTGTTTGTGCTATCATCTAAAAACGGCCCGCCGTGCACGGCGCGGGTTTTATTTTGCGGCAAAGGCTACACCGGGGCTGGGAATTTTGCGATATATAAGGTAAAATAGTATAAATAGGTATAATCATTCGGCGCGCGGCGTATGTAAGCCTGGCGGGAAGGGGTTCTTATGAAAAAGCAAGTCCTGTTTTCTTTGATCTTGGCTGCGGTTTTGCTGCTGGTTCCCATGGGGGCACTAGCGGCGGACACGACTCCCACGGGCAGCGGCGATAATCTTGCTTCCAACGGCGCGGAGGCCTTCACCATTACGACCAAGAATAAGCTAGATCCCTCGGCCACGCAAACCACCCTGGATAGCTTTACGCAAGGCGCTGCCTCCGAAGACGCCACTGTGGCCTGTTGGAAGGACGCGGATGGAAGCCTTAAATTCGTCTATTTATCGAACGTGACCACGCTCACCCTAAACGCAGGTAAAACGGCGAACCTTTCCGGCAACGTCAGCATCAAAAGCCTGACCATCGGCGCGGGCGCCGGGCTGATCGTGCCCGCCGGCACGGACACCGCGAAAAACAGCCTTACCGCTGCCACGGTGATCGTCAACGCAAAAGGTACGCTAACCAACGACGGCGCGATCACGGCCGGTAGCGTTAGCGCCACGGGCGAAAAAAGCACCATCAGCAACGGTAGCGGCTCTACGATGGCCGCGGATGTAACGATCGGTGCCGGCGGCAGGCTGACCAACGAGGGCAGCATTGCGGGCAGCCTGAACAACCAGGGCAACGCGGACCTGGATGGCGGCACGGTGAGCGGCGATATCGTAAACAGCGGCGACGTGGTGGGCACGAAGCCCCTGACCGTCGGCGCGGGGCAGAAGCTCACCATCACGGGCAAAGGCTATGTAAGCCCCAGCATCGTTAACGATGGCGGCGAGGTTACCCTCAAAGATGAAGCCCTGGTGCGCGGTACTGTGTCCAACACGGGTACAGGCAAGCTGAATGTGGAAGGCGGCGAGGTGAGCGGCAAGGTCACCAACAATTCCGGCGCTACGGTAAACGTAGCCGGCGGCACGCTCAATAACGTGACGAACAGCGGCGAATTGACCGTATCCGCCGGCCAGATAGACGGCAATGTGAGCAACGCCACGGGCAGCGAGTTGACCTTGAAAGGCACCGGCGCGATCAATAAATCACTGGATAACGCGGGTACCCTCACCATGACCGGCGGCACGCTGGCCGGTTCGCTGGATAACGGCGGCACGGCCGCCATTTCCGGCGGTACGGTAAACGCGGACATAAACAACGCAAGCACCATGGCCCTTTCCGGCGTTACGGTAAACGGCGACTTGGCCAACGCCGGCGCCCTCACCCTGGGAGATGGGGTGACCCTGGCGGGCGATGTGGTGGAGAACGGCGAGGACGGGACGATCTCCGGTTCGGCGCTGACGGTAGATTCCGGCACGAGCATGTTTAACGAGGGCATTATAAGCGCAAAAACGGTTACCGTCAACGGCGCGCTGGAAAATGAGAAGGGCGGCACCATCACGAAGGATTCGACCCTCACCAACAATGGCAGGCTGACCAATGCGGGCATCGTCGCCAGTTCGTCCCTGAGCAACACCGGTACGCTGACCAACCAGAGCAAGGGTGAGATATCCAGCGCCGCCGTGAGCAACAGCGGCACCCTCACGAACGCTGCGGGTGGCCGCATCGCCAACAAGGACGCTGCTTTGACCAACACGGGCACCCTGACCAACAGCGGCACCATCACCGCCAAGGTGACCAACGAGAAGAGCGGTACGCTCACCAACAAGAGCGTTATCACCGGTGCTGTAACCAACAACGGCGGCACCGTGACCAATACCGAAAGCGGCTCCATGTCCGGTACGATCAACAACGCCGAAGGCGGCACCATCTCCAACGGCGGCTCTATCTCCGGCGATGTGGACAATAAGGGCACCATCAAAAACACATCGGATACTGCCTCGGTCAGCGGCAAGGTTACGGGCAACGAGGTGGAATCTACAGCCGCGGCTAAACCCATCACCGCCACCAATGCGGAAAAGACCGTTACCCTTTCGGATATGCCCGCGGGATCTACTCTGACAACGGCAAAGCTTGTAGAAAGCAGCGACGCCTACAAGGCCCTCAAATCCGCGGCCAAGGATGCCAAGGTCGTCTGCGCCTACGACATCACCTGCAACAAGACCTTTACGGGCACAAAAACCCTCACCTTCATCCTCGGCAAGAACTATGCCGGCAAGACCATCACCGCCCTGCACTACATCAACGGCATCGTCGATACATACAAGGGCAAGGTGGATTCCAGCGGCAATTTCAGCATACCCGTCACTTCCCTGAGCCCCTTCATGCTGGTCGAAGGCACGGTCAGCGGCAGCGGCGGTAGTGGTAGCGGCGGCAGTGGCTTCAGACCCGTGAAAACGGGCGATGCGGCGGATGTGGGCCCCGGCCTGGCCTTGATCCTGCTGGCCGCGGGGATCTATATCTGGCGTAAGCGGGCGGCGTAATTTGTAAAAACATGGAATGTTGGGAAAAACAGGGCGCCCTGGCGGGCGCCTCTGTTGACATGTGGGGAATATAAATGTAAAATATGCATAATATAATCTATTGAAAGGACTCCCAATGGAAGATACGGACGGTGACGAAAGTCCAAGTAACGCCATAGAGCGCAAGCGCGCATACTGGTATCGGGCATGACCTGTGCCCCCTTGGCGGGGGTAAGTGGGGGTATGCCCTTTTGCATGCCGAAAATAAATGATCGGATCCTCTGGTTGGGGGCTTTTCCGCCGGAATATAAAGGAGA
>DHOI01000093.1:0-3087 GCA_002409725.1 Christensenella sp. UBA5394
TAAACGGCCGGGGGCTTTGCTTGCATAAAGGACAAGCAGAAGTTAACGTTTGGAGAACTGGGGCGCTCTGCGGGCGGCTTTGAGGCCGTACTTTTTACGCTCCTTCATGCGCGGGTCGCGGGTCAGGAAGCCCGCTTTTTTAAGGGCGCCGCGCAGCTCGGGATCGGCCACGATCAGGGCGCGGGCGATGCCGTGGCGGATAGCGCCGGCCTGGCCGGTGGTACCGCCGCCGTAGACGCTTACGCGTACGTCGTATTTGTTGAGGGTGTCGGTGAGGGCCAGCGGCGCGCGGGCGATCATCTTGAGGGTTTCGTAGCCGAAGTAATCGTCGAGGTCGCGCTGGTTCACGGTGATGACGCCGGTGCCGGGAACGAGACGAACGCGAGCAATGGACTTCTTGCGCCTGCCGGTGCCGAGATACTGGGTGATGTTAGCCATTTCTTGTTGCTCCTTTCCCTTATTTGAGCACGAGCGTTTCGGGCAGTTGGGCTGCTTGCTGATGTTCGCTGCCCGCGTAAACGCGGAGCTTTTTGAGCATCTGGCGGCCCAGGGGGCCCTTGGGCATCATGCGGCGGATGGCCTCGTACACGGCGAATTCGGGCTTCTTATCAAGCAGGTCGCGGTATGAGGTTTCACGCAGGCCACCCGGATAGCCGGTGTGGCGGTAGTATTTCTTTTGATCGAGCTTGTTGCCCGTCATGGTGACCTTGCCGGCATTGATGATGATAACATGATCACCGGTGTCCACATGAGGGGTATATATGGGCTTGTGCTTGCCGCGCAGGATAGCGGCTACCTGGGATGCAAGGCGGCCGAGTACCATACCGTCCGCATCGACCACGTACCACTTGCGCTCGACAGTCTCACCCTTGGCCATATAGGTCTTCATGGCTGTCCTCCTAAAAAGCATTGTGAAAATTACGTTGCATTCGTGGGAGGTACCTTGCTTCCGGGGCTGTGGCCGCAAATACCGATCCTAAAGAACACACAAGTGATATTCTATCCAAAATGCGACCGCCTGTCAAGCCTTTCAAGCCGAAAAACAGCCGCATTTCTGAAATTTTATACCATATCTGGAAAGCCCGCCTGCCGCAGGGCTTCATAGAGCACGATTGCCACCGAATTGGAAAGGTTCAGCGAGCGTTGGCCCGCTTTCATGGGGATGCGGATGGCATCCGCCGCGCGCCTGGTGAGCAGGGCCTTCCCCAACCCTGCCGTTTCTTTGCCGAAAACGAGGAAATCTCCATCCTGATAGGTAACCTCGGCATAGGAGCGGGCGGCGTGCGTGGAGGTGAGGAAAAAGCGCGCCCCTGGATAGGCTGCCTCCACCTCTTCAAAGGCATCGTAATAGTGCACCTCCAGGCTGCTCCAATAGTCGAGCCCGGCCCGTTTAAGGGCTTTGTCATCCAGATCGAAGCCGAAGGGTCGCACCATATGCAGGGCCGTGCCCGTTACGGCGCAGGTGCGGGAGATATTGCCGGTGTTCGGGGGAATCTCCGGCTCCACCAATACGATATGGAACATGGACGGGGTCTCCTTTTATTCAAAATCGAAGCTCCGTCCATTGTATCACGATTTTCCGTTTTTGTCCTTCGCGAGCCGGCGCACCTTGTCGAGGTAGAGATCCGTCAGCTCCTTGGCGTATTCCGCGTTATAGCTGCCGGCGATTATGCGGCAAGCCGTGAAATCCCGATTGGGCCGCACCAATATCCAGCCATTGTCGCTCTTGACCTTTACACCGTCGATCAGTTCCACCCGGCTGCTGGGTTCTGTCTCCACCAGGCTACGCAGCACCCGGCCCATCTCCTTCCAGGAGCATCCCACGCTGGCCTCGGATTCATAGGCCTGCGGTATCTCGTCAAGGTATCTGCCCAGCTTCTCCTGCCTGCACAGCTCCGCCAGGCGCAGGATGGCCGCCTCCGGCTCGAACAGCTCCGGCAGGTAACAGCCCTCCTCCAGGGCCTGCCGTCGCCACTTGGCCCGGTGATCCGGGCAGCGCCGCACCCGGCAGCCCCTGCCTTCGAGAAAGGCCGCGTATTCTTCGCTCACGCGTACGGGCAGCACCGCTTCCCCCCTAAGCCGCCCTTCGACCAGGGCGCACAGGATGAAGATGGTGATGCGCTCGCCTTCGCGCAGGTATCGATCCCGCCAGATGCAAGTCATCTCCCCCTCGCCCCCGGCTGCGGCTACGAAACCCAGCTCCGCGCCCGCATGCACCATGGCCCCGTGCAGGCGTTCGGGATCCTTTTCATCCATATACTGCACCGTATATCCGGCGGGCAGCAGCACCCGGGCCACCGCGTCGTAGATATCGCCGCCCCTGCCCAATACCAGCTTTACGCCGTTGGTTTCCGGCAGGCGGGCCGTTGCGATGGATTTGGCCAGATGCGCTTCGTAGGCCCGGGCCGCCCCGCCCAGGGGCTGCAAAATGCCTAAGCGCTGGGCGGTTACCGGGTGGTGCGGCCCCATCAGCACCTCCTGGCGGAAGGCGCGGAAGGCCCCACCCGTGAGCTGGCAGCCCATGTCGTCGCAGAGCACCAGCTCGGTTTCATGGGGGCTTTGACCGCCGTGGCGCACATAAGCCCCGCCCTCCATGCCAAAGCTGAACACGGCATGCTCAAAGGCCGAATAGGCGCAGTAGCCCAGATCGCATACATCCGCGCCCTGGGCCAATATGCCGGATATCAGGGCGTGCTTGAGCATCACCGCCTGCTGGCTACCGTCCGTGGCCACTGCCAGCTCCTTGCCCGCGGCCTTGCGGGCGAGGGCAAGGGCTGCCCCCACCCGGGCCGCCCGCTCCGGCCCCAGGTCGTGATCGGCAAAGCCTTTCACACACATGTCAAGGCCGCTCTTTTGCAGGCCGTCGTCCCATACCACGTCCTCGGAGCAGCGGGCGTCATCCTCCAGGCGCTTATTTGGCCAGAGGGAGGCCCCGGCGGTGATGGCACAGTTCTTGCCCACGTTGCTGCCCGCGCCCAGGGCCGTGTGGGCAAAGACCTGCGCGCCGCTATCCACATGCGCGCCTTCGCAGAGGATCGCCCCGCGTATCTCCACGTTCTCCCGCACCCTGGCCCCGGGCATGAGCAC
>DHOI01000093.1:3281-25679 GCA_002409725.1 Christensenella sp. UBA5394
ACCCTGGCCCCGGGCATGAGCACGGAGCGCTTGATGCTGCTGCCCGTGCCCACCCGGCTGCCGCTGCAAAGCACGGCTCCATCCGCCAGCAAGGCTCCGGCCGCCACCTCCGCATCCCGGCCGATGTAGCAGGGGGCGATCACGGCTGCATCCGAAGATATCCTGGCCCCATGCTCGATCCAAATGCCCTCCCGCTCCACGGCCAAGGTCTCAAAGGCGCATTTGCCCAGCAACATATCTCGCTGCGCACCGAGATATTGCTCAAGGTCGCCGATGTCGCACCAATAGCTTTCCGTTACATAACCTTCGATGCGCATATCCGCTTTGAGCATTTTGGGGAAAAGATCCATGCTGAAATCATATTTCATATCCTGTGGGATCATCTCTACCGCTTCAGGCGAAAGTAGGTAGATGCCGGTGTTGGCCAGGTCGCTGAAGACCTCGGAGAGCTGGGGCTTTTCCAAAAAACGCGTGATGCGGCTGGTTTCGTCGAGGATAGCTACCCCGTATTCCGTGGGCACCTGCACGCGCTTGAGCACAATGGTGGCCGCGGCGCCGTTTTTAGCATGCCGCTCGGCCAGGGCGGTTAGGTCGATATCCGTCATGGCATCCCCGCTGAGCACCAGCACCGGCCCCGTTGCGGTATCCCCCACGGCTGCGCGCACGCTGCCCGCCGTGCCCAGCGGCTTATCCTCCACGCTGTAGCGGATATTCGCGCCAAAGGCCCTGCCATCGCCCAAATGCTGCGATATCATATTGGGCAAATAATGAAGGGTGGCCGCGATATCGGCAATGCCATGGGCCGTAAGCAGCTCCACGCAATAATCGATCACGGGTTTGTTAAGCAAGGGAACCATGGGCTTGGGCATGGTGCAGGTGAGGGGGCGCAGCCGTTTGCCCTCGCCCCCTGCCATGATGACTGCTTGCATACGAAAAATACCGCCTTTCCAAATGAAGTAGCGGTATTATTCTTTGCCGGTATGGTTCTTTCTATTTGCACGGAAAGGGGCGCTATTTGTAGAAAAATACGTTGCCGCCAAACGTGGCGTAGTAGTTGTAGCCGGTGCGGCTGGTGCCACGGCTGGCGGATTGGAAATACAGCACCTCAGCAGGAAGGAGCAGGTTCTTCTCCACGAATATCTGTTGCACGGCCGCCTTAGCCGCGCTGGAGGGCGATTTGAGGCTATCCGTGGAAAATTGGTTTCTCTGATAGATTACGTCGTAGATCGTATCGGGGAAGCGGCTACTCTGCACACGGTTGTAGATCACGTTGGCCACGGCCACATAGCTTTCGCTGTCCCCTTCTTTATAAACGACCTGGGCCACCAGATACAGCTCGTCCTCCTCGGAAAAAGAAGCGCTGGGGCTGGGCGTTTCGGTGGGCGCAGGTTCGGGGGTAGCGGTGGCCTTGGGCTTGTCCGTAGGTTTTGGGGTAGGCGTGGGCACGCTGCCGATGGTCACATACTCCATTAGCATGTATCCTCTAAGCCCGTCCAGCTTCACGCGGTACCATTCCTCACAGGTGCCAGTGACCAGCAGCTCGTCGTAGCGCTCGTATTCGCCCAGCACCTCGTAATCCGTGCCCGGCCCCTTGCGAAGGTTGATGGTTTTGGAATTCACAAAGCCATCGACGTATTCTTCCAGCTCTTCCACCGTATAGGTCGGGGTAGGCGAGGGTTTAGCCGTCTGCTTAGGCGTGGGCGTAGGCTCCTCCGTGGGTTCAGGGGAAGCCGAGGCTTCCGGCTCCGTGGCTTCCCATGTGGAGGCGCTAGGCTCGGGCATAACTGCATCCGGCGGCGGGGTGAGCTGCACCAGCTGCCCTTCCCCACCCGGCTCCAGCAGCGTTTCCGTTGGTAGACTGCCTGCCTGTGCCTGGGCGGCAACAGGAACCAGCGGCGCAGGCGTTTCGGCTACAGGGATCGGCTCCAGCACCACCACGTTGGCCGTGGTGGCGGCAGCCGCGCAGCCGGAAAAAAGCAGCGCTAAGGCCAGGCAGAGTATGCGGTTGAAGAGCCTTCTCGTTTTCATCACAGAATAAACTTTTGCAGATCCTCGCTTTGGTATTGTTTGGATATATGCTCCTTCACATAGGCTTCGTCTACCTCTACCTTGGTAAGAGGGTAATCGCCGCCCGCGTTAAAGGAGATGTCTTCCAGTAGGTTTTCCATGATGGTGTGCAGCCGCCGCGCGCCAATATTCTCGCTGGTCTCGTTGGCGTTATAGGCGTATTGGGCAATGGCGGTGAGCGCATCCTCCGTAAAGGTTAAAACGATGCTGTCCGTTTTGAGCAGGGCAGCGTATTGCTTGGTGATGGCGTGCTCCGGCTGGGTGAGGATGCGCTTGTAATCCTCAGCCGTGAGGGCTGCCAATTCCACCCGGATGGGAAAGCGGCCCTGCAGCTCGGGGATCAGATCCGTCACCTTGGCAACGTGGAAGGCCCCGGCGGCGATAAAGAGCATGAAATCCGTTTTCACGGGGCCGTACTTGGTATTCACCGTGCAGCCCTCCACGATAGGAAGGATATCACGCTGCACGCCCTCTCGGGAAACATCCGGCCCGCCCATCTGCTGGGCAGAGGCGATCTTATCGATCTCGTCGATAAAGATGATGCCATCCTGCTCGGCCTTTTCCACGGCCTCTCTTGTGACCTCGTCCATATCGATGAGCTTTTCCGTTTCATCCTGGATGAGGATGCGGCGGGCCTCCTTGACGCTAACCCGGCGTTTTTTCTTTTTGGGCGGGATCAGGCCGCCCATCATCTCGTTGAGGTCGATGTCGATGCCCATTGCCATCATCGCGCCGCCGGTGGGCTGCTGTTCGACTTCCACCTCTACCATTTCGTCTTCCAATTGCCCGGCCCGAAGCTTGGCCGCCACATCCTCGCGCAGGGAGGATCTGCGGGCCTTTTCCTCTTCGCTAAGCTCCGGCTCGGCAGGCTGGCCGCCGCCGCTGCCCAGCAAAAATTGCAGCGGGTTCACCGGGCCGGAAGCGCCCTTTTTCTTTTGCCCGGGGAGCAAAAGCTCGATCAACCGCTGCTCCGCCGCTGCCTCTGCCACAACGCGAACGGCCTGGGCCTTGCGCTCCTTGCAAAGACGGATGGACGCCTCCACGAGATCGCGCACCATGCTGTCCACATCCCGGCCCACATAGCCCACCTCGGTGAACTTGGTAGCCTCCACCTTGACCAGCGGCGCATCCACCAGCTTGGCGAGCCTGCGGGCGATCTCGGTTTTACCTACGCCCGTGGGGCCCATCATGATGATGTTCTTGGGGGTGATCTCCTCGCGCAGCTCCTCGGGCAAGCGGCTGCGGCGATAACGGTTGCGCAGGGCGATGGCCACCGCGCGCTTGGCCTCATCCTGGCCGATGATGTATTTATCCAGTGCCTCGACTGTTTCTCTCGGCGTCATCATCATACTTCCTCCAGCGTGATATTGCCGTTGGTGAACACGCAGATCTGCGATGCGATCTCAATGGCCTTTTGCGCGATCTCTTTTGCGCCAAGGTCCGTATTCTCTTTGAGGGCCTTGGCGGCCGCCATGGCATACATGCCGCCCGACCCGATGGCAGCGATGCCGTCATCCGGATCGATGACCTCGCCTGTGCCGGAGATGATGAGCAGTTCCTCTTCATCCGCGGCGATCAGCAGGGCCTCCAACTGGCGCATGGCCTTATCGCCCCGCCAATCCTGCGCCAAGCTCACGGCCGCCCGCTTTAGGCTGCCGCTGTATTTGGTAAGCTTGGTTTCAAAACGTTCACAGAGCGAAAAAGCATCCGCAACCGAGCCGGCGAAGCCTACCACCACTTTGTCATTGTAGAGCCTGCGCACCTTGCGGGCCGTGCCCTTCATAATGGTCTTCTCGCCCATAGTCACCTGGCCATCACCGGCTACGGCGCATTTACCATCCCGGCGCACGGCCACGATCGTCGTTCCCTCCAGCGTCATATATCCCTTTCCTTTCGATCTTTTCGATCAAACAAAGCGTCTAAGCGCAGTTTTGCATGATTTGGTTTTTACAATAATACCATACATTCGCGCCCCGCGTGATCCTCCTCTTTTACCTTTACAGTTTATTCGCAATTATGCCATCTATCACCGCTAATGCCCGCTCTGCGATGGCCGTATAGCGTTCGGCCTTGCCGCGCGGCGCGTTTGGCAGGTCCGCCATGATGCCGAAGTTGATGTTCATAGGCTGGAAATCCGCGCCCGCGTATTCCGCCACATAGTGCGCCATGGCTCCCAGGGCCGTTTGCACCGTAAAATCCAAAGGTTCTTTGCCTGCCAATTCCCGGGCTAGGCCGATGCCCGCCAAGAGGCCCGAGCCGGCGCTCTCCACATAGCCCTCCACACCCGTGATCTGCCCGGCGAAATAGAGGCCCGGCCGCTCCTTTACGCTGTAGCGCCAGTCGAGCTTGCCCGGAGAGGGCAAAAAGGTATTGCGATGCATCACGCCGTAGCGCACGAACTCCGCGTTTTCTAGGCCCGGTATCATGCCGAACACCCGGCGCTGCTCGCCAAATTTGAGGTTGGTCTGAAAGCCCACTAGGTTATAGAGCGTACCCGCAGCGTCATCCTGCCTAAGCTGCACCACGGCGAAGGGCTTTGAGCCCGTCCGCTCATCCCGAAGACCCACTGGCTTGAGCGGGCCAAAGGCCAAGGTCATCTCTCCGCGCCCTGCCATGACCTCCACGGGCATGCAGCCCTCGAAGACCCGGGGCGTTTCGAATTCGTGCAGGGGGGCTGTCTCGGCCGCTATTAACTCGCGCACGAAGGCGAAGTATTCTTCCCGCGTCATAGGGCAGTTGATGTAGTCGCTGCCCCGGGCATAGCGGGAGGCGCGGAAGGCCTTTTCCATATTGAGCGATTCCAGCGTTACCACCGGAGCCGCAGCGTCGTAAAAATGCAGGCCAGGGCCAAACAAGCCTTGGATGGCGTCCAGCATCGGCCCATCCGTGAGCGGGCCGGTGGCCACGATGGCCGGGCCATCGGGCAGGCTTTGCACTTCCTCGTGTACCACTTCAATATTGGGGTGGGCTTCGATGCGTTCCGTCACCAGGCGGCTGAAGCCCTCCCGATCCACGGCCAGAGCACCGCCCGCGGGCACACGGGTTTGATCCGCAGCCCAGAGGATCAGCGACCCCAGCCGCCGCATTTCCTCCTTCATCAGGCCCGCGCCGTTTTGCAGCCTGTCCGACCTAAGGGAATTGGAGCAGACCAGCTCCGCGAAGGTATCCGCCTTGTGGGCAGGCTGGTGCTTGTGCGGTTTCATTTCATATAGGCGTACGGCTAAGCCGCGCTCAGCAAGCTGAAACGCGGCCTCACAGCCCGCCAGGCCGGCACCGATCACAGAAACAGGCTCGAGGCCTATCCGCAATGGGCGCTTATTCATTCTCGTCCTTATCCTTTTTTTGCGGCCGAACCACGTGGCCACAATCTTTATTGGTGCAAACGGTATAGCCGCCGTTCTGGCCCAGCTTGTGCACCATCGGCTGGCCGCAGACCGGGCATTTCTCCTTGGCGGGTCGGTCCCAGGAGACGAAGCTGCAATCCGGGTAGCGCTCGCAGCCATAGAAAACTTTGCCGCGCTTGGACTTGCGTTTGATGAGGGCAGCGCCGCATTCCGGGCAGGCTACGTCGATCTTTTCCACGATCGCCTTGGTGTTGCGGCATTCGGGGAAATTGGGGCAGGCCAGGAACTTGCCGAAGCGGCCCATCTTATAGACCATCATGGCCCCGCACTTTTCACAGGGAATATCCGATACCTCGTCCGCGATGACCACCTTCTCGATGCTCTCAGAGGCCTTGACAACCGTTTCCTCAAAGGGACCGTAGAAGCGGCGGATTACGTCTTTCCATTCCTGCTCGCCATCCTTGACCCGATCGAGCTTGGTTTCCATATCGGCTGTGAATTTCACATCCACGATGTCTTGAAAATTCTCCTTCATGATCTGGGTGACTACGAAGCCCAGCTCTGTGGGGACCAGCTGCTTTTTCTCCCGCTGCACGTAGCCCCGCTCGATGATGGTGGAGATGGTGGGCGCATAGGTGCTGGGGCGGCCGATGCCTTTCTCTTCCAGCGTTTTAACCAGCGAAGCCTCCGTATAGCGGGGCGGCGGCTGGGTGAATTTCTGCTCTTGCTCGATATGATCGAGGGCCAGCTTTTCGCCCACGATAAGCTTAGGCAGGGTGGTCTCCGCTTCCTCGGCCTCGTCACGGCCCTCCGTATAAACGACGGTATAGCCATTGAAGAGGGTACGGGTGCCTGTTGCTTTGTATGTGCAGCCGTTCGCGCCAAAGGAAACTGCGCTCACTTCATATTTGGCCTCGCTCATCTGGCTGGCCAGGAAACGCTCGTAGATCAGCTTGTAGAGCTTGTATTGGTTGTTGTTGAGGGAAGCCTTCACATCCTGTGGCCTGTTGAGCACGCTGGAGGGGCGAATGGCCTCGTGCGCATCCTGTGCGCCCTTGCGGCCCTTGTAGATATTGGGTTTGGTCGGCACATACTGCGCGCCGTAGGCGGTGGTGATATGCTCCAGAGCCTGGCTCTGCGCCTCCTGGGCGATGCGCACGGAATCCGTGCGGATGTAGGTAATGAGACCGGTCACGCCCTGGCCGGCGATCTCCACGCCCTCGTAGAGCTGCTGGGCAATTAGCATGGTAAGCTTGGTGGTGAAGCCCAGCTTGCGGCTGGCCTCCTGCTGCAGGCTGCTGGTAGTAAAGGGCGGCGGCGCGTGGCGTACCCGCTCGCTAACCTTGATATCCGTTACCGAAAAATCCGCATTTGCGGAAGCATCCACCACGGCCTGGGCCTCTTGCGCGTTATGAATATCGGTTTTTTTATCGCCATAGCCATAGAACTTGGCGGATAGGGGCTTGCGGCTGTCCTTATGCTTTAAAAGGGCTGTGATGTTCCAGAATTCCTCCGGAATGAAATCCATGATCTCCTTTTCGCGGTCACACAGGATACGGCAGGCCACGGATTGCACCCGGCCCGCGCTCAAACCCCGGCGCACTTTGGCCCAGAGGATGGGGCTGATCTTATAGCCCACGAGCCTGTCAAGCACGCGGCGGGCCTGCTGCGCGTCCACCAGGTGCATATCGATGGCGCGGGCGGATTTAACGCTGTTTTTCACCGTATTCATGGTGATCTCGTTGAACTCGATGCGGCACTTGGAGTCCGGATCCAGCTTGAGAATCTGCGCTAGGTGCCAGCTGATGGCTTCCCCTTCCATATCAGGGTCGGTTGCGAGGTATATCTTTTGGGCGGTCTTGGCCTCTCTACGGATGGTCTCCAGCACATCGCCCCTGCCTCTGAGGGTGATGTATTTTGGCGAGAAGTCATGTTCCACATCCACGCCCAGCTGGCTCTTTGGAAGGTCCCTTACATGCCCGTTGGAAGCCACCACCTTATATTTCGTTCCTAAAAACTTGCCTATCGTCTTTGCCTTTGCCGGGGACTCGACGATCACTAACGTTTCCGCCATCTAAGCGATTACCTCCACATGCTGCACAATTTCTGCAATATTTCGATCGATTTTTATGATCGATTCCTTTGATCGGTGATCGCGCTGCTCACAGGCTATAGAGCCTACCGCGCGATTGCTTAATTATTCCCGAAAATTCCATGTCTGTCAAGGCGAAATTTAAAATCGAGGGTGAAAAGCCCGTCATTTCGGCCAGATCGTCGGCGCTGCGCTCCCCCGCCTGCAACAGCCTAAGAATCAACGTTTGCTCAAAGGAAAGGGCGCTTTCATCCACCGTCTTCGCGGGCGTTTTCGCTTTTATTTCCACGCCGTATTCCTCTAAAATATCTTTGGCGCCGTTTACGGCCTTAGCCGTGCCCTCGCTGATCATGCGGTTGGCGCCCTCGCTGGTGATATCCGTGAGCCTGCCCGGTAGGGCGAACACATCCCGCCCTTGCTCGAGGGCGCAATCCACGGTGATGCTGGTGCCGCTTTGCTTCGCCGCCTCGATAACCACCACGCCCCGGCTGATGCCGCTGATGATGCGGTTACGCTGGGGGAAATGCGCGGCCATCGGCTTTGTACCCGGCAAATGCTCGGATACCACGGCCCCCCGCTCCACGATCTGCTCGTATTCCCTTTGATTGGCAGCCGGGTAAACGACATCTACCCCGCCGCCCAGCACGGCAATGGTCGGGAAATCGTTTTCCTCCGCGGCCAGCGCGCCCTGGGCGCAGAGGCAGTCGATGCCGTAGGCCAGGCCCGATACCACGCATACGCCCTGCTCCGCCAGCTCTTTGGAAAGCTCCAATGCCATCTGCCTGCCGTAATCCGTGCATTTGCGCGAGCCGATCATCGCTAGGGGCAGTGGAATGCGCTTAGGCAGCCGACCCCGCACATATAGCGCCGTGGGCGGGCGGTAGATGTGCCGCAAAAGCATGGGGTAGTTCTCATCCTCAACCAGCACGGCCTCGATGCCGTGGCGGGCCATGTAGCCTAGGCATTGGTCGATATAGGCTTCGCTGGCCTTTTGATGCAGCAGGGCGTTTCCCTCCAGCTCCCGCTGGATTGCACCGGGCAGGCAGCCCAGCGCGGCCTCGCGGAATACGGCCTTGCCATCGCCCTCATAGGCATCCAGTAGGGCCTGAATACGGGCGTGGGCCGTGCCCAGCACAAAGCTGAGCCAAAGGCGGTATCTGCGCGCTTCCTCCTGCATGGCCTATCCTCCCCAGTATTTGCGGTCTAAACTCCGATATTGCACGGCCTCGGCGATGTGCTCCGGCCTTATAACCTCGCTGCCCTCTACATCGGCGATGGTGCGGGCCACCTTGCGCACCCGGCCGTAAGCCCGGGCACTCAGGTCGAGCGCGGTAAAGGCCCGCTTCAAAAGGGCCTCGGCCTTATCATCGAGGGGGCAAAAGCGCTGCATATGGGCTTCCGTCAGCTGGGCGTTGAAGAGGATGCCCTCACCCTGGTAACGCGCCCGCTGGCGGTCGCGCGCAGCATCCACCCGGGCTCTGATAGCGGCGCTGGGTTCGCCCGGCGCGCGGCCCGCGATATCCTCGTAGCCCACCTCCGTCATTTCCACATGCAGGTCGATGCGATCCAGCATTGGCCCCGAGACCCGGCCCCGGTAGCGGCTGATCTGCGAGGGCGTACAGCGGCACCTGTCCTGTCTACCGCCGTAATAGCCGCAGGGGCAGGGGTTCATGGCCGCCACCAGCATGAATTGGGCCGGGTAGCAGGCCCGCATGGCCGCCCGGGTGATGGTGACCGTACCATCCTCCATGGGCTGGCGCAGGGCTTCGAGCGCATCCTTTTGGAATTCTGGAAATTCATCTAAAAAGAGCACACCGAAATGCGCCAGGCTAATCTCGCCGGGCAGGGCCTTGGAGCCGCCGCCCACCAGCGCAGCCGTGGAGGCGTTATGATGTGGAGAACGGAAGGGCCGCCTGAGGGCAATGGAGTCAGAGCCCCGCAGATTGCCCATGATGGAGTGGATTTTCGTGATCTCCAGCGCTTCCTCAAAGGTGAGCGCCGGCAAAATGGAGGGGATTGCCTTGGCCAGCATGGTTTTGCCGCTGCCCGGTGTGCCGACCAACAGCAGGTTATGTCCGCCGGCTGCGGCGATCTCCGCAGCACGCTTGGCCCCCTGCTGGCCCTTGATATCCGCAAAGTCTGTATACCCCTCCGCCGCCTCGCCTTTCCACTCGCCCCGGGCGATGGGCAGAGCCTCCGCTTGGCCGCGCAAAAGGGCGGCGGCTTCGCTCAGACTGCTCACAGCATAGGCCGAAATATCCCCGATATGGGCTGCCTCGGCCGCGTTCTCCACAGGCACGATGACTTTCTTTATACCGCTCTCCCGGGCGCTGATCAGCATGGGCAGCACGCCGTTGATGCCCCGCACCGCTCCATCCAGGGCCAGCTCGCCTAAGAAGAGATACTCCTCCGCAGATTCCGGCGGTATCTGCGCTGTGGCGGCCAAAATGCCTAGAGCAATGGGCAGGTCGTAAAGGGTACCTTCTTTTTTCATATCCGCCGGAGCGAGGTTGATGGTGAGGCGGCGCATCGGAAACTCAAAGCCGCTGTTGCGCAGGGCGGAACGCACCCGCTCGCGGGATTCGCGCACGGCAGCATCCGGCAGGCCCACGGTATCGTAGGCGGGCAGGCCCGGGCTCACGTCTACCTCCACCTCCACGGCAAAGCCGAGCAGGCCGCTCAGGCCAAAGCTATGTATTTTTGCGAGCATAGTTTGCCTCCCCCGCCCGGCCGGCTATGGATCGCAGAATCCCGCGGGCGTTATTTGAATACGAAAAGCTTATTGGCGATGAAATTGACCAGCATCACAAAAACCATCACGATACCCTTGGCGATGAGGTTGCTCTCAATGCCCAGCACCTCATAGCACAGGCGCAGCAAGAGCACGGAAAGTGCTAATGAGCAAAGGTTGACTAGCAAAAAGCGCAGGAATTCTTTTTGGGTGTATTTCTTTTCCTGGCGGAAGGTCCAGCGGCTGTTGAAAAAATAGCTGTTGAGCAGGCCGCAGCTATAGGAAAGGCATTGAGCCAGCGCATAATGCAGGCCCAGCCATACCAAAAGCTGGTAGACGCCAAAATCCACCAGGGTATTCAGCACGCCCACCAGGCCGAAGCGCAGCAGTTGGTAAAAGTTCTCCTTTTGCAGCATAAGCATTCCTCAATAGCCCAAAAACGTCCAGCTGGGCAGCCATTCCAGCCAATGAATAAACCAATCCGGTGCGGCCAGGCCGGAGATCACCGGGTAAAACAGCGCGAAGAGCGCGATGCTCACACCCAGCCACAGCCATTTGAGCGGGGCGATGGAAGGGTGACGCGCCTCCGCCTCCAGCAAGAGGTAGCCCGTGCACAGAATTAGGAACGGCACCGTGGCGAAATAGTGGTAGGCAAAGGTGCAGCGGGTCACCAGCACCCAGGGCAGATAGTTGGCGCAAACCGCCACCATCAGCACGAACATGCCCTTTTCCCGGCGGATGTTGCCAAGGATCAGCCGCACCGCTAAAATCAATGTTCCCAAGGAGCAGGCCCACCATACCGCGGGGTTGCCAAAGGCGGAAATGGTGGAGGCATAGCCAGCACGTACATCGTAACCTACATAATACCACACGGGCCGCAGGTTGAGCGGCCACTGCCACCAGGGGGATTCGTAGGGGTGGGTAGCTGTAAGGTTGCTGTGGTAATCGAACATGAACTTTTGGAAATTCCAAATGCCCCCAAGGTCATAGTGCATTTCGGAAAGCACGTAGGGCAGATAGGAGGCCAAATAGATGCATACCGGCACCAATATGTAGAATAGGCAGCACCACAGAAGGGTCAGCACGGCCTGCCGCCAGAAGCGCGCCACCTGGGCCCGCTTTTTCACATCCCCGCTGCGGATCTGCTTGCGGTACTCCATATAGCGCTGGCCCAGGGAGGTGAAAAAAATCACCGCCAGGCCGCCGCCTGCGTAGATGCAGATCCACTTGCTGGCAGCGCCCAGGCCAAAGAATACTCCTGCCCAAGCCAGTGGCTTGAGGGTGGCCCCCAGGCCATCCGTGAAGAAATTCATGCAATAGTATTCGTGCATGAAGTAGAACATCAGCAGGATAAAGAACACGCCGAACACATCGACGGTGGCGATGCGCGTTTGCGAAAAGTGCATGAAATCAAAAGCGAACAGGCCCGCGCAAAGAAGAGCGTAATCGCTGCGTTTAAAGAGCCTTTTGGCAAACAGATAAAGGATGGGCACCATAGCAATGCCGAAAAGCGTGCCCGCGATACGCCATCCAAAGGTGTTCATGCCGAAGAGGGCCACTCCAAGCATGATGAACACCTTGCCCAGCGGCGGGTGGGAATTCTCATAGGGGACCAGGCCGTGCAGGTGCTCATAGGCCGTGCGGGCATGATACAGCTCGTCGAAATACATGCCGTTGAGGTAAGAAGGCGCAGCCGGCACCTGATCCTGCTCGTCGATCAGCAGGGCCGCATCCGCCAGGTCCGGTGCAGCGGCCAAAGCCTCGCACGAGGTGATGGGCACTTGGTTGCCACCCTCGTCAAAAAAGGCGATCTCATTGAACCACACGGAGCCTTCGGTCACCCGTAGGGTCACCGCGCCGGTTTCCCAGCCCTCGCCGCCGATCTTGACCCAGCGGAACATATCACCGTTGTCTTCCTCATAAGCAAAGGAATTGCCCTCGTCATCCGTAAATTCCGAAGTGCCCGTATACAACCCGCCGAATACCCGGATGCTGGAAAGCGTGGCCTCCCTTTCTAGGCGGATGGTCACACCCTCCCCTTTTCCCGCCTGCCAGGCCGTTTCCGGGGCTTGCAGCGTGCCCAGATTGAGCAAGGCCACCAGGGCGTAAAGGCCCGTGAGCGCACCGCACCAAAGTCTGTCCCGTTTGGTGAAGCGGGCTTCCTTCTCCTGCTTTTGCGCATCCAGGCCAGGCCGGATATCCGCTGCTCTCCGATCTCCCTCGAAGGCGGGTGAGGTGCGCCGCTTTACGGTAATATCATAGCAGGCCCAGGCAAAATAAGCAAAGGCCGCCACGGTGAGGGCCGAGCCCAAGCGGGTGATAAAGAGATATTCCTCACCCCTAAGGGCCGTATCCTTGACCACCATAAAGGCGGCCAGGGAATTCAGCAGCAGGGAGCAGGTAAAGAATACAAAGCAAAGGAACAGCCGCCGATCCCCATAGTAGATAAAGGTGATCAGGATCAGCAGCAGCACTGGGAAGAGATAGCGCTCGTGCATATATTGCCCCAGCGTAAAAAGGGCAGCCAGCAAAAAGGCCGTACACAGGGCTAAACAGCCCCGTTCCTTGCGGCCCTTAATGTACATCCAGATCGAAAATAGCACCGCGAGGCAGATGCAGGCCGTACCCCACTGCCCGTAGCTGATAGAAAAGACGAAAGGTGCATCTACATTCTGCCAGTTGCCGCCAAAGAGGGAGAAGAGGTTGAAGGCCTCGATGCTGGCGTAAGGGTAGCTCGTGGCCGTGCCCAGGAGCTTTTGCAGCACCCAGGGGCCTTGGAAGGTTGCACCGAACAGGCTTAGCTCCACATTGCCCTGCCCGCCGCCAAACGGCAGGCTGAGCAAAAGAATGGCGCCTAATGCCAGGAGCACGGCCCAAAGGGTGCGAAGGGCGGTTTTCCATCCCTGGTCTTTGATCTTGATAAAATAAGCGGCGGCCAAAAGCGGCCCGGCCATCAGCGCCTGTGGCTTGACCAAGATGGCCACGCCATAGACGAGGCCGCAAAGCTCCAGCCGGTTTTCGAGGAACAGCCAGAGGGTCAGCACCAGCAGGAGGGTCAGCACCTGGTCGATCTGGCCCCAGCCGCCTGAGAGAAAGGCCATTGCCGGGTTGAAGGCTACGGCGCAACAGAGGGCCAGGGCGACCTGGCGCTCAAAGCGCTTGTCCGCCATGCGGAAAACGAGATAGGCCGCGCCCAAATCGCAAAGGATGGCGGGCATCTTGGTTAAAAGCACATAACCAGCACCGCCATAGCTGAGGCCCAGTAGCTTTGCCAGGCTGCCCGTAAACCACAGCACATACATATACCCCGGCGGATAATCGGCGAACATGCCGGAAGTATAGAAGGCCCCAGGCCCATTTTCGGCCAGAGTATTGGCCCAGGCCATGAAGCAGGCGATATCCGTGGAGTGGCCGTAAAAGAGCAGCGAGAGCGCACAGCGCAGCAAAAAGGCGAGGCCGAGGATCAACCCCAGCTGCACGTTTGCAGATCGCTTCTCCCCCTCGCCCTCCCCAGGCAGCACAATATAGGCCTTATAGAGCCAAGCGCCCAGCGCGGCTACCAGAAGCGTGGCCACGGCCATCGCGCCCCCATGCAGCTCGTTCACATTGTGTGCGCCCGCATCCTCGGTGGAACCGGCCACGGCCACGCCGAAATAGGACACATCGGCCCCGGCGGGTTCGGCGTCCAGCTTTTCGATACGGAAATTACGAAAATATGCCCTGCCTGCGGAAAGCGAGCCATAGCCGCCCAGGCGCACGCAAACGGCTAGTTCGCTCTGGCTATCGTCCGCCCGGCCGATTAGGGAGATGGTTTGCCAATCCCCGCTGCCCAACAGCGGCTCGGAAGCGGCAAGCGAATCCACCACGGATACGTTTACACCAGCCCCGCCTACAACATTTTCCGGCCGTGCCTCGCAGGAAAGACGGTAAAGCCCACCCCCCTCCACGGGGATGCGCTGGCAGAGCCTCACGTCATTCTCGACTAAATTATCGATACAAAGGGCCGGGCCGCCGGCTTCATCTAGCGTCCGTTCAATGGTGTATTGGCCTTCGCCATTAAGCCAGCTCTCCGCATACCAGCCAAGGGGCAGTCCATCCGCCAGGCCCACCTCGCCAAAATCCGCATTCGTCAAGGCCAAAGGCTCGTCCGCCAGGGCCAGGGCCGGGAGCATCAGCAGGATGAAAGCAAAAAAAACCGCTTTGAGCTTGTGCATAAACCTCGTTCCAAACCTATCCATAATTAGGTTTATTTTACCACATAGAAAGGCAAACCACACGGAAATCTGAAAAGTTTACTTATATGCTGGTTTATGAAGTGAAAGCGCCCTCAATATGCTCGACCTGACCGCTCGCCAGATCGACCTCCAAAACATCGAATCGGCAGGCCCGCTCGAAGCAATCGTTTGCTTGCAAATAGGCCTGCGCAGCCCGGACGAGGTGCCCTTGCTTGGCCAGGCCTACGGCCTCGCGGCCCAGGCCGTAGGCGTAGCCGTGCCGGGCTTTCACCTCGGCAAAAACCAGCGTATCCGCCTTTTGGGCGATGATATCCATCTCACAGCCCGCGGCCCGGTAGTTGCGCGCCAATATTTCATAGCCCGCCTGCACCAGATGCGCGGCTGCTAAGTCCTCCCCCATGCGGCCTTTTTCCCTGCGCGCGTCCATCAGCCTTCTCCTGTGAAATGACCGATGAAGCTCCGCCTGTGTAAGGGGCAAGGGCCGATTTCCCGCAGGGACGCGATATGCGCCGCCGTTCCATAACCTTTGTTTTGCGCAAAGCCATAGGCCGGGTACAGCGCATCCTGCGCCTCCATATAGCGATCCCGCTCCACCTTGGCGATGATCGAGGCGGCGGCGATGCAATGGCAGCGCGCGTCCCCGTGGATGACGGCCTCTTGCATGGCCGCTACATCCAGCTTGTCCCGGCCATCCACGAAGAGGACGTCCGGCTTGGTTTGTAGCGCCGCATAGGCCTGCCGGAAGGCGAGGAAGGTGGCCCGGCGGATGTTCAGCGTGTCGATCTGCTCCGGCCAGACCCAGCCCAGGCCATAGGACAGCGCTTTTTCTATAATGATGGGATATAGCATCTCCCGCCTGGCCGGCGAGAGCTTTTTGGAGTCATTGACACGCTCAATGAGGCATTCTGTTGGCAGCAGCACCACGGCCGCCACCACTGGCCCGGCCAACGGGCCGCGGCCCACTTCATCCGCGCCGGCCACGGATTTGCCTGCCTGCCAATATTCTCGCTCCAGGCTGGAGAGTGCAAAGAGGCGCTCCTCCTCGCTAAGCTTGGGCTTACTTTCCATCCCCATCCTGCCTTTCGTAGCCTGGTTTATCCAGCGTAATCCTGGCGATCTTACCTGCGCGGAATTCATCCAGCGCGATACGCGCGCCCCGCTCCGTATCTGGCAGGCCGCCGGAGAGCAAAAAGCCCCGGCTTTGGCAAACGCCTTCCAGCAATGCGTGGGGCTCCATGCCTGCTTCCAGCTTCTTATAGCGGGCGGTCAGGGCATCCGGGCAAAGGGCCATTAGCTCCTGCAAAAGCAGGGCGGCCAATTGCTCCACATCCATAATATCATCCTTGATGGAGCCGATGAACGCGAGGTGCCTGGCCAAAAGCTCATCCTCCAGCTTGGGCCACAACAGGCCGGGGGTATCCATCAGTTCGAGATAGGGCCCCACCTTGACCCATTGCTTGCCCTTGGTTACGCCGGGCTTATCCCCTACCTGCGCGCGGTTGACGCCGGCAATGCGGTTGATGAAGGTGGATTTGCCTACGTTGGGTATGCCCACCACCATGACCCGTACCGTTTTACGCACGCCCTTTTGCAAAAGCCGATCCACTTCCTCCTGCACGGCTCCCTGCAAAAGCTCTACGGCAGCCGCCTTTTTAGCGGAATTGGTGGCCACGAACTCCATCGCTTTCACGCCCTGCTCCTTGAATGCGCGGATGAAAGCCTTGGTCGCAGCCGGGTCTGCCAAATCGCTCTTATTCAACAGGGCGATGCGCTTCTTGCCTGTAAAAAGATCGTCAAAATCTGGGTTGCGGGTAGCGATGGGCGCGCGCGCGTCCACGATCTCCACCACCACATCGATCAGCTTGAGGTTTTCTACCAGCATGCGCCGGGCTTTGGCCATGTGGCCGGGGTACCATTGTATCAGCATAGCCGCTCCTTTGTGTTTGCTTGCCACAGGGGCCCTGGGGGCCCGATATAAGGAAACCCCCATATGCCCGCAGGCACCGGGGGTTTTGCTTGCAAATCAGGTCGATTACTTGTTCTTGTCGCTCGTCACGATGCGCTCGACCACCTTGGCGGCCTTGCCCACGCGATCGCGCAGATAGAACAGCTTGGCCCGGCGCACTTTACCATGGCGCACCACTTCGATGCGGCCTACACGGGGGCTGTTGTAGGGGAAGGTACGCTCTACGCCTACGCCGTAGGATACGCGGCGCACGGTGAAGGATTTGCGGATGCCGCCGCCCTGGATCTTAATGACCACGCCTTCAAAATTTTGCAGGCGCTCACGGGAGCCTTCCACAACCTTAACGAATACCCGAACGGTATCGCCCACTTCCAGCTTAGGAAGATCGGTGCGGAGCTGTTCTTTTTCGAGTTCACGGATGATGTCGGACATATTTTTCTCCTCTCTCCCAGACGTTCGTACCGCTTACCGGCATTGGACCGCCCGTTGTCACAAAGTGCATTATAACATGGCCGCTTAACAAAGCGCAACCACAAATTCACCTAATTTTCCGTCTTTTTCAGGCTTTCCAAATAGGCTAAGTCCTTTTTATCGAGCCGCGCTTCTTCCAAGAGTTCCGGACGGCGTTCTAGCGTCATTTTGAGGGACATATCCCGCCGCCAGCGGTTGATATGCGCGTGGTTGCCGTTAAGCAGGACTTCCGGCACGGCCAGGTCCCTGTATTCCGCAGGGCGGGTATATTGCGGGTATTCCAACAGGCCGCCTATAAAGCTCTCCTCCTCGGCGGATTCCTCGCTGCCCAGCACGCCCGGGATAAAGCGGCTCAGGCAATCGATCAGCACCATGGCGGGCAGTTCGCCCCCAGTGAGCACATAATCCCCAATGGAGACCTCCATATCCATCCTGCAAAGCGCCCGCTCATCCACCCCTTCGTAATGGCCGCAAAGGAGCAAGATGTGCTCCTTTTGACTCAGTTCCCGGGCCATGGGTACGCTCAACCTTTCGCCCCTGGGCAAAAGGGCGATGCGTAGGGCCTCGTGATTTGGATCCACTTCGTCGATGCAATCCCAAATGGGCTGAGCCATCATCACCATGCCAGCGCCGCCGCCAAAGGGGTAGTCGTCGGCATTGTGGTGCTTGTTAAGGGACCAATCACGGATGTTGTGCAGGCGGCAATCGAGAATGCCGGCCTCCCGTGCTCGGCCCAGCATACTACCGCCCAGCACGCCTTCGAACATTTCGGGAAAGAGGGTAAGCACGTCAATCCTCAAACAGACCCACCTCCTCCAATACTTCGGCGTTGAGGACGATGCGCCTGTTTTGCACATCCACCTCCTGCAAAAGCTTTTTGAGAGCAGGGATCAAGAGCGTTTTCTCCCCCTCGATCACGTATACGTCGTTCGCACCGGTCTCCAGCACATCCGTCAGCTTACCCAAGGGTTTGCCATTGCTGTCCTCCACCGCGCAGCCGATCAGATCGGCCACGAAATAGCGCCCTGCCGGCAGCTTGGCCGCATGCGCCCGGTCAACGCAGAGGTATTGGCCCCGCAGGGCCTCTGCCTGCTCCCTGCTATCGCAAAACGAAAGGCGCAGGAAAACGGCGTCCGGCTGCACGCTGATCTCCGTGGCTTCTACGGGGGTATACCCCCCATTCTGCTCAATATAGGCTTCCTTAAGCTTGAGGAAGCGCCGGTTGTCCGTGGTCAGCGGCTGAAGCTTTACCGCCCCGTGGACGCCATGGGGCCGCAAAATCAGGCCGATGCGTAAATATTCCTGCATAATTCAAAAAGGTGGCTGCCGCCACATTTTTGAGTTTACAGGGTTTGCTTGTGCCTGGCGGCAGGGCCAGCAAACCCTGTGGGGAACGAAAGCCTACGGCCTTCATCCGTTTCGGCGTACATGCCGCCGAAGCCGGAATATAGCCGCCGGGGGCTGCGGCCCCCGAACCCCGATCATCTTCACAAGGCGGAGAGCCTGCCCTAGCCGAGGATCTCCACGATGTATTTTTTATTCTCCTTTACGGATGCGGCCCGCACCACGGTGCGTATCGCCTTGGCGATTCGTCCCTGCTTGCCGATCACCTTGCCCATATCCTCGGGCGCGACGCTCAACTCGATCACCGTGGAATTCTCGCCCTCTTTCACTTCCACCTTGACTTCTTCGGGCTTATCCACGAGATTCACAGCAATGTATTTAACCAGCTCTCCCATGGTTCGCTCCCTGACCTGCTCCATCACTGGAGCGCGCCGGACTTTTTGAGCAGTGTGCGCACGGTTTCCGTGGGCTGTGCGCCGCTCTTAAGCCACTCGGCAGCCTTTTCGTTGTTGACGTTGAGCTCAATGGGGCTCTTGGTGGGGTCGTAATAGCCGAGCTCCTCCAAAAAAGCGCCGTTACGGGGTGCGCGAGAATCCGCCACCACGATGCGGTAGAAGGGAGCCTTTTTCGCGCCCATCCGGCGCAGTCTGATCTTAAGCATGGTAAATTTCCTCCTGAAAATATGGATAGTTATTTATTTCAAAAGCGTTTTGCCTCAGAAACCAGAGTTAAAAGCCAAAGGGATTGAAGCCGCGCCTGCCTTTTTTGAGCTTGCCGCCTGTTAGCTGGCGGATCATCTTGCGTGTGGCTTCGAATTGGTTGAGCAACCGATTCACATCCTGCACGGCGTTGCCGCTGCCCGCGGCGATGCGCCGACGGCGGCTGGCGTTGATCAGCTCCGGCTTGCGGCGCTCCTGCGGGGTCATCGAGCGGATGATGGCCAATGTGCGCTCGGTCTGCTTTTCGTCGAGCTCCACATTGCCCAGCTTGGAGGCTGCCGCACCCGGCATCATGGCCAGGATATCCTGCATGGAGCCCATGGTTTTCATCTGCTCCATTTGCGCCATAAAATCTTCCAACGTGAAGTCGTTGCTGCGCAGCTTGTTAGTAAGCTCCTGGGGCTTTTTTTCATCGAAGGCGGTCTGCGCCTTTTCGATGAGGGTCATCATATCGCCCATGCCCAGGATGCGGCCGGCCATGCGGTCCGGATAGAATGGCTCGATATCCGTGAGCTTTTCGCCAGTGCCGCAGAATTTGATGGGCCGGCCCGTAACCTCCCGCACAGAAAGGGCCGCGCCGCCGCGGGTATCGCCGTCTAGTTTGGTCACGATCACGCCCGTTAGGGCCAGCTTCTCATTAAACGCTTGGGCTACGTTGACCGCGTCCTGGCCGGTCATGGCGTCTACAACAAGAAGGATTTCCGCCGGATTCAATTCGTTGCGCAGGGCGGCGATCTCCTCCATCATGGCCTCGTCGATGTGCAGGCGGCCCGCCGTATCCACGATAACCAAATCGAACATGTGCGAGCGGGCGTAATCCACGGCCTCCTTAGCCGTTTGCACGGGGTTTTGTTGGCCCCGCTCAAACACGGGCAGTTTAAGCTTTTCCCCTACCACCTGCAATTGGCGAATAGCTGCCGGGCGGTAAATATCGCAGGCCACAAGCAAGGGGGATTTGCCGAATTGCTTTTGCAAATATGCCCCCAGCTTACCCGCCATGGTGGTTTTGCCCGCGCCCTGCAGGCCGCAAAGCAGCACCACGGCCGGGCTTTTGGAGCCGAACTCCAGCTTTGCGTTAGCTCCGCCCATGAGGCTGGTCAGCTCTTCATTGACGATCTTGATCACCTGCTGGCCCGGTGTGAGGCTTTCGAGCACTTCCGCGCCCACGGCCCGCTCCGTTACGGCGGCGATGAACTTTTTGACCACAGCAAAGCTGACGTCCGCCTCTAAAAGGGCGAGCTTCACCTCGCGCATGGCTTCCTTCACGTCTTTCTCGTTGAGCTTGCCACGACCGGTGAGCTTTTTAAAAACGTTTTGCAGTTTGGACGAAAGGCCTTCAAACGCCATCGTTAATGATCTCCAATATCTCCCCGGCCAGGGCTTGAGCCTCTGCATTCCCGGCCACAGCGGGCAGGGCGGCAAGGACTTCGGCCTTTTCGCGCAGGGTTCGAGTGAGCTTTTCCATCCCTAGGGCCGCTTCAATGGCATATAACTGACTTTCAGCTCGTTTGATCGCGTCCAGCACGGCCTGGCGGGAAATGCCCGCCTGCTCCGCGATCTCGGAAAGGGATAGGTCTTCATCCACAGAGAGGGCCAGCAGCGTGCGCTGGCGTTCCGTGAGCATCGCGCCATAGCGGCTGAGCAGCATGCTCAGTTCTACATGCTCCAGCATCCGATCCCTCCCTTGGGCTGTAAAGGCATTTTACTTGACACCTATAGTATTATAACCCAATCAGAGGCCATGTCAAGCACTATTTCGCATAAAAAATGTAGGGGCGCCGCCCTCGTCGGCCCGCATTGGGCATATTGTCGCCCTAAAGATTCAGCAGCGCCTTGGAGAAGGCTGCCGCATCAAAGGGCAAAAGGTCGTCGATGCCCTCGCCCACGCCCACGAAGCGCACGGGCACGCCCAGCTGGGCCTTTACGGCCAGGACCACGCCGCCCTTGGCTGTGCCGTCAAGCTTGGTGAGGATCACGCCCGTCAGCCCTGTGGCCTCGCCAAAGGCCCTGGCCTGGGCGATGGCATTCTGGCCGGTGGTGGCATCCAGCACCAGGAGTGCCTCGCAGGGGGTGTCCGGTAGCTCCCGGCTAAGGACGCGGCGCATCTTGGCCAGCTCGTCCATCAGGTTTTTCTTGTTGTGCAGCCGCCCGGCCGTATCCACCAGCAGGATATCTCGACCGCGGGCCTTGAAGGAGGAAATCGCGTCGAATACCACGGCCGCCGGGTCTGCCCCCTCGCCCTGCTTGACGATGGGCACGCCCGCCCGCTCGGCCCAAACGGTGAGCTGCTCGGCAGCGGCCGCGCGGAAGGTATCTGCGGCAGCCAGCATGGGGCTGCGGCCCGCTGCTTTATAATAATGGGCCAGCTTGCCCAAAGAGGTGGTTTTGCCCACGCCGTTCACACCCACGATCAGCAGGGCCGCCGATCCGCCCTCGGGCGCAAAGTCCGTTTCCGGCTTCATGGCGGTGGCTAGGATAGCGGCCAGCGCCTGCCGCGCCTCACTGCGGGTATGCAGCTTATCCCGGCTGATGGCCTCGCGCAGTTGGCCGATGAGGCCGGCTGTAGTTTCCATGCCCACGTCCGCTACGATGAGGGCTTCTTCCAACTCATCAAAGAAATCGCCGTCGATACGCTCATCGCCTGCGAAGATGCCTGCCAGCATGCCGCCGCCGGTCTTGGCTAGGCCCTGGCGCAGCTTTTCAAAAAATCCTGCCATCTATCCTCCTATGCTCCCTTTACGCGATCTCGCTAAAGCGGGCGGATACCACCTTGGATACGCCCTTTTCCTCCATCGCCACGCCATAGAGCGAATCGCACACCTGCATGCTGCCCTTGCGGTGGGTGATGAGGATGAACTGGGTATTCTCCGAATAATTGCGCACGTATTCCGCAAAGTTGGATACGTTGGCCTCGTCTAGCGCGGCCTCAATCTCATCCAGGATGCAAAATGCCGTGGGCTTGAGCTTGAGGATGGCGAAGAGGAGCGCAATGGCTGTGAGCGCCCGCTCCCCGCCCGAGAGCAGGGATAAAAGCTGCAGCTTTTTGCCCGGGGGCTGGGCGATGATATCGATCTCACAATTGAGGATATCCTTCTCGTCGCTAAGTACCAGCTCCGCCCTGCCCCCGCCGAAAAGCTCCACGAAAACCGTGGCAAAATTCTGCTGAATCAAAGCGAACTGGTGCTTGAATTCCACTTCCATGGTGCACACCAGATCCGCGATGAGCACCTGCAAGTCCGCCTCGGCCTGGGTTAGGTCGTCATACTGGGCGCGCAGGGCGTCGAACCTTTCCTTTACATTGCGGTAATCCTCGATGGCGTTCACGTTGACATCGCCCAGGGCGCGGATCGCTTTTTTCAATTCATCCACCCGTACATGGCTGGCGGTGATGGCGATGTTGCGGCGCAGGGGCTGGGCGTTTTCATAGGT
>DHOI01000093.1:25932-29918 GCA_002409725.1 Christensenella sp. UBA5394
GATTTATGCCGCCGCTCTCTTAGATCGCCCAGGTCGATTACGTTCTTCTCCCGGCGCTCGCGCATTTCATCCAGGGCCGTGAGGTGCTGGGCGCGCTCTTCCTCCATGGCCCGCAGCTGATCCGTAAGGCCGTCGATATCTTTGCGCTCCACATCGATGCTGCTGCCAAGATCAGAAAGCTCCTTTTGCAGGGCCAGGAATTGGGCTGCGCCTTCCTCCGCCGCGCGCAGGGCTTCCGCTGCTTGCTTTTCGAGGGTCTCCGCCTCTCGCCGCATGCGCTCGAGGGCTTGATAAGCCGCCTGGGCTTCCTTTTCGCGAGCCACCAAGGCGACTTTATCCTCGGTGGCGGCCTCGTTCACCTTTTCATATTCCACCCGTAGGGCTGTAAGCTCCGCCTGCATGTGGCGGATATCCTCCTGCGTGGCCACATGGCCCTCTTCCAGGCTGTTCTGATCCTGCCGCGCTTCGCCGCACTGTTCGTCGATATTCTCGATATTATCCCGCAGCTGAGTGCATTCCAGCTCCACGCGCTCCTGCTGCTGCTTATTCTCTTCCACATATTGCCGCAGGGCCTCCACCTTTTCGCGCTGGGTGGCAACTTCTAAGTCCTGCGCGTGGATGGCCTCGGCGGCCTCCTCAAGCGCGCGGTTGGCACGGATGATCTCTTCGCCAAGTGCCGTTACCTCCGCAGCCTTGGTAGCCGCCTGCTTTTTGAGGCTCTCGAGGCCCTTTTGCAGCTCTTCGATCTCCCGCTCGCGGCCGATGAGGCTGAATTCCCGTTTTTGCGTGCTGCCGCCGGTCATGGAGCCGCCGGGGTTGATGATATCCCCTTTAAGCGTGGCGATGCGGAAAGCACCTCTGGCCCGCTTGTTGATGGCAATGCCAGCGTCCAAATCTTTTACCAGCACCGTTCGACCCAGCAGGTTTTCAAAAATACCCCGGTAGCGCTCCTCAAAACCCACCAAATCGCTGGCAACGCCCAGGTAGCCATCCACCCGGCAATAAGACAGCTCACTATCGCTTAAAAGGCGGGAACGCATGATGGTGACGGGCAAAAGGGTGGCCCGGCCATATTGGCGGCTGCGCAGGTGCTCAATGACCTTCTTGGCATCCTCTTCCGTAGGCGTGACGATATTTTGCAAGCCGCTGCCTAGGGCCATTTCGATGGCCACTTCATATTCCTTGGGCACGCGGATCAGCTCCGCCACCACGCCCTCGATGCGGCGGCCCAGGGCCGTATCCCTGCCCGCGTCCTTTAAGAGGCTGCGCACGCTGGTATAATAGCCCTCATAAGCCCGCTTCATTTCTTCCAGCACCTTCACACGGCTGGTAGCGGCCTGGGCCTGCTGCTCCACCTGGCGCAGGTCTTCCTGCGCGGCCTTAACGCCGCTTTGCAGCTCGTTTACCCGCTCGATGGCCTTGATTTTGGCCACCTGCTTTTCGTCATAGGCGCTTTTGAGGCGGCGATAATGCGCGTCGAGCGCGTCGAATTCCTCAGCCAGCTTTTCCCCGTCCGCCTTGACCTCGTCCCTGCGTTCCTCAGTTTCGCGGATGCGATCGAGCAGGGTGGTCTTGATGGCTTCGAGGCGGGAGATGCGGCTCTTAGCATCGCTCAAACGGTTGAGCGCCTCGATCATGGCGTTCTTCTGGCGCTCCGCTTCGGCTTCCCGCGCTTCGATATCCGCCTGCATGGCTGCGCGCTTCTTTTCGGTTTCGCCCAGGGCGGCGCTGCTCTCCGCTTTGGCTGCCTGCGCCTGCTCGGCCTCTTTGGCAAGCTCGTCGATCTGTACGCGCAATTCGGCTGCCCGGCTGGCCTGATTGGCCCCGTCCGCCTCCAAGCGCTCGCGCTCGCGCACGAGGTTGGCCATGCGCTCCTGCAACACTTTGGCGGAGCCCGCGTGGGCCTCCGCACCGGAGGAAGCCGAGAGCAGTTTATTCTGCACCTCCGAGATCGCGCTGCTCAAGCGCCGCTCCTTATCTTCGGCGGCTGTGCAATCCTGCCCCAGCTTTTCGGAAAGGGCCGTCGTCGAGGCGATCTCTTCGTCGAATTGGTTTAAAGCCTGCTCGAGGGAGGTGAGCCGCTCGCTAAGCTTGTCGTAATCATATAAAAATACGTTGACCTCGATCTCCCGCAGCTCTTCCCGAAGACGCAGGAATTCCCGCGCGTCCGCGCTCTGCTCTTCCAGCGGGCCAACCTGGTTTTCCAGCTCTTCCAGGATATCCTGAATGCGCACCAGGTTCTTTTTGGTGTTTTCCAGCTTGCGCTCGGCCTCTTCCTTGCGTACGCGGTATTTCATCACCCCGGCCGCTTCCTCAAAGGCGGCTCTGCGGTCTCCCGATTTATTCGAAAGAATTTCCTCCACCCGGCCCTGGCCGATGATGGAATAGCCCTCCTTGCCCACCCCCGTATCCCGAAAAAGGGTCTGGATATCCTTCAAGCGGCAGGCGGAACGGTTGATGAGGTATTCGCTCTCGCCGCTCCTGTAGACCCGGCGGGTAATGCTCACCTCGGCGAATTCCGTGGGCAGCTCCCCATCCGAATTATCGAACGTGAGGGTGACCTCGCAAAATGCCTGCGGCTTGCGCGATTCCGTGCCGTTAAAAATCACGTCCTCCATTTTCGCCCCGCGCAGGGCCTTGGCGCTCTGCTCGCCCAGCACCCAGCGCACAGCGTCTGCGATGTTGCTCTTACCGCTGCCGTTAGGGCCGATGATCGCCGTAATACCGCTCGGGATATCGATCTCGGTTTTTTTTGCAAAGGATTTGAATCCGTTGATCTCCAGCTTTGTCAATCGCAATGCTCTAAAACCCTGCCTCTCAAAAAGTCTTTGCCCGCAAGCGGGCCTAGTTTTCCGGCCCGATGCACAGCATGCGCATGGTTTCCCGGGCTGCGGCCTGCCCTGCCTCCTGCTTGGAGCCGCCGCTGCCCTCGCCCATGGGCTTGCCGGACACGACCGCCTGCATGGTAAAGGTTTTTTGGTGATCCGGGCCGCTGGATGCCAAAAGCTCGTAGCTCACGTTGCCTTTGTGCAGCTTTTGCACGTGTTCCTGCAGCATGGTTTTATAATCCTTGGCGTCTACATTGTCCACGGCGGCCTGTATTTGCGCTTCGGTAAGGCGCAACACAAACGCGCGCGCCTCCTCCATGCCGCCGTCGAGATAAACGGCCCCCAGCACGGCCTCCACGGCGTCCGCCAAAATAGAAGGCTTCGAGCGCCCGCCGGAATGCTCCTCGCCCCGGCTCAGGCGCAGGCATTCGCCAAGGCCCAGTTCCAGAGCAGCCTTATGCAGGGCCGCTTCACATACGGAAGCCGCCCGTGCGCGGGTCATCACGCCCTCGTTGAGCTCCGGATAGTTGCGGTATAAATATTCGCTCACGCATAGCTCCAGCACCGCGTCGCCCAGGAATTCCAAGCGCTCGTTGTGCTTGTGGGCCTTGCCGTCCCCCTTGACATAGGAAGTATGCGTCAGCGCCGCATCCAACAGCAGCAGATCCGAAAAGCAATAGCCCAGCTTTTGCTGCAAGGCTCTAAGGCTGTTGCCGCGAATGTATTCCAGCTCCATCTTCACCACCCCTTCAAGTGAAAAGGCCCGCATCCGTTCAAGATGCGGGCAGACTGCTTTAACTTGGCCCTATTTGGCGAGGAATGCCGCAATATCGCCCACGGTCTTGATATTCGGCAGGGCATCCTCGGGGATTTGCACCCCGTATTCCTGCTCGAGGTCCATCACCAGCTCCACCAGGTCGAGAGAATCGGCTTTGAGATCCTCACCCAAGCGGGATTCCTCCGTAATGCTTTCCGCCGGGATATCCATCTGCTTTGCGATCATATCGCGAATCTTTTCGAAATCCATGCTGCACCGCCTTTCGGTTATTCAATAAAAAGTATGATTGCTAGGGATTACTAGGGATAGTTTAGCGTGATACGGCCCCGATGTCAATCCTCTATCTCGGGCAGGGCGGCCATGGCGGCGGCGATGGTACC
>DHOI01000093.1:30179-30644 GCA_002409725.1 Christensenella sp. UBA5394
CCGTCCACGCCCAAGAGGGGCGCGCCGCCGTATTCCGTATAATCCATGGTTTTTTTGAAGCGGCGGAAGGCGGGTTTGCTCAAAGCCGCGCCCAGCTTGCTGCGTTTATCGGCCAAAAGTTCTGTTTTGAGCATGCTCATCAGCGCGTCCGCCAGGCCCTCGGTGTATTTGAGCACGATGTTACCGTCGAATCCGTCGCAGATCACCGCATCAAAATCACCGGAAAGGATTTCGCGAGCCTCGCAATTGCCGGCAAAGCGGATGGGCGCACCGGCAAGCAGCGGATAGGCCGCCTTGGTGAGGGCGTTGCCCTTTTCAGCCTCCGCGCCGTTGTTCAAAAGGCCGATGCGCGGCTCCTTCACCCCCATAACCCCTTCTAGGTAGGCGCTGGCCATCACGGCAAATTGAAGCAGGTACGAGGGCTTGGAATCCGTATTGGCACCGCAATCCATCAGCAAGGTAAAG
>DHOI01000015.1:0-165 GCA_002409725.1 Christensenella sp. UBA5394
ATCCTTGGAATAGTTGGTTTCGCGCTTGATCTTGAGGGGGATGTTATGCGCCTCTGCGTAGTCGATCTCCTCCTCGCGGCTCTTGAGCTCCCAGGTACGCCAGGGCGCGATAACCTCCATCTGCGGAGCCACGGCCTTGATGGTCAGCTCGAAGCGCACCTGGTC
>DHOI01000015.1:353-2483 GCA_002409725.1 Christensenella sp. UBA5394
GGTCAGCTCGAAGCGCACCTGGTCATTGCCCTTGCCCGTGCAGCCGTGGGCGATGGCGTCTGCCCCTTCGGCGATGGCGATCTCGGCGATGCGCTTGGCGATCACCGGCCGGGCGATAGAGGTGCCCAATAAATATTCATATTCATACTTGGCGCCGGCTTTGAGGGTGGGGAATATATAATCCTCCACAAACTCCTTCTTCAGATCTTCGATATAAAGCTTGGATGCGCCGGTCTTGAGGGCTTTCTCCTCTAGCCCTTCCAGCTCCGTGCCCTGGCCAACATCGGCGCAAACGGCCACAACCTCACAGTTATCGTAATTTTCCTTGAGCCAGGGGATCATAACGGAAGTATCCAAGCCGCCCGAATAGGCGAGAACGACTTTCTTGATAGGCTTGCTCATAATTATTCCTCCATTTCGATTATTTTTGATAATTATACCTATAACAGCGGCGCTTGTCAATGGATATTTATAAATTTCTTTTGCATAAAATACGAATATATGCATAATATGCAGCGGCGAATGGATGTGCTATAATGAAGCAAAGAGAAGAAAACGAAGAGGAGAGCGTCATTTTTGCGCATTATACAAAGCGAAGCCATCGTTAGCGCCGTGCGAGATGCCTGCATAGAGGCATGCTGTTGTTTGCCCGCGGATGTGACCTGTGCGCTGGAAAAAGCCCGCGATCAGGAGACCGGCCACGCCCGGGCCGTGCTGGAACAGCTTTTGGAAAACGCGGCCCTATCCGCCACAGCGATGCGGCCCTGCTGCCAGGATACGGGCATGGCCGTGGTCTTTGCGGATATTGGCCAGGAAGTGCACTTTAAGGGTGATTTCAACGCCGCCGTCAATGAGGGGGTAAGCGCAGGCTATCATGAGGGCTATTTACGCAAATCCGTAGTTAGCGCGCTTTCGCGCGAGAACACCGGCGACAACACCCCCGCCATTTTGCATATTCGCCTGGTTCCTGGGGATAGCTTGGAACTCACCATCGCCCCTAAGGGCTTTGGCAGCGAAAACATGAGCCGAGTCTACATGCTGACACCTGCCCAAGGCAAGGCGGGCGTATTGGATGCCGTGGTGGAAACGGCCCTTTGCGCCGGAGCCTGCGCCTGCCCGCCGGGGGTGGTCGGCGTGGGCATCGGCGGCACCATGGAAGCGGCGGCCCTGCTGGCCAAGCGCCAGCTGCTGCGGCCGCTGGGCAGGCCCAGCGCCGAGCCCGAACTGGCTGAGATGGAGGCGGAAGCCCTGGAGCGCATCAACCAAAGCAACATTGGCCCCATGGGCCTTAGCGGCAAAACCACGGCCCTGGCCGTGCATATGGCGCAAATGCCCACCCATATCGCCGGGCTGCCCGTTGCCGTCAATATGCAATGCCATGCCTGCCGCCATGCTTCAAGGAGGCTGTGATGGAATATAAGCGCATACGCCTGCCCCTTTCAAATGAAGATATCCTTGGCCTGCGCGCCGGGGAAGCCGTACTTCTTTCGGGTGAGCTCTACACAGCCCGAGATGCGGCGCACAAGCGGCTCTTTGCCATGCTGCAAGGCGCGCAGGGAGCGGGCCTGCCGCAAGGCTGGCCTTTGTCCGCGCCCTGCGCCATCTATTACGCCGGTCCCTGCCCGGCAGCCCCGGGCGAGGTGATCGGCCCCTGCGGCCCCACCACCAGCGCCCGTATGGATGTTTACACCCCAGCCATCCTCTCGGCCGGGGCCACGGCCCTGATCGGCAAAGGCCCCCGCTCCCCCGCCGTGCTGGCGGCCCTGCGGGGCCGGGCCGTCTATTTCGCCGTTACAGGCGGGGCGGGTATGCTGATCGCCAGTAGCATCAAAAAGGTGGAAATGGCGGCCTTCCCGGAATTGGGTACGGAGGCCATCCGCCGCTTCATCATCGAGGACATGCCCGCTATCGTGGCCTGCGACAGCGCCGGCGGCAATTTATACGCCCGCTAAGCCATAATCTCCCTTGCCGGAAGAGGCCTCAGACTGTCAAAAAAGTCCTTGGGGGTTCGGGGCCCGCAGCCCCCGGAGGCTCTAATCGCCGACAGCGACAGGCGCGGTGGCGGCGAGCAGTCTTGCGTAGCAAGGGTTTCCCTCCGAGGTTTGACGGCCGTGCCCACAGGCACAAGCA
>DHOI01000015.1:2666-13642 GCA_002409725.1 Christensenella sp. UBA5394
ACAAGCAAACCCTGTAAACTCAAACAAGTAGCTAGCCGCTTTTTTGACACGCAGAGGCCCCCTCCATTGCTGGAAGGGGCCTTTTGTTGGTTGCTCAGTCAGCGGCAAACGGCTTAGCCCCTGAGCTTAATGAACCTGGAGTAATCCGTATTGCGCGGGCGGATGCGGTGCGGATCTGCGAAGAGATCCTCGGAGAGCTTCTTGATCACCGGGGACAGGGCGATGAGGGCGAACAGGTTCGGGAACGCCATCAGGCCGTTGAAGAAGTCTGCAAAGAGCCAAACCACATTCAGGGAAGCCACGCAGCCCAAGAACACGGCCACCGTATAGAGCACCTGGTAAATGCGGATGACGACGCGGTTCTCGTGGAAGAGGAACTCCACGCACTTTTCACCGTAGTAGTACCAGGCGATGATGGTGGCAAAGGCAAAGAGCACCAAGCCGATGGTCACTACATACTGGCCCAGCGGGATGGCATCCGCAAAGGCAGCCTGGCTCATGGCGTTCTTCTCGAGCTGGGGGTTCTCCATCCACCGCCCGGAGGTGAGGATGACCAGGCCGGTGATTGTGCACATCACGATGGTATCGAAGAACACCTCGAAAGCGCCCCAAAGGCCCTGACGGGCGGGATGATCTGTAGACGCGGAGGCATGGGCGATGGGTGCGGAGCCCATGCCTGCCTCATGCGTAAACACGCCGCGGGCCACGCCGATACGGGCCGCATAGATGATGGTCGCGCCTGCGAAGCCGCCGACTGGGGCCGCACCCGTGAAGGCGGATCTAAAGATATCCACAAAAGCCTGCGGGATTGCCGCAGCGTTGACCACCAGCACGGCAATCGCTCCCACGATGTAGAACACGGCCATAAAGGGCACCAGGATCTCAGCCGTAGCAGAAATGCGCTTGATGCCGCCGATCAGCACCAAGCCGGCCAAGATGGCCACCACGATGCCGATTACCCAGAAGGGAATATTGAAGGTGGCGTTCACGCCGCCTGCCAGGGAGTTCGCCTGCACGGTAGCGCCGATGCCAAAGGCCGCGATGGAGCCGAAAATGCAGAAGAGGACGGCCAGCCAGCGCTTGCCAAGGCCCTTGGTGATATACTGCATGGGGCCGCCGATGATTTCGCCCTTGCTGTTCTTATCGCGATAAGCAACGGCCAGCATACACTCTGCATACTTGGTGACCATGCCCACCAGGGCGGAGATCCACAGCCAGAACATAGCGCCCGGGCCGCCAACGGCGATGGCCAGCGCCACGCCCACGATGTTGCCCGTGCCCACGGTGGCGGAAAGGGCTGTACACACGGCCTGGAAGGGTGTGATCGCGCCCTCCTCTTGCTCAGCAGGGTCCTGCTTTTTGAAGAGGGTGGCGGTGGTATATTTCATCAGGATTCCGAAATGACGGAAAATAACGCCTTTGGTTACCACAGTGAGGTAGAGTCCCGTGCCGATCATCAGTATGAGCATTGGAATGCCCCAAATAATGTTGTCGTTTAAAAATCCAATGATATCGAGCATGTGGTGTAATTACCTCCTTAAAATAATGGATAATTGCGTAAGGCATAAACCAGTATGCATATCCAGTTTTTGCCTACCCCCCCTTTCTTATTCTGGTAAGATTTGGCTTTCCTTGAAAGAATGTTAAGAAAATTAGCGTTCGCTGAGCTGATCCCGATAATTTTTAATGATAATATCACCATTTTTTCACATTGTCAACGAGACTTATAACTTTTTTACAGAACCCATGCCTTTATGAACGGTTTCTTTGCATTAAAAAAATGGCCGCACAGGGCCATTTTCTTAAGAATATACGCCATTGAAAAAACGAGGCGTTGTCCGGAAATAAGACAGCTTTCGCAGATCCGGCGTCATTGCGGGCTATTTATGCGCTTAGCCGTTGCAGGCGTTATGATAAAGCATGGCCGCGCCCACTATGCCGGCCGCGTTGCCCATTTGGGCGGGCACCACGCTGCCATGGTTTTTGAAGAAGCACTTGGCGTCCACATCCAGCCTAAGCGGCTCAAAGAGGAAATCCCCCGCCCCGCTCACGCCGCCGCCAATGGCGACGACCTCCATATCCAGCATGTTCATCACGGAGGCGATGGCGGAGCCCAAATAGCCCACATACGTCCGAAATACGGTAAGGGCGGTTTCATCCCCGGCTTTGGCGCAGTCGATGGCCAGCTTGGCCGTCATGGATGCGGGGTTACCCGCCGTTTTTTGATGCAGCAGGCTTTCAGGATGGGCGGTCATGGCGCGGCCGGCCTGACGGATGAGGGCCGTGGCAGAGCAATAGCTCTCCACGCAGCCCGCCAGCCCGCAAGTGCACATCTCCCCGCCATCCACCAACACCACGTGCCCCGGCTCGATACCATTGCCCCGGCCGCCGCGGAACAGGCGGCCGCCGATGATAAAGCCGCCTCCGATGCCGGTACCCAGGGTATAGAGCCCGGCGGTTTTGCAGCCCTGCAAAGCGCCCTTATAAAGCTCGGCCAGCACGGCCGCGTCCGCATCGTTGGCCAGGGCCACAGGCACGCCGGGGAAAAACGCCTGTATGCGCATGCGTAGAGGTTCGTTATGAAAATCCAGGTTATAAGCATGGATTACCGTCTCGCCGGCCGGGTCGATGCTGCCGGGCACGGCCACGCCGATGCAGGAAAGATCCTCTACGCCTGCCCCGGCCTTTTCCAGCATCAAGCGCACCTGCTCCGCGATGCGGGCGGCCACCCGCTCCCCGCCCCGTTGAAAGGGAATACTACTGCTATCTTTAAGCTCCAGTTCTTCATCCAGCAGGCCCAATGCGATGTTGGTGCCGCCGATGTCAACGCCGATCCGGTACATAAACCCTACTTGCTCCTTTGCTCATCTCCCCGAAGGAAGCTGGAATCGAATTGCGCGGCCGTATCATACCCCATCCGCTTGAGGCGGAAATTGCGTGCAGCCACCTCCACTACAATGGCCAGATTGCGCCCCGGGCTCACCGGGATCACCGTATTGGGCAGGGGTATGCCCAGAATATCCACCTTGCGCTCCTGCTCCGGCCCCAGGCGGAAGTATTGATCTTTATCATCGTAGTTCTTGAGGTCGATCACCAGGTCGATCTCCTTTTCGGGCAGCACTGCGCCTACGCCGTAAAGGTAGCGCACATCCACAATGCCGATGCCCCGCACCTCCATAAAGTGGCGGATGCGCTCCGGCGCGCGGCCCACCAGCTTATCCCCAATGCGGCTCACCTCCACCACATCGTCCGCAACCAAGCGCTGGCCCGCGCGGATCAGCTCCAGAGCCGTTTCACTCTTGCCCACGCCGCTCTCGCCCCGAAGCAGCACCCCAACGCCGAAGATATCCATCAGCACGCCGTGGGTGAGCACCTGGCGGGAGAGCCGCGCCGCGATAAAGCTGTTGAGCGCGTGGCCCGCCTGGTCGGTATTGAGATGGGTACGGAAAAAGGCCACTTTCTTCTCGCGCGCACAGGCGAGCACGATATCCGGCGGCGTTTTGCCCCGGGCGCAGACTACGCAGGGGATCTCCGTTTCCAAAAAGCGGCCTATGCGCTCGCGCAGCGAATCCTCTTTCAGGCTGTAAAGATAATACATCTCCGCATTGCCGATCACCTGCACCCGGTGGGGGTCGAAGTGATCGTAAAAGCCCGTGAGCTGCAGGCCTGGCCGGCTGATTTCCGGCGAATGGAAGCAGATCGTGCCCTTCCCCGGCTCCAGGATATCCATCTCCAATTCCCGGGCCAGCTCCTCGGCCCGTACGCAAATGCTCATGCCCTTATCCCTTCAAAAGCACGTTGTCGATCAGGTATTCCACAGCCATATCCTCACAGGGCGGCAAGATAAGATCCGCCGCCGCCCGTATCTCCGGCTCCGCATTACCCACGGCGCAACCCAGCCCAGCCCAGCGAATCATCTCGAGATCCAGCGAATTATCCCCCACGGCCACGGTCTCGGCCTGGGTGAAGCCGAGGTATTCAGCCACGAAAGCGGTCGCGCTGCCCTTATGGGCTGCGGGGTTGTTGAATTCGATGAAGCCTGGGCTGGAGCCCGATACCTTGAGCCTGCCTGCATACTGCTTTTGCAGGTCGGGGATCATGCTCTTGGCCCGATCATCATCGGTCACGATCAGCACCTTGGGCACGTTATGCCAAGACTTGTGGCGGATCTCCGGATCCACCAAATGGGGCAGACCCAGCTTGTTGGCGTACGCCTCGCCTTGCACGCTTTCCTTTTCATAAACTACAGTATCCCCCTGGTAGAGGTGGACGTGCAGATTCGCTTCCGCAGCCAGCTCGAATACCTCCGCGACCAGGTCGGGCGGCACTTCGGTGGTGTGGATGGCCTTATCCGTGCGCGTATCCATCACGAGCGCGCCGCCGTAGTTGATCACGGGGCCTTGTATACCCAGTTTCCGCCATATATAGGACGCGCCGAGATAGCCCCGGCCCGTAGCTACCGTTGTATGGATACCCGCTTGTTGCGCCCGGCGAATGGCGGCGAGGTTGCGGGCCGGTATCTCCCGCGAGGCTGCTGTGGTGAGGGTGTCGTCGATGTCGAGAACCAATAGTTTGTACATTTCCGGTCTATAAAAATCCTTTCATGGTCGATCGCAATGTATCCAATATATCATGCATCCCCGGGATTTTCCATATGGAAATGCGCATATACTTTCTCCGCCGCCGGCCGGTTCATGCCGGGTGCGGCGGCCAGGGCCGCAGCATCCGCCTGTTTGATAGCCTCCAGGGTGATAAAATGCTCAAACAAGGCCCGCTTGCGTTTGGGGCCGATGCCCTCAATGGCATCCAGCTCGCTCATCAAGGCGTTGCGGGCACGCAGGCTCCTGTGGTAAGTGATGGCAAACCTATGCGCTTCGTCGCGGATACGCTGCAATAGGTGCAGGGCCGGATCGCGCCGCGAAAGGGCTAGCGGCTCCTCCACGCCCGGCAGCAAAATGGTCTCCGTGCGCTCGGCAAGGCCGATGGCCGGTATCTCTAATCCGAATTCCGCCAGCACCTCCAAGGCCACTTGGAGCTGCTCTTTGCCGCCATCCACCACCAGCAGGTCAGGTAGCTGGGCGAACTTGGAATCCCCCTCCTGCGCCTTGCTAAAGCGCCGCGTCAGCACTTCCCGCATGGCAACGAGGTCGTTTCCGCCAGCTTCTTCTTTTATGCGGAAGCGGCGGTATTCCTTGGGCGCGGGCTGGCCATTGAGGAAAACCACCATACCGGATACCGTATCCCGGCCCCGGATGTGTGAATTGTCGTAGCATTCCATGCGTACGGGCAGCACCTCCAGGCCGATGGCCCCGCAGAGGGCGGCCAAAGCCCCCTCGCCCTTTTCCCAGGCGCGATGCTCCAGCTCCCGGGCCTTCTTGATCGCGTCCAGCCCGTTCTCATAGGCCATCTCCGCCTGCCTGCGCTTTTCCCCCCGCTGCGGGCAAATCAGCGCCGCCCTGCGGCCCCGGATCTTCGTGAGCCAGGCCTCGATGGCTTCGGCTTCCTCAGGCAGCTCATGCACCACCACCTCGGGCGGGATGGGCACATCGTCGGCATAATATTGCTTTAAGAAGTTGGCCATTACCTCGGGGCCGCTCTCCTCCCCGCAAGCCATGCGCAGCCGCTCCGTACCCACGATCTTGCCGCCGCGCACGAACAGTGCAAAGACCACCGCGTCCTGCTCATCCCGCGCAAGGGCAAATACATCCCGCATGGCCACGGCCGTGGAGATGGCCTGCTGCTTTTCCCCCAGGCCCTCCACGGCGGCGATCTTATCGCGTATCTGGGCTGCGCGCTCGTATTCCATCGCTTCCGCGGCCTGCTCCATATCCGCCTTCAATCGGGCGATAATCGGCTCCGTATGGCCCTCCAAGAAGCGGCAAACGCTATCGAGCAGGGCGTGGTATTCCTCCCGGCTCACCTTGCCCGAGCAGGGTGCGCAGCATTTGCCCAGGTGATACATCAGGCAGGGCCGCTCGCCCCGGGCAATGGCCTTGGCCAAGTCCTTTTTGCAGTGCCGCACCGGGAAGGCGTCACGTATCATATTGAGCGAATCCCTTAGGGCGATGGCAGAAAGGTAGGGGCCGAAATAGCGCGCCCCATCCTTCTGCACCCGCCGCACCACCTCGAAGCGGGGAAAATCCTGACGGATATCCAGCCGCACATAAGGGAAGTGTTTATCATCCTTGAGCAGGATGTTATAGCGGGGCTTCAGAGACTTGATGAGGTTGCTCTCGAGCGTGAGGGCCTCGGTCTCATTGGCAGTGAGGATATACTCAAAATCCTCGATATGGCTCACCATGGCCGCCACCTTGGCTTGCTTAGGCCCATGCTGAAAATATTGGCGCACGCGGTTTTTGAGGTTCACCGCCTTGCCAACGTAAATGACCTCCCCGGCGGCGTCGTACATGCGGTATACGCCCGGCGCATCCGGCAGAAGCTTCAGTTTTTCTTCGATCGCTTGGTTCATGGCTGCATTATACAATAAAAGCGGCCTACATTCCAGTAGGCCGCCCAGCGTATCAAAAAAGTGGCTATAGCCACTTTTTTGAGATTACAGGGTTTGCTTGTGCCTGTGGGCACGGCCAGCAAACCCTGCAGGGGAACCCTTGCTACACAAGGCTTTTCGCCGCCACCGCGCCTGTCGCTGGCGGCGAATAAAACCTCCGGGGGCTGTGGCCCCCGAACCCCTTAGGCCTTTTTTAACAGTCTGAGCAGCCTACATGCCTGTAGGCCGCCTTGTCACCAGCATCACTTAATAGTATCACTCGATGGGCTCGATGTGCCAAAGCTCGCCGGCATATTCACGGATGGTACGGTCGCTGGAGAATTTGCCAGCGCTGGCCACGTTCATCAGGCACTTGCGGCCAAAGGCCATGCGGTCCTGATAATCGCGATTGGCCCGAAGCTTTGCCTCCACATAAGGCAGGAAATCCAGCAGGTGGTAATAATGATCCGGCTTGTGCCAGCTCGCGCCGTTGAGGATGGATTCGTATATCTCGCGGAACGTGCCGCTGCCCCCGTCGCTCACCGTGCCGTTGACCAGGGTATCCAGCGCCCGGCGCACGCGCGGCTCGCGCTCATAGATCTCGCGGGGATTGTAGGAATCGCGAATGGCGGCAATATCCTCCACCCGCGCGCCGAAAACGTAGTTGTTTTCCTCTCCCGCCTCGGCTACGATTTCAATATTGGCCCCGTCGTAGGTGCCCAGGGTAACCGCGCCGTTTAGCATGAACTTCATGTTGCCCGTGCCGCTGGCTTCTGTGCCGGCAGGGGAGATCTGCTCGGAAACATCCGCGGCCGGGATGATATGCTCGGCGTAGGAACAATTGTAATTCTGCACGAAGACTACGCGCAGCTTATCCTGCACGGCCGAGTCGTTGTTAACCAGCTTGGCAACCTCGTTGATATACTTGATGATGCTTTTTGCCCGGGCATAACCAGGCGCAGCCTTGGCGCCGAAGATGAAGGCCGTGGGCGTGAAGTTTTGCAGGCTGCCGTCTTTGAGCGAATAATAGATATCCACAATGGAGAGCGCGTTGAGCAGCTGTCGCTTGTATTCGTGCATACGCTTCACCTGGATATCGAAAAGGAAGCTTGGCGGGATGGCCCCCCCCTCCTTCTCACGGATGATGGCCGCGAGCTGGTTCTTCTTTTGTTGCTTCACGGCGTTAAAGCGGGCCAGGGTGGCGTCGTCGAGATGGCGCTTGATACCCTGTAAGAGGTCGAGGTTCAAAAGGAAATCCCGCGAGCCCAGGCGGTCTGCGATGAGGTCGGCAAGCTCGGGGTTGCAAAGGCCCAACCAGCGGCGCTGGGTGATGCCATTGGTCTTGTTGCAGAATTTTTCCGGGAACATGGCGTACCAATCCGGCAAAAGCTCGCGCTTGATCAGCTCGCTATGGATCTGGGCCACGCCGTTTACATAAGTGCTTCCATAAACGGCCAGGCGCGCCATATGAACCTGCCCGCCGTCCGCTATCTGCATGTGGGCGACGCGCTCCTCCGGCGCGCCCAGGGCGCGCAGCTCGGCGTTCATTTTATCGTTGATGCGGCTGATCAGCTCGGTGATCTCGGGCACCACGGAGCGGAGCAGCTCATAATCCCACTTTTCCAGGGCCTCGCTCATCAGGGTGTGGTTGGTATAATTGAAGGTTTGCCTGGTAATGTCGAAGGCCGCGTCAAAATCGAGGCCCTCCTTCATCAAAAGGCGGGTTAGCTCCGGGATGGAAATGGTGGGGTGCGTATCGTTGAGCTGGATGGCGCAATGGGCCGCGAAGCCGCCCATATCCGCCCCCCGCACCCGCTTATAGCGCCGGATGATATCCTGCAAACTAGCGCTTGATAGGAAATACTGTTGTTTAAGGCGTAGCCGCTTGCCCTCATAGGTGCTGTCGTTGGGGTAGAGCACGCGAGTGATATCATCTACCTTATTTTTATCGCGCACGGCCAGGTCGTACTCCTGCTCGTTGAAGAGAGCGAAATCGAAGGCTTCGGTCGATTCGCTCTGCCAAAGGCGTAGCGTGCCGATGTTTTTAGTACCGTAGCCGATGATGGGCATATCATAGGGCACAGCCAGCACCTTTTGATCGGCAAAGACCACCTCCACGGTTTTATCATCCCGCCTGCGGGACCAGGGATCGCCCTGCCGCAGCCAGTCGTCCGCCTTCTCGACCTGGTAGCCATCCTGGAAGCTCTGCTTGAAGAGGCCGAATTTGTAGCGCAGGCCGTAGCCGTCCAGCGGCAGATCCATCGTGGCAGCGCTATCCAAAAAGCAGGCGGCCAGGCGGCCCAGGCCGCCATTGCCCAAAGCCGCGTCTTCAATATCTTCCATGGCGGATAGATCCGCGCCTTTGGCCCGCAGCAGGGCGCGTATCTGCTGCAAAATATCCAGGCAGTATAAATTATTGAACACCATACGGCCCATGAGGTATTCCGCGCTAAAATAATAGGCCCGGCGCACCATGGTATGGTTCTTGCGCGCCTGCCGCCAATCCTCGGAAATGCTATACATCACCGCGCCGGCCAGGGCCTTGTGCAGCTGCCAGGTATTCGCCTCGCACAGGTCGATTTGGTAATCGCTGCGCAGCTGCTCTTCCATGCGGCGTAGGATCATGGCGGGTTCCATCATAAAAGCTTAATCCCCCTAAATAAAAATCAAACGGGAACATTCCCGCAATTTTATCAAGAACCATGCGAATTATATCATAAATCCCCGGGGCTGACAATTCCTCGCGCGCAATAAGCTTATGCGCTAAAGTTCCCCGCCCGCGGCAAAATGCGACGCAACTCGTATGTTGGCATAATTATCCGCGATTGACGGCTGCACATCCGCTTCGCTATCATAGAAGCATCAGGCAAAGGGAGGGGCGCTGCAATGGAAGCCAGGCGGCAAAAGCGGGAGCACACAGCGGGGGATATCGGCCGCGCCTTTCACGATCTTGCCCATACATATACCATCTGCATGCAGCTTACGCTGGGCAAATACGGCCTTTACCCAGGCCAGCCCCAGGTGCTGTTCGCCCTCAAGGCGCTGAACCGGCCTACGCAAAATGAGCTGGCGGGCTATCTGGGCGTGGGCAAGGCCTCGGCCGGCATTTCGGTGCGCCGGCTGGAAAGCGGCGGCTTCATCAAGCGCGCCCGGGATAAAAAGGACACCCGCTGCATCCGCATCTACCTCACCCCCAAGGGCGAGGAATACGTACGCTGGTGCTCCATCGATTACGATATGTTCTACGCCACTATGCTGGAAAGCTTCACGCCAGATGAACGCAGCGAGGCCTTCGCCATGCTCGAGCGCATGGACGAGAGCCTCAAAGCACTTCGCAGCCGTTTAGAAAGATGAGCGCCATTGCGCTCTTTTTTATTTGAAGACCCGCACACGGTCTTCAAACACACGCACCAGCGTTTCCGCCAGATCTGCGCCGGCCCCGCCCGAAAGGTCGTAAATGGTAATGCGCTCCGGCGAAAGCCCTACCAGCACGCTCATCACACCGTCGCCCGTGCAGCGGTCGTAATCAATGCGGCTGTCCTGGTCGTCCGTCAGGGTACAGCTGCCATCCGGGTTGAGGATGATGTATACATCCCGCACCTGCGGCGGCCTAAGCTGCACAAAGGCGGCCAGCACCTGCATCAGCTCCCAGTATTCCGCCTCCAGGAGCAGCTCCTCCGCAGCCCGCATCACACAGATCTCCCAATCCCGCAGCGTCTCCTGCATGCGAAAGCGCATGAAGCCCTCCAGGTTCAAATGATCTTCTTGCGCATAAAAGGATAATAGTTCCCGCAGGATCGTGTCGACCCCGGCCTGCTCCCCGCCCGCGCGGGCAAGCTTCACCGCCTCGGGCAGCACCCGCCGCTTCTCCTCCAGCGCGAGCGGCAGCTCGTTGACCATGCGGGCCAGCTCAAAGTGGGAGATATCCCTGATCAGCAGCCCACGCACGGCCCTGCACCATCGCTCCAGGTCTCCCTCCTCCTTTAGCTCGAAGGCGGCCTGATCTCTTTGCGCTTTTAGCCTTTTTTCTATGCCCGCATCCTGCGGGTATTCCGCCGACAGCCTGCGCAGGGCAAGCCTGCCGATATCCGCGTTATATTCCAGCGTGCCCACAGAGCACAAACGCATCATAGCCTCTCCTTCTCCTTTGGGAGCCGACCGCTCCTTTTCCATACCCGCCTTTTGCAGGATATGCGCCGGAGCCATCCGGTGTTCACCTGGTTTAGTATACCGAAGCCGGCCCCGGATGTTCCGCTGTAAAATTTGCCACGGGCTCTGCGAGAACGGATGTGCGTTATTGTATTAGCAATAGTTGACAGATTCGCTGTTTCGACATATAATGGCCATATTCTTTTCTAAAGTGGAGGTATGCGGGCCTAAGCTGGCCCAGCGCAACGCACCCCAGCATCTTGTGTTTATATTTGTCCGTCCTTTGATTATCTTGGGGCGGGCATTTTTATATGGCAAAAAAGCGGCATGCCGCTTTTTT
>DHOI01000015.1:13830-14129 GCA_002409725.1 Christensenella sp. UBA5394
AAAAAGCGGCATGCCGCTTTTTTGAATTTACTAAGTTTTATCGCATCCAATCCCCTATGCTTCCTCCACGAAATCTTGGAAAATGAAGCGGCCGCAGAAGGTAATGTTGGTCTTATCGCTGCAGCCACAGGGCTCAGCGGATACAAACAGGCAGTACTTCACATTATCACAGCTGAAGTCATCCATCTCTGGATCCTCGTCGCCACAGATGTAGCGCACCACTTCATCCACCGCGGCGCTGCCCTGCACGCAGACCGGCACCTCGCCGCCGCAGGTGGAGCTTACGGTGCCTACGCTGA
>DHOI01000015.1:14300-14698 GCA_002409725.1 Christensenella sp. UBA5394
CAGATACGGAATCGCGCCGGTAAGGGTAAGGCGCTGCACAGGCACCTCGCACTGGCAGCCGCAGGGCAGCATGACGGGCATGGTAAGGGACTCTACCGAATAGCCAAGGAGGCTGGTATCATAGGCAATGCGGGCGCTATCGGGATTGATGCCGCAAGCGTCGAAGGATTCATGCAGGGTGAAGGTTTCGCAAAAGGCTACGCTGCGCTTACAGGGATCGCCGCAAAAATGTTTGGCCCGAGCATCAGCGGCCTGCGCGGCCGCCTGCGGGCCCCCTTCCGCGACGGGCATTGCCATAGCTTCCGCAGCCTTACCCGCTTCGATGGGTGTAGCGGCAGCGGCGACAGACAGAACGGCGCTGGGCACAGCTCCGCCGACGGTTACGGCGGGTGCGTACC
>DHOI01000015.1:14910-27859 GCA_002409725.1 Christensenella sp. UBA5394
CTCCGCCACGCGCGCCCCTTGGCGCCGGCCGCACATGGCTGTTGTTCTGGTTCATATACATGCTCATACCAGGTAATATTCCTTTCTCGCGCCTAGGGGCGCATGGTTAATGCATAATATGAAGCGCCCCCGCCATGTGTGAGCGGATGTATATTCGTAAAAGAAAAACCGCCCGTTTACAAGGCGGTGAGATGGAAAAGCTTAACAGCAAACGGCGGGATCCATTCTGCGCTATTTTTGCTTTTTTTGTTCATTTCGCTGCATTATCGCGGCGCACGTCGGCGCTGTAATTTATGGCGAATAGTATCATAACGGGAACAATATTGATCGCCAAGCTAATCCAGGATGCAAATGCGGAATCCGTTAAATAATTGTATATAGTCGGAACGACGGCAAGCATAATATAGCATGATATTATAAAAATGATATGCTTCCGCCGGTGCTCCGTTTCCTGATACCATTTAGAGGCAAAATAAACGGATAGGACAGCGGCGAACATGATGATAAACGCCACGGCGTCCGTCGTTCCTACCGCCACGTCCACGTTAAGAATAAGGGCGGTAATAATACCGAAGATCGAATACATGATCCCGGTTAAAACAGCACAAATAAGCGGGGTTTTGTTTCTCTCGATAAAGCGCGTATCTTTGAGCTTCACGGGGGTTGCCACGAAATAAGAAAACAGCAGGGTTTGAGCTAGGATCTCGGGCGCGCCCTTTATATGAAGCTCCATAGGCAGCTGCGTATAGATGATCCCCTCGATGGAACCAGGCGCGGGGCCCGGCGTATTGAATATGCCGATTACGGCAATGATGGCCCACAGCTTTAGCCAGCCACGCTTCGTTTCGATCACGCTTTCTTTGAGCAGCAGCAAAACAAAGCCGAAAAGAATCCCTCGCGCAATTTGAAACACAGGGCCCAATAAACTGGAGGCGCTGTCAAGAGGCCGCATAAAATACTTGGTGTTCCCAAGCTGAAACAGCTCATTATAATTGAACAAAACCGAGAATATTATCCCGCAAAGGATATAGGTTGCCACATGGATGCATGTTACCCGCAGGATAAACTTCGTGTTTTCCTTCATTTTGCGTTTCACCCCCCCGTGTAACGTATCAATCGTTTTTATGAAAAATGCCCAGCAGGCGGCCGTATAGCTCCACGCCCGGCAGCAGGTTCTCCTCGTCGAAATCGAAGCGGCAGTTGTGCAGGGGCTGGGTGTTCCTGCCGCCCTGCACACCGAGGAATACGAACAGGCCGGGGATGTGCTGCTGGTAGTAGGCAAAATCCTCTGCCGCCATCACCGGTTCCACCAGCTCCACGTCGGCCATATCGTCAAGGTATGTATAGAAATCCTCCACCAAGGGCCGGGGGTTATTCACACAGGGGTAGTGCATCAGCTCCCGAAATTCGAATTCCGCACCCGTGGCCACGGCGAGGCCCTTGATCATGGCCATGATGCGTGCCCGCAGCTGCTCGAACACGGCTGGGCTGAATACGCGAAGCGTGCCGCTCAGGGTCACCTCGTCGGCAATAACGTTATGCGCTACGCCGCCGCGGATCTTGCCGATGGTCAGCAGCGTATCCTGATGGGGATCTACATTGCGGGTGATTGCCGTTTGCAGCAGGGTAATGAGAGCCGCAGCGCAAACGATGGCGTCCACGCCCATCTGCGGGCTGGCCCCGTGGGCGCTCTTGCCGTGGACCAGCATATCGAATTCGCAGGTCTGCGCCATCATCGGGCCCCAGCGCACCCCCAGCTTGCCCGGCGCAACATCGGGCCAAAGGTGCAGGCCGTAAATGCGATCCACACGCGGGTTCTCCAAAGTGCCCTCGGCGATCATATTGCGCGCGCCGCCCTTACCCTCCTCTGCGGGTTGGAAGAGCAGCACCACGTTGTATTTGAGCTTATCCCGGTTTTGGTGGATCAGCTGCGCCGCCAGCAGCAGCATGGTCATGTGGCCGTCGTGCCCGCAGCCGTGCATGCTGCCTTCGTGGGTAGAGGCATAGGCCATACCGGTCAGCTCGGTGGTGGGGATGCCGTCCATATCCGCCCTAAGGGCGATGGTCTCCCGCGCGCCGGGGACCATATATACGGCCTTGATCCCCGTGCCTGCCAAGATATCCACCCGATCCGGCCTGGCCTTAGAGAGGGCGCGCAGCACAAAGGCATGGGTCTCAAAGACTTCAAAGCCCAGTTCCGGGATCCTATGCAGGGCTTGGCGGAGTTCGACGGCCTCCTCTTGGAGCGCCAGCACAGCCGGGTGCAAACGCATATAAAATATTACCTCGCTTCTTGGTTTGTCATATGCTGCTGCATCCTAGCTTACCACAAGCCGCCCAACCCTGGCAATGGCCCGAGCGGCCGTTTTTGCTTCATATTATATATAATACGCCGCGCGACATATTTCGCTTTATAATGCTCCCCCGGCTTCGTCAGGGGAGCATTATTATATACCGTAAGACAGTTTTATTTTTGCATTGTTAGGTCCGGTGTAAAAAGTTTGTCTACTGTCGTTCCCAGTATATTTGCTAGCTTAAAGGCTAATAGCAGAGTAGGGTCATATTTATCATTTTCAATCGCATTTATGGTCTGGCGCGTGACACGCAACGCTGTAGCTAAATCTTCCTGCCTATAATTTTTTTCTTTGCGTAGCTCTCTTATGCTATTTTTCATAATTCTCAAAGACCGGTAGTAAAATACAGAATTACGCCAAATACAATGAGCAGAAGCATTACACCTAAAGAAATTAGGATTTGATTTTTCCCGCTGGCATCGTCTACTTTCAATTTTGCGGCACTGGTAACAAAGAAATAGACCAAAAACTGCAGCAGGAATAAAATCATTGGAAGTGACATTTCTTGTGTTTTTACGTAGTTATATCCCCCCCATATAAAGAGAGATAATACCACAAAAAACCAACTCCATTTTATTCCTTCTTGGTTTATCTTTAATTCCATCTCGTCCATTTTCCTCATAAATGAGCCCCCTTAATGTCAAAAGTATTTTACATTCGCAGCATACTTCTTGACGCGCAGAATGTCAAGATGTTTTTACTTTTTTAAGTTGCTTATTTATGATAATTGGCTTATTAATATACATTTACTATCTGTTCGCTGTCTATCTTGCTTTTATTAATTTCCTCGCAGCTTCTTTATGCACCCTGCCTATTGGCCGCCGGATTGTCGGCACCATACCCTTGACCGTTGACAAAGTCCGTCAACGGTCAAATTATCTTATAATATCAAAAGGAAAAGGAGGTGGACGTCGAACCTACGAATCTATATATAGAGAGAAAAAGCAGGAGGAACGAGTAATGCTGCACAAAAACAGGAATAAGCAACAAGAGATGCAAATCATCCCGCAGGATCATTTCAGGCTGTCAAAAAAGCCCTTGGGGGGGAGCCGCAGGCCCCGGGATGTAATCGTGAGCGACAGCGTGTATGCCGAGAGCGGAAAGTCTTGGTTGCCAAGGCTTTCTCCGCGGGGTTTGCTGGCCGTGCCAAAGGCGCAAGCAAACCCTATAAACTCAAAAAAGTGGCTATAACCACTTTTTGACCTAGCACCAGCAGCAACACGGCACGCCGAAGCTGCTGAAGCACAGGGCGCTGGCGCACAGGTCGCAGCCGCCACAGTTGGCCTGGTAGCCGCCGGCCGGGCGGGTATAGGGGTTGCCGGTGCTGCGGATGGTATTGTAGGCGCTGGCGTATTCGGCGTTGCCAGGCTCCTGCTGATAGGCGATGGTGAGGTATTCGTTGGCCTTGTCGTACCAGCCCTGGCGCAGGTAGATGATGCCGTAAAGATAATACCACTCCGCGTTGCGTACGGTGATTGCGTCCAGCACGGCCTTGGCGGCCTGGAGGTTGTTCTGGCCGAGGAAGGCCCGGGCGCGGGCGAATTCAGCAGCGTTGGGGCCGGCGTAGGAGCTACCACCGCCGCTGTAGCCGCCGTAGCCGTAGCCGTTAGGGCCCCGGCTGGCCGTGCCGCCACCTTTTTTGGTGAGCAGCTCGTAGGCTTCGTTGATCTCCACCAGCTTTTCATTGGCGACCTCCCGCAGGGCCGGATCTGTATAGCGATCCGGGTGGTATTTCTTAACCAGCTGCAAATAGGCCGCGCGGATCTCCTCCGTCGTGGCGTTCTCGCTCACCCCCAGCACCTTATAGGGATTATTCATCCTTGGCCTCCAATACGCCGCGCATCCTAGCCGCGCAGCCTTCGTATAAAATGTTATCCAGCAGGCCCTTGTGCGTTTCGATATCCAATAGCTCGTAAGCACCCAAGGCCTCGTTTTGTGAAAGGGCCAGCAGGAAGCGCGCCCGCTCCTCCCCCGCCGCCGCGGCAAGGAAGGCGTTGTAGGCCCCGCGCTTGGCGTCCTTGGCCCGATCGTCCCAGGCATCCATCAAATAGACCCAGCGGCCCATGTGGTAGAGGACTTGCGGCACGACCCGACGGGCCGAGCCTTCGGGCAGGGGCGCTTGCTCCCCCACGGCGCGCATCAGGCGGGCAAAAGCGTCCGCCGGCGCGTCCAGTTCCTTGCAGCCCTCTTTTTCAAGCCGGGTCAGCTCCGCGATGCCCATGCGGATGGCCCCGTCAAGCTCTGGCGCGCGCACTTGCGCCCGGCGGGCCGGGCCAGCCAGGGCCAGATGACCCAGGGGCGCGCCGAGCTTGCGCTCATCGCGCCAATCATCGGCCAGCTTATACCAGGCTAGGAGGATATCCAGATCCGCCGCAAAGGACACAGAGGGGCCGTTTAGGGCCATGATCCGCTTTTTGAAGGGATGGAAGGGGCAGCGGGCCAGGCAGGTAGCACCCTCACCTGCCGCGCCTGCGAGCAGGAGGGCCACGAAGGTGCAATCATAGCTCAGGGCTAGACGTGCACCCTGACCATAGCGGCCGCCGATGCACTTGCACAGGCCGCAATACCAGGCCTTGTATTCCGCCTCCTCGCGAATCTTCAATTCATCCCGGCAGGGACCGATATAACCGAACATTCCACATCCCGCCCATAGATATCCATTTTAACCATTGTATCATTTTTCCCGCGTTGTACAATATTTTTTTGCCCGCCCAACTATATTTTGAGGCAAACGCAAAAACGGTTTGAAATACTATGGAATCTTTGCTATAATTTATCATGTACTATGTCGCGTATATCGCGGCAAAAATAAGGAGGAAAGATATGAAGAAATTTCTAGCGATTTTCCTGGCGGTTGTCTTCGCCCTATCCATGGCAGCTTGTGGCGCGCCTGCGGCCGAGCCCGCGGCTGAGCCTGCCGCACCCGCCGAACCCTCCACCCCCGCAGCCGAACCCGCAGCGCCCGCTGAGCCCGCAGCCGCTGAAGGCACCTATGAAATCGCGCTGGTCACCGACGTCGGCAACATCGACGACAAGTCCTTCAACCAGGGCGCCTGGGAAGGCGTTGTGGCCTATGCCGAAGCCAATGGCAAGACCTACAGCTACTATCGTCCCTCCGAGGATAGCGACGAGGCCCGCATCGAATCCATCAAAACCGCCATCGACAAGGGCGCCAAGGCCGTTGTGATGCCCGGTTACCTCTTCGGCGCGGCCGTGCAGGCTGTTCAGGCCGAGTATCCCGAAGTGATGCTGCTGGGCCTTGACCTGGGCCTGGGCGATGTGCCCGAACCCACTGCCAACACCTCCCTCATCACCTATCAGGAAGAGCAGGCCGGTTACTTTGCCGGTTATGCAGCCGTGAAGGAAGGCTACACCAAGCTGGGCTTCCTGGGCGGCATGGCCGTTCCCGCGGTGGTTCGCTATGGCTACGGCTTCGTGCAGGGCGCGAACGACGCGGCCAAGGAAATGGGCAATGTGAAAGATATCCAGATCAAGTATTGGTACTGCGATTCCTTCGCCCCCTCCGATGATATCAAGACCAAGATGAGCGGCTGGTACACCGAGGGCACCGAGGTCGTCTTCGCTTGCGGCGGCGGCATCTACCTCTCCGCCGTGGGCGCCGCTGAAGAAGCCAAGGCCAAAGTCATCGGCGTGGACGTTGACCAGAGCGCGGAATCCGAGCTGATCATCACCTCCGCCATGAAGGAGCTCAAGCAGTCCGTAGTCGTGGCGCTGACCGCCCTCTTCGACAACGGCGGCACCTGGCCCGCCGAGTATGCCGGCACCGAGCTCAAGCTGGGCGCCGCCCAGGATTGCGTGGGCCTGCCCACCGCCGAAGGCTCCTGGCGTTTGGCCAACTACACCGTCGATCAGTATAACGAGCTGTTCGCCAAGGTGAAGGATGGCTCCGTGGCCATTTCCAGTGATATCGCCAACCCGCCCGCCGCGGATATCGCCGTGGATTACCAGAACTAAGCTCCACACCCTTCTTGGGCAACCTATGGGGCTGGGCTTTAGCCCGGCCCCATTTTTTCTTATTTTTAATTCAGTTTTGCATTCTATCATTTATAATATAATGTAACGATAGAGGTATCCTCCCTTGGGCGGTCCCAAGCCTCATTTCTTTACCAAAGGGGATTACATATGAACGAATACGTCATCGAAATGTTGAATATTACCAAGGAGTTCCCAGGCATCAAGGCCAACGACGATATCACCCTGCAGCTTAAGCAGGGCGAAGTCCACGCCTTGCTGGGCGAAAACGGCGCGGGCAAGTCTACGCTGATGAGCGTGCTGTTCGGCCTTTATCAGCCCGAAGCCGGCATTATCAAAAAAAACGGGCAGGTCGTTCACATCAAAGACCCGAACGACGCTAACGCCCTCAACATCGGCATGGTACACCAGCATTTCAAGCTGGTGGAGGTCTTTACCGTGCTGGATAATATCATATTGGGCGTAGAGCCCAATAAAATGGGCTTTTTGCAAAAAAGGGAAGCCAGGCAAAAGGTGCTGGCCCTTTCCGAGCGCTACGGCCTCAAGGTGGATCCGGACGCGCTGATCGAGGATATCTCTGTAGGCATGCAGCAAAGGGTCGAGATCCTCAAAATGCTCTACCGGGATAACGACATCCTCATTTTTGACGAACCCACAGCCGTGCTCACCCCCCAGGAGATCGACGAGCTGATGGCCATCATGCGTTCCTTCACCAAGGAGGGCAAATCCATCCTCTTCATCACCCATAAGCTCAACGAGATCATGGCCGTGGCGGATCGGTGTACGGTTCTTCGCAAGGGAAAGTGCATCGGCACGGTGGATATCAAAGATACCACCAAGGAGGAGCTTTCCCACATGATGGTGGGCCGCGAAGTCAGCTTTGCCATAGAAAAGGGCGATCTGGCCACGGGCGAATCCATCCTGGAGGTCAGCAACCTCACCGTGCCCAGCAAGCTCCATAAAAACAACGCCGTCAAGGATGTCTCCCTCAGCGTGCGCCGGGGCGAGATCGTTTGCCTAGCCGGCATCGAGGGCAACGGCCAGAGCGAATTCGTATCAGCCCTCACGGGCCTTGAAAAGATGAGCGCCGGCCGCATCACCCTTTGCGGCCAGGATATCACCGCCGCACCCATCCGCGAGCGCAGCAAGCTCGGCATGAGCCACATCCCGGAGGATCGGCACAAACACGGCTTGATATTGGATTATTCCCTCGAAGAAAACCTGGTGCTCCAGCGCTATTGGCAGCCCGCCTTCCAGCACAATGGCTTTTTACGCAAGGCAGAGGTGCGCAAATATGCCGACCACCTCATCAAGCAATACGATATCCGCTCCGGCCAAGGGGCCGTAACGAGCGCGCGCAGCATGTCCGGCGGCAACCAGCAAAAGGCCATCATCGCCCGGGAGATCGACAAGGGGCCGGAACTCCTGGTAGCAGTGCAGCCCACGCGCGGCCTGGACGTAGGCGCGATCGAATATATCCATAAGCAGTTGGTTGCCCAACGGGACGCGGGCAAGGCTGTACTGTTGATCTCCTTGGAGCTGGATGAGGTGATGAACATGAGCGACCGCATCCTGGTGATGTACGAGGGCGAGATCGTGGGTGAGTTTGACCCGAAAACCACCACGGTGGATGAGCTTGGCCTCTACATGGCCGGCGCAAAGCGCCAGAACGCCGCAGATCAGGAGGTGGTCGCATGAAAACAAAGCTTCAGGGGTTCCTAAACAGCGCAGGCTTCATCAGCTGCCTAGCTTCCATCGCCTCCATCATCGTAGGCCTGCTTGTGGGTTTAATCCTGCTTTACGCCTTTAACGCGCCCTTCGCGATGCACGGTTTCCGCCAGATCCTGACGGCGGGCTTCAGCTCGTTGGATAAGCTGGCCAAGGTGCTCTACCAGAGCGCGCCGCTGATCTTCACGGGCCTTTGCGTGGGCTTCGCCTTTAAAACGGGCCTGTTCAACATCGGCGTGACCGGTCAATACACCGTGGGCGCTTTCTGCGCCCTGGTCACCGTGATCCAGTTCCAGCTGCCCTGGTATATGGGCCTCTTGGCAGCCATGCTCGGCGGCGCGATCTGGGGCGCGATTCCCGGCTTCTTTAATGCCCAGTTCAACGTGAACGCGGTCATCACCGCCATCATGTTCAACTGGATCGGCCTTTTTTCGGTGAACCTGGCGCTCAACAACATGCCGATGATGCTAGCTAATTTCTGGGGCGCTGTCAATAAAGACCGCACCGCCGCCCTGGCCCAGGCCAACCCCGGCGGTATGATCCCCAAGGCCGGGCTGGACGAGCTGATGCATTCCAACTATATGAACATCAGCATCTTCATCGCCATCGCCTTCGCCATCGTGATCTGGATTATCCTTTCAAAAACCACCTTCGGCTACGAGCTCAAGGCCTGCGGCTACAACCGCAACGCCAGCGTATACGCGGGCATCAACGCCAAGCGCAACATCGTGCTCTCCATGATCATCTCGGGCGCGCTCTCGGGCATCGGCGGCGGCATCTATTACCTTAGCGGCACAGCCCAATATACCCTGGTCAAGGCTCTGCTGCCCATGGGCTTCAACGGTATCCCCACGGCCCTCCTGGCTTCCTCCCACCCCCTGGGCACCATTTTCAGCGCCCTGTTCATTTCCTATATCCAGGTGGGGGGCGACGCCATGCAGCCCGAGTTCGTGAAGGAAATCATCGATATCATCATCTCGGCCATCATCTACCTGGCGGCCTTTGCCCTGCTGATGCGCAGCCTGATCTCGCGGCTGCTTAAGCCCAAAGGCGGCAATGTCAATGAGGAACCCAAGGCGGCGGATTCACCCGCCGAATCCATGCAAGAGGAGGCGCAGCAAGCATGAAGATACTGGCCGATATTCTCAGCGCAACCATCGTTTTCACCGTGCCCCTGCTGCTGGTCGCTTTGAGCGGTATGTTTTCCGAGCGCAGCGGCGTTGTCAACATAGCCCTCGAGGGCATCATGGTGGTGGGCGCGCTCTTTAGCTGTCTCTTCCTGCGCGCGCTGGACGCCGCGGGCTGGGGCGCGACGCACCCGCAAACCGGCGTGCTGCTGGCCATTTTAGTGGCCGGGGCCACGGGCGCGCTCTTCTCCCTGCTGCTGGCCTTTGCCTCGATCCATTTGAAGGCGGATCAGACCATAGGCGGTACGGCGCTGAACATGCTGGCCCCTGCCTTGGCCATCACCGTCACCTGGGCCATTCAGGGCCAGGGGCAGACTACCATCCTCATCCCCACCTGGGTGCGCATCACCCAAGCCAACTTCGGCATCGAAGTGAAGGATACCTTCCTACAAAACCTGGTATTCAAGAGCCTCTACCTCACCACCCTGCTGGCCGCGCTATTTTTGGTCGTGACCATCATCGTACTCTATAAAACCATCTTCGGCCTGCGCCTGCGTAGCTGCGGAGAGCACCCGCAGGCTGCGGATTCCGTGGGCGTGAATGTATACCGCATGCGCTATGCGGGCGTGTTCATCTCGGGGTTCCTCGGCGGCATCGGCGGTATGGCCTACACGGTAGCGGCAGGCTCCGGCTTCCAATCCTCCGTGGCTGGCTACGGCTTCCTGGCCCTGGCGGTGATGATCTTCGGTAACTGGAAGCCCTTGAATATACTGGGGGCCTCCCTCTTCTTCGCCCTGTTCAAGATCATCGGCTCCTACAGCGGCAGCATCCCCTTTTTGCCAGATTTCTCCAACGTGAAATCCAGCGAATATATCTATCTCATGCTGCCCTATATCGTGACAATGATCGTGCTGGTGCTCACATCCAAAAAATCCCGTGCACCCAAGGCCGAGGGCATTCCCTACGACAAGGGGCAGCGCTGAGCCATGGCCAAGCTATATTTTCGCTATGGTGCCATGAGCTCCTCCAAAACGGCCAACGCCATCATGGTCAAATATAATTACGGCGAGCAGGGGCAGCGGGCCCTGCTCGTCAAGCCCGCCGTGGATATGCGGGACGGCGTGCATACCATCCGTTCCCGCTCCGGCCTCTCCGATGAATGCGTGCTCTTTCACGAAATGGATTTGGAGGCCGTTAAACGCGGCGCGTATGACTGTTTGATCGTAGACGAGGCCCAGTTCCTCTCCAAAGAGCAGGTGGAGCTCTTGACGGAGCTGGTGGACGATTACAACGTGCCCGTCATCTGCTATGGCCTTCGGGCGGATTTTCGTGGCAATTTCTTTGAGGGCAGCCAGTGGCTCATGGCGTGGGCGGATACCATCGAAGAGGTCAAAACCATTTGCTGGTGCGGCCGTAAAGCCATCTGCAACGCTCGGCTGGATGGCCGGGGCGGCGTTACCAAAACGGGTGAGCAGGTGGTGCTAGGCGCGGGCGATAAATACGTAGGCTTGTGTAGGCGGCATTGGAAGCAGGGCGACCCCGGCCCTGGCCGCCGGAAGGGAGATAGCTAATGCGTTTTTATATTGCAAGCGGCCTGGAAAACCGGGCACTTGCCAAGGATATGCTGGTTTTCATCCAGGGGCGGGGCCATATGCCTGTTTACGATTGGACGGCCCACGGCGATGTGCGGGGCCAAGGCGAGCAGCGGCTGCTGGAGGTCTCCTCCGCCGAATCCGTTGCTGTGCGGGATGCTGAGTTCGTGCTCATCATGCTACCGGGCGGCTGCGGCACGCATACGGAGCTGGGCCTGGCCTTGGGCACCCGCTCCAACAAACGCATCATCCTCTGGTCCGCCACGGGCAAGGAATTCGTCGACGGCCCGGATACCTGCGTATTCTACCACCATAGATCCATTGAACGCCTGGTCTGCTCCTATGCGGAACTCAAGCAGCGCCTGGCGGCCATTCTCTAAGCAAAATCAGCACGAAAAAGCCCGGCGCTTATGCAACGCCGGGCTTATGCTTTATCCTGCTTATCCTAGCCTTTCTTACCAAACAGGTTGGCAAAGAACTGGCCTACGGAGGAGAAGAAGCCTGTCACCTTCTCGCCGATGGAGGAAACGAAGGCCTGGGCCTTGCCGGCCTTTTGCACGGTTTCCGTAAGGGAGATGAGCTGCTTTTTGAGCGCGTCCACATCCAGCTTTTCGAGCTTGCGGCATAGGGCCAGAAGCTGCTCCACCTGCACGTCCGTCACTTCGACGTTATATTGCTTTGCAATTTTGCGGATCTCGGCCTTCACATCCTCGTCGGACATGTTCTGCGTTTGGTCGAGGATCTTCTTAAGCTCGTTGATCAGCCCGGCGGCTTCTTCGCTGCCGATGTATTCGGCCAGCTCGCCGGTAACGACCAGCTCCTCCGCACCCACGGATTTAGCAAGGTCGGAAAGGGACGTGCCGGTAATATCCTCATAGGCGCGATATATGCCCGTAAGCGCGGCCGTACCGGATACGGCAAAGGGCGCGGTAACCATCACCTGTGCATCCGTAATGCCGGCTGTGGTGAGGGCGTTGGCATACATCTCATTGGAGCACCAGTTGATGTTCTTGCTGCTGATGGAAAGGCCGGCACCTTGCTCGAGCGTGGTGATATACACGCAGGAAAGGGCCACGCTGCCGATCTTTTTATCCGATACCAGGCCTTCGAGATAGGCGCGCTCCTCAGCGTTGGTCACGGTAATCTCGCTCACGCTGCCACGCTCGAGGCCGAAATCGGCATAGACCTGCTCGATCTGCGCTTCATCCAAATTCGCGCCGATGGCCACGCGGGATTGCCCGGCGTCGAGCGCCAGGACGGGCGCCACGAGTGCCAGCAGGAACAACCCCGCCAGGGCCGCCGCGATCCATTTCTTCATAATTTTAACCTCCGTAGGGCGGCTCCCACCGCCTTTTTCAAATCCGTACGCTGCTATTATACCATACCCGCTTACGCCATGTTTTAACGCATTGTGAATATTGACTCCTTCAAATCGTCAAACGGGCTGAAAGGGCGGCGTGAAATTCGCCCAAATGCTTGCCATCCACCAAGGCGTGGTGAGCCAGCAATGAAAGGGGTAGCAACACCCTGCCCTCGCTCTCAAAATACTTACCCCAGGTGATGCGCGGGTTGCTATCCGCCGGGGAAGGCACGGGCTGCACCAGGGCCGTGTAGCTGAGCCAGGGCAGGCAGGAGATGAACAGTAAACCCAGGCTCTGTGCCGGATCCTCCGCAATATTGCCGCCGGCCTTGGCCCGCTCCTGCGCCGTAAGGGCATAGGGCAGGAATTCCGCCTTGGGTAGCGCGCAATCCAGCGCGCAATAGGCATAGGCTCCATTCGCCCGCATGACCGTGTGCGAGGTACGGCAGGAGGCGAACTCGACGATCCGCCCATCCAGAATGCGCTGGCGGAATTCCGGCACGGCGTTGGCTGCGGCAGCTACCTCATAGAGTAGGCTTAGGAAGAAGGGCTCCCCCGCCGCCTTGATCCGGGCGAGGAAATCCGTGATATCCACATTTACCGTGGCGCCCACATAGGGATAGCCCATGGCCAGGAAATATGCAAAATGCTCTCTGCGAGGATAGCTGTCCATATCCAGGTATATGTACTCCACGATCCTTCCCCATCCTTCCGCCCGTTCGGGGCTGATAGCGCTCATTATATCACAAAAGGGGGCGGCTAGCCGCCCCCTTGCGTGTCAAAAAAGTGGCTATA
>DHOI01000015.1:28154-47412 GCA_002409725.1 Christensenella sp. UBA5394
CCTAAGGACTTTTTTGACAGTCTGGGGGGGCGGCTAGCCGCCCCCCTTTATTAAGTCTATCCTATTTATTATTATCACGCTGTTTGAGCCCATTGAGGGTATCGTAACCGCCATTGGCGGCCAGGGATACGATCACTGCGTTAAACAGGCATAGAACCCCATCCGCCAAGGACCAGCAACCGCCGAAATAGGCAGCGCCCAGCAGCACAATCAAGGCCACAAAGTAACTGAAAACCCTTGTAGGGATGCGGGCGATGAAGCCCACCCCTTTAAAAAACTGGGTAATCAGGCTGGTGGCCAGAACGGCGCCTGCATAGGTGCCCAGCATAGCCCACGTAAAAAAGCTTTCCATGGCATGTTCGCCTCCTCTTCAAGTTATTGTCCATATCTATTCCCGCAGGTTGAGGCCAATGCCTCGTTCCCGCCAGGTTTTTAGCTTTGGTATAGTATATAATATGGTGGTGTCTTGTCCGTGTGCAGAATTATAAGAGCCAAAACGGAGCAAACGCCCGAAACCGCAATGGTTTCGGGCGTTAAAGACATGATGCAATGGGCATCCCGGGCCTAGGCTCCTGGCCCGCCTAATCCTTCAGATATGCAGAAAAGCCGCTTGTATATTCGATACCGCCATCCGGCAGCACCCAGGCGGCCTCCACGCCATCCATGCTTGCAAGGAGGCGCTTGCCTTCTGCGAGCGGGAGGTTGAACACGGCGGTGGAGAGCGAATCGGCCGTGCCGGAATCGCCGCAGAGGATCGTAACCTGCAAGTAATTCGTGGAGGGCATGAGGGTATTGGGGTCGATGATGTGGGAATACCGCACGCCGTCTACCACATAATAGCGCTCATAAATGCCGCTCGATACGATGGCGGCGTCGTTGACGAGCACATGCAAAATTTCCGTTTGATCGCTGGCTTTATCGGGATTCTGAATGCCGATGTTCCAGCGCGTATCGCCCTTGGAATCGGCCCCCAGCTTGGCGCCGATGGTACGCACGTTGCCGCCCACGCTGATGATCAACGAAGTCGCGCCCAGGCCTTTGGCGTAAAGCGCCACCTGCTCCGTGGCATAGCCTTTGGCTGTGGAGCCTACGTCGAGCCGCATCAGTGGGTCTTTTAAATAGACGGTGGAGGCCGTCTCATCGATCACGATATCCGCGATATCCGTATGCCCGGCAGCCTCCCGCAAAAGCTCCATCGGCGGCAGCTGGGCGTTTTCCGGGTCATTAAGGCCGGCCTCGCGGTAGTCGTGCCAAATGCTGAGAACCGCGCCCATCGCCACGTTTACGGCTCCCCCCGTCTGCCTGTTGCGCTCGATCATGAGCTTGAGCAGCTCGATGATGCGCCTATCAACTTGCACCGGCACTACGCCGGCGTTATCGTTGATGGTTTTGATGTTGTCGACACCTTCGTAATCGTGATAGATATCATAAAGCTGGTGGTATTCCTCCAGCTTTGCGCGCAGCTTTTCGGCCAGCTCCGTGAATTGCGCCTCGCTCTCTGCATAGCCGGTGATGGTGGTTACGGTATCGAACAGGGTCAAAAACTGCGCCCGATAGCGCCGCTGCACCCTAGGCATACAGCCGCAGGTGAAGAGCAGCGCGAGGCATAGAAAAAGGGCGGTCAGTCTTTTCATATTCATACATTATAACCTAGCATCTCATCTAAGAAAATCGGAGAGGCACACGGGCGCTGCCTCTCCGATGCGGATATGCGTCGCTTATTTGGCGGCCTTTGCAATGGCGGCCATGAAATCGCCCACGGAAACGGTGACGGAAGCAGTGAGGTCGGCGCCGGTCACATGGCCCGTTTCGTCGACCGCGGTGCCCGCAACTTCGGCTGCGGTTTTACCGGTGGCATAGGCTGCGAAGGCGGCGGCCTGCTCATACCACTCCTTGCCGATGCCGGAAGCGGCCTTCATGCCGTAGACGTCCTTGAGATCATCCTTGGTTTGGAAGGTGGTATCGAGCGGGGTGGTGATCTTGCCCGCAGTGTCGAAGTTGATGTTTGCCTGGCTGGCGTCAATCACACAGCTGGTGATAACGCCCGTTTCGTTGGTGGTGAGGGCGGCATAGGTGTTGTAGACCTGCGCCAACCCTTGTGCATCGGCGGTGGCATTGGTGGATTTGGCAATGCTCGTAACTGTGCCCACGCGCAGCTTATCGCCGCTGGATGCGCCGAGCTCGCTGGCATTGGCCACAGCCTTGCTGACGACCTCGATGAAGTCCGTCACGTGTATGGTAACGGAGGCCACGAGATCGGCGTCCATAGCCAGGCCCGCGTCAACGGCGATGCCATTCACTTCCTCGGCGGTTTTGCCCACCACATAGGCGGCAAAGGCGGCGGCTTGTTCGTTCCATTCCTTGCCGATGCTGGAAGCGGTCTTCATGCCATAAGCCGCACCCAGCTCGTTTTTGGTTTGGAATGTGCTATCGAGCGCGGTGGTGATTGCACCGTCTGCACCGAAGTTGACGTTGGTTTGCGCCGCGTCGATCACACAGGAGACGATCTTGCCCGAACCGTCTACCGTAACGGCGGCGATGGTGGAATAGCCCTGGGCCACACCCGCATCCGCAGCGGTGGCATCGGCCGAGTTGGCGATTGAGGTCACGACGGCGAGGCCGGTTTTGACCGTGCCTTTAGCGGCCGGGGCGGATTTGCCGCAGCCCGCCGCTATGGCAGCTACGAGCGCAAAGGTCAGAGCGAGTGCAAAAAGCTTCTTCATGCGTTTAGTTCCTCCATGAACTTGGATGATTTTTTATTTTAGATGCAGCCTCTGAAGTGCCGGAGCGGTGAGCTTGAGCAAAACGGAGGTGGCAAATCCGGTGGCGATGCCCGAAAGGAGCAGGACCGGAAAATAGGGCCACAAAAAAGTGCGGAGGATCAGCGAGGCCATCAATATCTGCCCGATGTTGTGAAAAACCGCACCGGAGACGCTCAACAGGAGGTAGCTCGTTTTATCCTTAGCCAGCGCCAGCACGAGCGCCATGACGCAAAAGGCGAGCGACCCGCCCGCCAGGCTCAACGCCCCGGCCATAGCCCCGCGCGTGACTGCCACGAAGCCCGCCTTCAGGAGGGTCAGCCCCAGCGCGTCCCGCCGGCCCAGCTGGAGCAGCGCGAACATCACCACGATGTTCGCCAGCCCCAGGCGCACGCCCGGCACGGGCACAGGCACCGGGATGAATCCTTCGACAATCGAAAGCACCATGGCCAGCGCAAACAGTATGCCCAGAAGCGCAATGCGCTTGGCGCCCGCTGCTTTCGGTTTTTTTCCCAAAGGCTTTTCGTCCATTTCCTATCTTTCTCCCAAACGCTGCGCGCGATACCCCATATCAACCGATTACGAGATCGGGAGCGTCGGGGTCGGCTATCGCACCCACGATCTTCATATAGACCTCGTTGGGCAGGCAGGCCGCCATCTGCCCAACCTGGCGCAACCTGCCCGCGTGGATGCAGACCTTATCCGGGCAATCGGATTCGAGGAAGGCGATGCTACCATCCGCATAGCGGTGAAAGACGACCTTAGGCAGCTCCTCGATGGAAAAGCTCTCCTCCGCCCCCGTTTCCAGCGCCACGGTCTCTACCAGCTTGGACTGATAGTAGATCTCAGCATAGACACCCGGCTGGGCAAAAGCACCGCGCAAAACGGCCCATAGCAAAAGCCCTGCCACGGCAACAGCCGCGATGATCAGAATATCCCTCTTTCTCGCGAATTTCATCACAGCCTCCATCCCGGCGGCAATGCGGCCTTGCCCCTCCGGCATCCTCTTTTCGTATGGCCCGCCGCCCGTATACGGGCGGCTGATACATCATACTACAAGTTGAAATCACGGTCAATTCTTTAACAATCATCATGGCCGACATTTTTCGCTCCTTTATAGTATCTCTTATGGCGAAAAAAGTCCGTTGTATTTACAACGGCTTAGTATTTTTTCGCACTATGCGGAGCCCAGGCCAAAAAGCTGCCCACTGTTTGCGTTTTGCTGATGCCAAGAAAAGCAAAAGCCCCAAGCCTTACTGGTTTAGGGCATTTCTTGTGCTATTGGGTCAAAATAAATGCGGTGTAAATTGTAGTTGCAAATAATAAATCTATTATGCTATAGCCTTTTAGGAGTCTTGCTCCTCATCTGTCTCTTCCTCTATAAGCATTCTTTTTCTCTCAGCAACAGTTACAATTACGGTATCTTCTGGAATTGTAAGCCTGATGTTTTGGTTTTTAGCAATATCTAAATCCTCTATTTTAACAATACTTCCGGCTTTTAATCCTTCTACGTCTAAAACTATTTCTTGAACAAAGTTCCTTGGAAGTGCATTATAGGGAATTTCTTCAATATGTTGTTGTATTATATTTTCGTTCTTTTCCTTATTTGTTAAAACTACCTTTACCACGCTGTTAACCGCTTCGTCGGCAACAATATGCTGGAATTCTATGTGCTCAACTTGTTGTCTAACGGGTTCTCGCGTAATGTTTTTAAATATGACATTATATTTTTGGCCGTCAACTTCAATCGTAAGCCTATTTCCTTTTGATACCTTGGCAAGAAGGCCGTTGACATCGGGCAGAGGAATCTGAATCAAAATAGACTCTTTTAAATTACGCCCATAAATCGATGCTGGAATAATACCATTACGTCTTAATTTTCTTGCCTTAATATTATTGTCTCTGCGTTCAACTTTTAAGCTATAAATGTTAATCCCTCCATAATCAATAACTTTTCAAACTGAAAGTTTGAAAAGTGTTTTTTACTGTATATAACAAGTATAGCATAAATACAAGATTAAAGCAAATATGGGACTTATTATGTACTTTGTTTATAGAACTACACAAAACAAAAAACTGTAACCTTAATGGGTTACAGTTTTTTTGTTTGGTCTGGGTGAGAGGATTTGAACCTCCGGCCTCTTGAACCCCATTCAAGCACGCTACCAAACTGCGCCACACCCAGATTCTTGTCTCGAACGAAATTTATCATATCATTTTGCACGTATGTTGTCAAGCATAAAAGCGGGCGCTATGCATAATTTACCTGATTTGATATAATGATAATATCCTTGGGTAATGGGGGAAGCTGCGACGATATGAAACAGGGCTGGAAGCGGGCATTGATTCGCCGGAGGCTGTTTGTGGCGATTTTGATTATCGCGCAGGCGGCTGTCTTGGCCTATTTTATCCACAGCACGAGCAGCGCCTCCGAGGTTTTTCAGGCATTGCTCTCGCTGATGAGCTTAAGCGTTGCGCTCTATATCGTTGGCAAGCCCGGAGAACCGACCGCCAAGCTTAGCTGGGTGTTTTTGATCCTGCTCACGCCCTTATTCGGCGGGCTTTTCTACCTGCTTTACAGCTTCCAAAGCGGCACCAAATATGTTGGCCGGCTTCTTAGCAGCCGCAGCGCGGCCCTGCGCCCTCTCTTTGCCCTGCCCAACGCCGCCTCCGGCGATCCGGATCCGGCCCAAGTCGGCCTGTGCGCGCCCCTGCTGCGCTATATCCGCGCCTGCGGCTACCCGGCCTATGGCGCTACAGAGAGCGAATATCTCAGCCCCGGTCAGGCCTTTTACGCCCGCCTGCTGTCAGAATTGGAAAAGGCGGAAAAGTATATCTTCTTAGAGTTCTTCATTATTGAAGAGGGCCAGCTGTGGGATTCCGTGCTGGCCATCCTCGAGCGCAAGGCGCAGGAGGGCCTGCTGGTGCGTATCATCTACGACGACATAGGCTGCTTTTTGACCCTGCCGTCCGATTATGATAAGATGCTGGAAAACAAAGGCATCCATTGCCGCAAGTTCCACCCCTTCCGCCCCTTCCTCTCCTCCATGCAGAACCAGCGCGACCACCGCAAAATATTGGTCATCGACGGCAAGGTGGCCTTCACGGGCGGCGTGAATTTGGCCGATGAATACATAAACGCCTATGAGAAACACGGCTATTGGCAGGATGCGGGCCTCTGCGTTCGCGGCAAGGCGGCCTGGAGCTTTACGCTGGCCTTTTTGCAGCTTTGGGATTACCACGAGGAGATCGACCTCGACGCCGTACGCATGCTCTACCCCTGGCAGGATAGCCCCTGCCCGGGCCTTGGCAGCGGCCTCGTCCAGCCCTATGCGGATACGCCCATGGATATGGAGCTCACAGGCCAGAGCGCTTATCTTCGCATCATCCAATACGCGCAAAATTATGTTTACATCTCCACGCCCTACCTCATCATCGATGACATCCTCATGAGTGCCCTTACCCTAGCAGCCAAAAGCGGTGTGGACGTGCGCATCATCACCCCGCATGTGCCGGATAAACCCCTGGTGCAAAAAGCCTCCCGCTCCTATTATGCGGAGCTGATCAATGCCGGGGTACGCATCTATGAATTCACGCCCGGCTTCATGCACGCCAAAGTCTTCGTTTCGGACGACGCCGTGGCTGCCGTGGGTAGCGTGAATTTGGATTACCGCAGCCTCTACCAGCATTTCGAATGCGGCTGCCTGCTCTACGGCTGCGATTGCCTGGCAGATATTAAGGCGGATTACCTGGCCATTTTGGAGCAATGCCGCCAGATCACCCCGGCGGAGTGCAAGCGCGGCTATTTCAAACGCCTGGAAGAGGAAGTCCTACGGCTGATCTCGCCGCTACTCTAAAGCCCACTCCATTGCTGATCGCGCCGGCCGTGCTGATAATTTGCTGAAAATCGGAAGATATTGCCGTCTTTGTAAATTCTTCTTTCCTCTGTGTTATGATCGTCTTGACAACGAGCTGTTGGAGAGTGAGCATGGGAAACATCCTTTTATCCAAGGCCTTGGAAGCCAATCTGTCGCGCACGCTGGATCAGGTCGAAGAGATACCGCCAAGGCAAAAATGGCTTGGCGCGCTTTCAAGCTCCACCTGGGCGATCCACAAGCGTACCAAGGAATTTTTGATCGAGCTCAACCATAAATTCCGCAACGATCGGCATGTGATCGAGCTGCTGCACAGCATCTGTTTAGAGGATTTCTGGTTTTATAATTCCCTGGCGGATGCGCCCGCGGCGTTGGATGTTTTCATCGACATTTTTGAGATCCTCTTTTCCTCTGTCAAGGCGGAAGCCGACCGCGAGCTGCTCATCACCACCCTCATCAAATTCATGGATCGCCTCTCCAGCCAGGATACATTTCCCGAGGCTGTCATCTTCCGTTGCTTTTCCATCATCGAAGAGGATCTCCCCCAAGACGAGCGCCTTTACATCCGTAATTCCGGCTATTTTAAAACCTGCTTTGACTACCTGGCGCTGCACGAAGCGTTTGCTGGTCTTGTTTTGCGCCTCACAGCCGACCTTTTAGATCGCTGCTTCGATTATTGGGAAGAGACCTCCAAGGCCGAGGAATGGTTCGCCTCGAGGCGCCGCCTTTTCACCGTGATGGACGAGGAAAAGATACAGGAGATCGGTATGCCCTTCTTCGCACACCTAAGGGCTGAGCGGCAGCGGGCTAAAACCTGGGAAGAACTGCGGCACGTGATGTTCTACAACGATATTTCCAATTACTTCCGCAGATTTACCAAGGAGTTTACATCCAGCCTGGAAACCATCCATTACCTCTATTATCTGCTCCACCTGCCCGGCATGTCCAAGCTTTACGACCACCTGCTCTATGATATCAACCGCAGCCTGCGCACGGTCTTTCGGGAGCTGGAAACCGAGGATATTCCGGGCTTCCTCGACGTCATTCTCTGGGAGTTGCAGGATCTAAAGGCCGCGCATACCCGCACGGTGCTCGATTGCATCGCCACATTGGGCCGCGAGGTGATCGGCTCGCGGCATAAATCCAGCATTTCGTATTTTATCAATAGCCTAGTGCAATTCGGCTTCAGCTACCCGGGCGACCGCACGCTCACCAGCGATTGGCAGGTGCAATTCAACCCTAACCATGTGCAGAATATCCGCGTCTTCCTCGAGCTGGTCGAAAAAGATCCCTCTGCCACGCGGGAGCTGCTCAACGCCCTGATCGTGGAGCTGAAGCTGGGCGGCATCTATATTTCAGATACGGACCTCTTCCAGCGGGATGTAACCAAGCTGCTCAATTCGCCCATCACCCCGGTTTATCGCGAGATCAAGCAGCTCACGCGCATCTTCCCCGTATTCTTCCAGGATATCGGTGCGGAAGGGACCCTGCGGGAAGTCACCACCGCTATCGACGGCCTATCCCTGCGAAAGGACCGGCTGATCCACTTCCTGCGCGTGCAAATCCACGTAGAGAGCAACAACACAAACGTGGATCTCACGCGATGCATCATCGACTATTGGTACGATGGCGACAAGACGCCCCTCCAGGATCTTTTGCCGGAGGCACTCTACGATTCCCTGGAAGACGACCACGAATGGCATACCAAGGCCCGCGTTGCTCTGCACGCCCTCTGCGAGGGCCTTGGTCTCGGCTTGGAAGAGCTGCTGGCGCTCAATATCGAAGCCCTCAAAAGCAGGGTACAAACCCACTTCCCAGCCCCGGATACACACCTCAATAAGGTGATCGACATCATCCATATCCATGGCCTCCTGCTGGAAAAATACTCCTTTGAAACAGAGAATGTGGTGGCCCTAGTGGAAAAGGCGCGTTTTTTTTCAAAGAGTGACCTGGTAAAGCTGGGGGATGCTTTGGAGGGCGGCCACGGCGAGGAGGCCATCGCCTTGCTTTACCGGATGATGAACCATCTCAAGGGTGTCATTCTTGATCCGCATCAGAGCGAGGCCTTTGAAAACATCCAGTATAAGCGCCACATCGCCGCCGGCATCCCCTCCACCTACGGCCAGTATAAGGAGCCGAAGTTCGAATCCCTGGGCCTGATGTACCGCCTAGAACGGGTGGTCTCCCAGCTGATGGCGCAAATATTGGAATCCTTTTCACATGAATATCTCACCGCCAAAACACTGCGCCATATCTACGAGGTGCTCCTTTTGTTTAAAGAAGGGCTTTCGCTGGACGGAATTTATGACCAGAGCTTCAATTCGCACCTGGAAATGTTTAAATTCAGCCTTTCTTCCCCCAGCTTTTCGCTCAGCCAGTATATCAACATCTTCCAGTTTTTAGGGCAGGATGTAAGCCAGATCATCAAGGGCTATTTCCTCAATGTATACGAACGGCCCCTGGAGATCATCATCCCCCAAGTGCTCTTGGAGCAGCGCGTCCCGCCCGAAGAACACACCCGCGAGCGCATCCAGATGGAACGGGAGAAATTCTTTCGGGATATCCTCTCCTCCGCCTTTTTGGTGCAGGAGTTGGATCTGTTCATCGCCGGCACCATCGGCATATTGCGCAATATGCTGGATAATTATTCCGACAGCTTCATCGAGAATATGCTTACTTACGACCCGGATCTCACCTTCAGCCTGCTTTCCCAAAGTACGGAAAAGGTGGATAACCCCATCTTCCTTGGTGCAAAGGCCTTCTTCCTTAAAAAGCTCTCATTCCTGGGTTTCCCGGTGCCGCCAGGCTTCGTGATCACCACCGAGGCCTTCCGCCACATCGAGCCGCTGTTCGGCCATCCGTATATGCATCAGGATTTCATGGCCGCCATCGAGCAGCACATCGCCGTGGTAGAGCGGCAAACGGGCAGGGCCTTTGGCGACCCCAGCAATCCCCTTTTCTTCTCCGTGCGCTCGGGCTCCTTTATCTCCTTCCCCGGGGCGATGAAAACCTTTTTGAACGTGGGCATGAACGACGAGATCACAGAGGCCTGGAGCTCCCACGAGAAATTCGCCTGGACCGCATGGGATTGCTACCGCCGCTTTTTGCAGAGCTGGGGCATGGCCTTTGGCATGGAGCGGGATGTGTTCGACCGCATCATGGCCGAGCACAAGGAGCGGCTCGGCCTGGAGCTGAAGATACAGCTTTCCAACCGGCAGATGCGGCGCATCGCCTATGATTATAAAAAGGCCATCCTCGATCATACTATCTATATAGAGCCTTCGCCCATGGCGCAGCTCAAGCTGGCTATCCGCTCCGTGCTGGACTCCTGGTCTTCCGAAAGCTCCGTAACCTTCCGCGATCATATGCAGATCGCCAACGAATGGGGCACGGCCGTGCTGGTACAAAAGATGATCCTGGGCAACCTCTCCGAGCGCTCAGGCACGGGCGTGGTCTTTACCAGCAGCCCCCTCAAGGATTATTCCAGCATTGATCTTTATGGGGATTTCGCCGTTTGCAGCCAGGGGGAGGATGTGGTCGCCGGCCTGGTGAATACCCTGCCCATTTCTGAAGCCCAGCGCAAAAAGCAATACTATGGGCCGCTTTCCCTGGAATCCGCCTTCCCGCAGGTTTATCAAACCCTGCACAGGTATGCCAAACAGCTCATCGAGCAGCACGGCTTCGTACACCAGGAAATCGAATTTACCTTCGATTCCGACCTGCCCGAGGGCGTCTACATCCTGCAAACGCGCAACCAGAACGTCAGTAACCAGAAGGCGGGCCGCCGCTTTGCGGCCGTACCGCAGGAGATGCGGGCGGTGGGCCACGGTATCGGCGTGAGCGGAGGCCCGCTCTCGGGCCTGCTGGCCTTTGACATGGCGGATATGGAGCGCATCCGGGCAGATTCGCCCAATGCCAATATCATCCTCGTGCGGCCCGATACCGTGCCCGACGATATCCCCATGCTCTTCATATGCGACGGCCTGATCACCGCCAAGGGCGGGGCCACCTCCCACGCGGCCGTTACAGCCGTGAGCCTTAGCAAGGTCTGCATCGTCAAATGCGAGGGCATGCAGGTGAAGGAGGCCGAAAAGCTTTGCCTCATCAACGACTACGCCTTCCGCCCCGGTGACCCCATCTCCATCGACGGGGACGTGGGCAGCATCTTTGCCGGCAGTTATGCGGTTTTGGAAGCATGACCATCTAATTTGACCCATCAAAGGAGGAGCATCTTTTGGAACTCAAAACGGAAGGCCGACGCATCTTGGGGATCAACGGCATCGGCCGCATCGGCAAGCTCACGCTGTGGAATAACCTCCATCAGAAATATTACGACGGCATCGTGATCAACGCGGGCCGGGAACTGGGCAAAAGCCTGGAGGACGCCATCGCCTACCTGACTACGGATTCCACCTACGGCACGCTGGATCACTTCCTCTATGGCTATACAGGCCAAAGCTGCGAGGCCAGGGTCATCGACCGCGCAGAGGCCCGCATCGAGCTTTGCGGCCTGCCCGTGAAACTACTGACCAGCGCGCGCAATCCCCGGGATATCGGTTGGGCGCAGACGGGCGTACGCCTGGTGATCGATTGTACCGGCGCTTTTTTAGATCCTACCCGTCCCGCCGGCCACATCAAGGGCAGCCTGCGCGGCCATTTGGAGGCGGGCGCGGAGAAGGTGATCCTCAGCGCCCCCTTTAAAACCGCCGATGTGGGCCACCCCTTGCCCGAAGATTGCGCCACCTTCGTCTACGGTATCAACCACGCGGGCTATGACCCTTTGCGGCATAACATTATCTCCGCGGCCAGCTGCACCGCTACGGGCCTGGCGCATATGGTAAAGCCGCTGGCCGATACCAGGGAAACCGCCGATATCATCACCGCTTCCATGACCACCGTGCACGCCGCCACTAACAATCAGGCCATTTTAGATGCGCCGCCCGGGACTGGCAGCAAAGATTTGCGCCGCAACCGCGCCGTGTTCAACAACCTAATCCCCACCGTCACCGGCGAGGCCATCGTGCTGGAGGAGATCATCCCCGGTATCAAGCGGGTGGGCTTCATGGCCGATTCCATCTGCGTGCCCGCCAGCACGGTCTCCCTCATCTCCCTCAATCTCACCTTCCGCACCGTTTTCGATGCCGACGGTACGCCCGTCATCACCCGGGATTTTATCAATGATATCTATCGCAAGGCCGCCGCGGGCCCGCAAAAAGGCCTGCTCATTTACAGCGAGCGGCAAAACGTTTCCGCCGATCTCGTGGGCTGCCGGGCTGCGGTGGTCATCGAGGGTAGGGAAAATCATACCCGCACCGGCTTTCTCTCTCTGGGCGCTGGGGCGGAGCTAAACATCCCCGTAACCCATGCCAAGATTTTCGGCTGGTATGATAACGAATTCGGCTGCTATGTGAACTGCATGGGCAAGCTGGCCAAGTATATCGATAAAAACCTGATATAGTTATCCGGAAAGGATCGTAAGCAAATACGGGGAACGGCAAAAGCCGTTCCCCGCGTGGTTTAAGGCGAATTCAATATCCTCTTGGTTCTTTTGGTTTTTTCAGCGCCACTATTGATCCTTAAAACCCCAGGATACGTGCGCTGCGTCGCAATAGGGCATGTTGCGGGATCTGCCGCAGCGGCAGAGGGTCACGCGGTTGCGCACCTCGTATTCATGGCCATCCGCCCCTTCGATCTGGATGCCGCCCCGCACCCATAGGGGGCCGCTGCACCCCCGCTCCGGATCCTGAAGGAGGACGATGGAGGGCTCGTAGCTAGGCTCGATGGCCTCCCCCGTCTCCTTATCCCAGGCGACCAGGCGGCCGGCCGGGCATTCTACAGCCGTTTTGATGGCCATCTCCTTCAAGTGCGGGTCGCCGGAGCGCAAGGTCAGCTCCCATACGTTGCCTTCCTCCGCATGGCAAAAGCGGGCAAAGGCACATAGCTCTTCCACATCCGTCAGGTCGACGCCGGGGCCGCGGTACGTCACCGCATGTGCGCTGTAGGGCTTTCGGCTGGCCCGTTCGCCACCGCGAAAGGCGCAGGATACATGCGCGCCATCGCAAAAGGGCATATTAGCCGATTGGCCGCAACGGCAAAGGGCGTATTGCTCCCGTCTGGGGAACGCCCGGCCCGGGCGATAAACGTATTCCTTGCCTCTGGCTTCGATAATCAGTTCATACAGCGGTACGTTGCCCGTAACGATATAGGGCCCGTTCGGCTGGGTCTTGATACGCGGCGTTGTGTTTTCTAGCATGTACTCTTCCCTAACTGCGGTCCATTTTTGGCCGCCCGTACGGCTCCTGTATTCATTATACGGCAAAATGGGCACGCCCTCCTATGCCCTGTATGGCAGCGCCTCAGCCTTTGGCGTGCGCCCCAAAATAATCAGCCAGAATGTGCAGGCTTTCCTCCCGCAACACGCCGCCACGCACCGCCGGCTTCCAGCCCGAGCGGCTGAAAACCAGCTCGCAGCAGGCGCTGCCTTCCTCTTTCAGCAGGGTGCATAGGTCGATATCGCTGGCCCCATAGACCAATCGCCCCAACTTGGCCCAAACCATGGCCCCACAGCACATAAAGCAGGGCTCACAGCTGGAATACAGCGTATACTCCCCTAAATCCGTTATCTGCGTTTCTTCAAAAAAGCGCCGCAACAGGCCCGCCTCCGCGTGGAAGGTGGGGTCCGTGGCCGAATAGATTTGATTCTCGTTGGCGTATACGATTTCTCCATCCTTGACCAGCACCGCGCCAAACGGCTCGTTGCCGTGTGCCACGGCGTCTTCGGAAAGGCGCAGGGCTTCCCGCATAAAGGCCTCGTCGCGTGTTTCGTCCCATATTCTCTCTGCTTGCATGTCTTTCCTCCGTGCGCGCCGAAGTGCGCTATTTTTTTATGTAGACCCATATAGGGATGATCCAGACGGTAGCCTAGCTTCTCCACCAGGTCCATGGAGCGTCTTTTGACCAATCCGCTTGCAGGGCCACTCCACATCGATGGGCCGCAGGGCGTAAGGCGCCGCGAAGGCTTGCGAAAAGCCTGCCAGCTTTGCCGTGTTGAACGCATCCGGCTCCTTTTTGATGGCATAGAACAGGGCCTTCCACCCCGTCGCCCCAAGCGGCTTCGACCGCCTCTCCCTAAGCCCCATCCCTGCGTACGATGATTGGCGCAGCCGCCCGGGCACCTGGCCCTTGTTGGGCGCGCCCACAAAGGAGCAAAAGTCGCCCACCACAAACTGGGCTGCGGTAGGGCTTTCCTCGTCATCAACTAGGACATAGCACATACGGCCCTACAGGCACGAGAGGATTATCGCCTTCTCCCAGCCGGCAAAGAGAGCGGGGCGAGCTTGTTTAGTTAACCAAGGAGATACCCCGTCATAGAAAGGGTTCCCAGCACGCGCCCCTCGAATAATGCGGGCATCTACTGCATATTCGTTCCCCCGTTTTAGCGATCCATATGATCTTTTGCTTGGAGCATTATATCATGCGGCCGCACCAGGGGCAATCGACAAACAAGCGGGACATCCGCTCGGGGCGCAAAAGCCGCCGGGCCGCATATGCTACTAATAAATATCTAAGGAGTTCCTTCCATGAATTGTTCTCAAGGGATGCCGGATACGACCATATGCCCCAACCCTATCAAGCAGTTTGAGCTGCTAGCCGGCATGCGGCTGGTTTGGTCGCAGCACGTATATTGGACGCGCCTGCTCCTCATCAGCATTGCGGAGCGGCTCAAGGATCAAAACGCCACCACAGCCCGTCTGCTGCAAAACCCGGCGGATATCGCCAAGATATTCGCCCAGTATTATCCGGTCAGCGCAGCCGCTACCATCGAGCAGCTTTTGACCGAGCATCTACAGATCGGGGCTGAGCTGATCACCGCCCTGCGTGATGAACAGACGGCACAGGCGCAGGCGCTCACGCGGCGCTGGTATCAAAACGCCGATCAAATGGCGGATGCTTTCAGCGGCATCAACCCTTTTTACGAACGGGAAGTGGTACGCAACATGCTTTATACCCACCTTGAGCTAACCACCAAGGAGGTGGCCGCGCGCCTTGCGGGCAACTACCCTGAAGATATCGCGGCTTTTGACCAGGTCGAGCGGCAGGCCATGGAGATGGCGGACTACTTTTCCGCCGGCATCATGCACCAGTTCCCACAGCGGTTCGTTTAAGAAATAAGAAATATCCCCCGGCAAAGCCGGGGGATATCGTACGTTCGCCTTGCGCCGCTTTACTGGGCGGCAACGATGCGCTCCTGGCCGTAGGGATTGGCGTAATCCGCGCCGATCACGCCGCCAAGATAGTCGGTGATATAGTTGATAAGCACCTGGTTATCCAGCATGATGGCATCCTGTAGCAGGGTGTTATCCTGGAACATGGTGTAGCCGTCGCCCGCGTTTTTGATCAGGTAGTCGTGGCAGGCGAGCGTGTAGGTCTTGGCCGGGTCGATGGGCTGATCGCCCACCATCACATTCTGCACACGGCGATCCCCATCCACGGAAACGAAGAGGCCGTTTTCATCCAGCGTTACGGAGGAAGGCGTTTTGACGTTGATCTCAAAGCTGAGGCCGGAAACCTGCAGGAAACCACCATTCTCTTCCGGCATAACGCGCACGCTCATTTCCAGCGCGTCCAAAATCTCCTGGCCCGTGGCCTCGATCACGCATAGAGAATTGCCAAAGGGATGCACGGAAATGATCTGGCCCAAGGTGATATCCCCGGCCGGGATGGAAGCGCGAACGCCGCCGCCGTTGACGATAGCGATATCCGCACCCCCGATGGCACGATAAGCATCTGCGCAAAGGTCGCCCAGGTTGGTTTCCGCATTGCGGACGATGCGCACATCCGTGCCCGGCTCGTTGATGGTGAGGTCAACATCCGTCTTCGCCACCACGGCGCCCAGCATCTCTTCAAATTCCGCCTGGGCGGACTTGATGAAGCCGTCCACATCCGCATCCTTTTCAGCGTAATCGCTGATCAGGCCGGTGGTCATATTGCCGGATTTGGTCAAAAGCAGCATGCCGATGGATTCAAGCTTGGTGCCCGTAGAAGAGAGCAGCGTCCATTCCCCATTCTTGTTTTTGATGCGCTCGGATTCGAGAGCGCTATGAGAGTGGCCATCCAGCACCACGTCGATGCCGGAGGTGTTCAGGATCACTTCGCTGGAAGTCCAGGGCGAAGCATCCATGGTGACGCCCAAATGCGCCAGGCCGATCACATAATCTGCGCCCGCAGCCCGGGCTGCGTCCACGGCGGATTGCACCGCCGCATATACTTTTTCGCCCTTGGCATCCTGCAAGAAACCGTAAACGAACTCGCCGGTCTCATCCTGGAAATAGGCCGGAGTGGAAGACGTGAGGGTCTTGGGCGTGGTGATGCCCACAAAGGCGAATTGCAGGCCGTCCACTTCCAGCATGGTATAAGGCTCGAGCACTTGCTTGCCGGTCTTTAGGTCTGTAAAGTTAGCGCTCACATAGGGGAATTTGGCCTGCTCCACCAGCTCGAAGAAGCGTGGCATGCCGTAATCAAACTCATGGTTGCCGATCGTCGCTACATCATAGCCGATCTCATTCATGATATCGATGATGATGGAGCCTTTGGAAACAGTGCCGATGGGCGCTCCCTGCACGGCGTCCCCCACATCCACTAGCAGCACGTGGTTGCCCTCGGCTTCCAATTGTTTCTTGTAAGCCGCCAGGCCCGCATAGCCGATAGCATCATCCACAGCGCAATGCACGTCGTTTGTATACAGGATAACCAAGTCCTTTTGCAGTTGAGCAGGCGCTTCCGTAGCCGTTGGCGTCGGCTCCGCAGTTGTGGGGGCCGTCGCAGGCGTTTGGGCGCACGCCGTGGTCAGGAGCATCGCAAGCACAGCAAGAGCGGTTAGGATTTTCCTCATGTTCGTTTCCTCCATATACAAATTTATCCAGGTGGTAATGCTATTTTACCATACCCGGCCTCATCCGGCCATATATATTCATACTTTAACTGGAGATGGAGCAGAACCTGAAATGTGGGGCTTTGTATATAAACCCTTGGAACATCCGGGTGTCTGATATGGATGCAGATACATATTTTAAAGCAATCTCGTCCTTGCAGACAAATAAAAAAGTTGGAATGTTATCTAGTTTCTTTGATGTGCCATTAGGTCAAAATAGATACAGGTAGTGTACGCTCATTTACTTTACAAGTTCATGATATATATTCCGTTTGTTTCATCAAAATAAAAGCCACAGGACAATAGTGTATTGCAGGATGGCTTATTTTCAGGCTCTGGCTGGACAATGATACGTTTGGCGTTTTCACAGGACTTAATCATTTCAATCAATTGCTTGATAATAGCTTTTCCATGGCCCTTTTTCAGATAAGAAGTATCACCAATCATATAATCAATGCTATAGGTGCCTTCAATTTCAGCATTGCCATGCCAATCCTCGCCGCTGTTGCAGTACTCATAATACTGGCAAAAACCTATGGGTTTCCCATCAACATCAACAATGAAATGGTGCAACCATATATAATCACTATTTCTCTTTTCAACTTCGTCAATCCAATCCAGTGGGTCATGATACCATTCGGCGATATGAGTCAAATATAGCCATTTTTTGAACAACGGTACATCTTCATCACAGAACTCCCGCAGTATTATTGTTTGGTTCATATGCAGCAATCTCCCAATAAATACAAATAGCCTTCATTTCAGTATTACATAAAAAATCAGATTAAAAAAGATATAAACTGCGGAGCACCCTCCCAGATGGCATAGCATCAACAACTTTTGACTTTTTATGGTATGGTTGTTATTATTAAGGAAACACTTCTCGATTGGCAAATACATTGGAGGCTAACTCACCATGAAAAACCTAAGCTTTGGCGCAAAGATGATTTTGCTTGGCGTTGCATTTTTCTTTGTAAGGAATGTGACTAATGAGATGGGGCGCTCAATCGGGATAGGCCCACGTTATTCAGGGGATGGAATAATCATCGGTTCTGCTGTTATGGTCGGCGTTGGGCTAATTGCGCTTCTGTTTCAAAAGGTCACGCACAAGGAGCCACAGCCACCTAGTACGGAAGCATCCGCGCGGGAGCAAGAAAAGGCCACTTCCAACGAAAATCAGCTTTCGGATGAGCAAAATATTCTGCCCGCCAAGGGAGCGCCGCCCGTGTTGGAAAAAGTGCCGGACGTCGCTTCTGCCGTGCCCCCTTTTTACGAAACGCCGGCAGAAGCGTCCGCTCCCCCCGAAATCCTGTCAGAAGTTTCTCCTGTGCCCCCAGTTGATCAACCCGTAACACAGGGTACCACCAGGAGAAGCAACAAGAAGGTGCTTTATTTTTTTATCGGGATTTCTGCCATTCTCTTGGCAGTATGGGGAATAAATTCAGCCTCATCGGCATCCGAGGCGCGAAAAAATAAAATCAATAGCGTAATTGAATCTCTTGGCGGCAGTTATTATAACGACGGCAAAACGAGCATGGAAATCTGGTACAACCAAGAAAGCAATGAGTTAGTTATGGAAGGCATCCACGAAGGGATTTCTTTTGACTTCTTGGAACTATTGTATTATTCGAATGAGAACGGAGATTCCGCCGCCTGGACGGATGTGCGCGCTGAATTGATTACCCAGGTGGCGTGCGTAAAAAACGCTCTAGATAAAGAGGGACTTTCAGATGTCGTCCCGGTCTTGCGAGTGATGGATTCCGGAAAAGGGAAGGCTCCGTTATTAGTCATTGAAGGGTCTCGCGTAAGCTATGACTATTTTGAAGTATACAAAAGCATGCGGGAGTAAATGCTTACGCTAACAACCTATAAGAAAAGAGGGGGTGGCATATAGCCGCTCCCCGTTCTGTTACCCGAGGTAGATATCTTTAGTATGTTTTCCTCACCGTTTCTTGGGCGTTTGTAATAACATTTTTCAAAAGCTTTGCCTTTTTTTCGTCAGTGAGGATATCGTACTTAATGCTTCTCATGGCATCATCCAGCGCCCGGTATACGCTCGAACCCATGTTCATTTTAAACTGCGTAAACTCGTCCTCGTAAAGCGTATATTCCATCCCGTCGCGCTTTAGGCTCCGCAAGGGATAGTTTCGGGGAATTACCTCCGGGTCGTCAGTCTCGGAGAATTCACGCACGATCTCCTTATCCACATCCGTCGTGTCCGCCTTATCATGGAGAAACTTGACATAAAAGACAGGGTTCCATATTCTTGCCGCCATACCTTTGCAAACCTCATGAAGAACGTGCAAGGCTCCAGACAAAGCCGCCCTAATGGGGCACTCAGATGCATCCAGACCAAAGCCTATCAGTCGCCCGATTATGAGAGCCTACGGGCTATTACCGATAAAATATAGCCTTTGGATGCCCCAATTTCTGTGCGAAAGCGGGGCAATTTGTTGTCGGTACGCGTTGTCGATAATGTTGTCTGTAAGCTAGGTTTTTATAGTTTCTTATAGGCTTGTCAGAAAAGAAAAGAACCCGTTCCCTTAGGGAAACAGGCTCTTTCTTGGTCGGGGCGACAGGATTTGAACCTGCGACCTTTTGGTCCCGAACCAAACGCGCTACCAAACTGCGCTACGCCCCGGCATGGAGCCAACGAGGGGACTCGAACCCCTGACCTGCTGATTACGAATCAG
>DHOI01000015.1:47584-47928 GCA_002409725.1 Christensenella sp. UBA5394
CTCTACCAACTGAGCTACGTTGGCATAATGTGATTGCCGCAATGCGATGATCACAAGGCGCTAAGCCGCGCCGAAAGTTATTATAGCACAGAGGGCCGGTCCGTGTCACTACTTTAATTTATAAATTCGCGGCAGGCCAAGGCAGTGGGCTTGCGATACGGGCAGATTTCGTGTATTCTATGAGAAGGATATCGGGGCCCGCGGGCTCTTTTTAAAGTGAGGAATGTATGTCAAAGCCGATCGTGGCGGTAGTGGGCCGCCCAAACGTAGGGAAATCCACCTTTTTTAACCGCATCGTGGGCAAGCGCATCGCCATCGTGGAGGATACGCCGGGCGTCACCCGG
>DHOI01000015.1:48111-57891 GCA_002409725.1 Christensenella sp. UBA5394
GGATACGCCGGGCGTCACCCGGGATCGCATCTATGGCGACGCTTCCTGGCTGGAGCATGAATTTGTATTGGTAGATACGGGGGGCATCGAGCCCATCAAGGATGATATCATCAGCACTCAAATGCGTCGCCAAGCCCAACTGGCCATCGATACGGCGGATGTGATCGTTTTCCTTGTGGATGGCCGCGAGGGCGTCACCGCAGCCGATGAAGACGTGGCCGATATGCTGCGCCGCTCCAATAAGCCCGTGGTGCTGGGCGTCAATAAGGTGGATCATCCCAAATTCGAGGATGCCATCTACGACTTCTACAGCCTGGGCATCGGCAACCCCATCACCATCTCCGGCGAGCAGGGCCTGGGCCTGGGCGACCTCTTGGACGAGGTGGTCTCCTTCTTCCCTGAAACGGAAAGCGAGGAAACCGCCGAGGCCACCCGCATCGCCATCGTGGGCAAGCCCAACGTGGGCAAATCCAGCCTAGTCAACGCCCTGCTGGGTTATGAGCGCACCATTGTCAGCGAGATTGCCGGCACCACGCGGGACGCCGTGGACACGCCCTTTGATTACGAAGGCCAGCCATATATTTTGGTGGATACGGCCGGTATCCGCCGCAAGCGCGCCATCGACGAGGCCACCATCGAGCGCTATAGCGTGATCCGCTCGCTGGGCGCTATCCGCAGGGCGGACGTGGTGCTGATCGTCCTGGATGCAAACGAGGGTATGAGCGAGCAGGATGTACGCATCGCGGGCTATGTGCACGAAGAGGGCAAGGCCTCCGTGGTCATCGTCAACAAGTGGGATTTAATCGAAAAAGATACCCACACCATGAACCAATTCAAGGAAAAGCTCTATGCGGACCTGGCGTTCATGGATTACGTCCCCATCCTTTTCATCTCCGCAAAAACCGGCCAGCGGGTGAATAAGATTTTGGGCCTGGTACAGCATGCCTACGAGCAGAACTGCCTGCGTGTTTCCACAGGCACCCTCAACGACATCGTCAACGAGGCGATCACCATCACCGAGCCGCCCAGCGACAAGGGCCGCCGGCTGAAAATTTATTACGCAACGCAGGTATCTACCAAGCCCCCTACCTTTGTCCTCTTTGTGAACGAGCCGGCGCTGATGCATTTTTCCTACAAGCGCTACCTTGAAAACTATCTGCGTAAATCCTTCTCTCTGGACGCCACGCCCATCCGGCTCATCGTCCGTCAAAGAGGAAAAGACGACGAACTCAAACGCTAAAACGCGATAAAGCAGGCCCGTGCCAATGGCACGGGCCTGTTCTATGCGGACGGCGGGCTTGAGGCCCGGCCGTATCCGTTTATGTTTTGCAGATGGCCGTTTGTTGACTTGGGCTGTCGGCGGCCGCTTTTTTATGCTCTGTGCAGCGCCTGCTGCGCCCGGTCGTAATCCCTTTTGTGGACGTATACGTAATATTCAAAGGCCACATCCATATTTATACCCGCCCCGTGGTGCCGCCCGGCGCTGCCAAGGTTGCCGGAAACGGTTTGCGTCTCAATGCCCAGCCCGTTCAATAAGGAGCATACCCTTAGCTGCTCTTCGGCCGAGCGCGTAAGGCAAATTTCCCGGCGGTTGAAGATGTTGATCATGCGTAGCCCCTCCCTGTGGGTTGCTATCTTTAGTATATATCCTCCGCCCTTCCATCGCAATGGCGCGCCTTGGTTTTTATGCATAATGCGGCCGCCGCCACATATATATCTAATGCTAATGCTTAAATGCAAATCGCGGGGAGGTAGCGGTATATGGATCGCGCAGAGCTGTATCGGGATATTGCCGAGCGGACGAACGGAGATATTTATATTGGCGTGGTTGGGCCGGTGCGCACGGGCAAATCCACCTTTATCAAGCGCTTTATGGATATACTGGTGCTGCCCGGCATGCAGGATGAAAACGAGAAGAAGCGTCTAAGGGATGAACTGCCCCAGAGCGCGGCCGGCACCACCATCATGACTACCCAACCCAAGTTCATCCCCAATGAGGCTGCCTGCCTCTCTTTGGTGGAAGGGGCCGAGGTGCGCGTACGCATGGTGGATTGTGTAGGCTATATGGTCAAAGGGGCCACGGGCCATACGGAAAACGACATGCCCCGCATGGTACGCACCCCCTGGTTCGATCACGATGTGCCCTTTGAAGAAGCGGCGGAACTGGGCACCCGCAAGGTAATCACCGAGCACTCCACCATCGGCGTGGTGGTGATTACGGACGGCAGCATTGGCAGCATCCCCAGAGAAAGCTACCTGGGGGCGGAGCAGCGGGTGATAACGGAGCTGAGGGAACAGGGCAAACCTTTTGTGATATTGCTCAACAGCACCCATCCGGAAGCGGCGGAGACCCGGCAAATGGCCGAAGCCCTTTGCGCGCAATACGGCGCGCCCGTACAGGCTATTGACGCCATGAATATGAGCGCCGAGGCCGCAACGGGCATTTTGGAGCGGATGCTCTACGAATTCCCCATGCGTATGCTGCACCTGCATATGCCAGGTTGGCTCAGCGCTTTGGGCACGGAGCATTGGCTGGTGCAGCGGATAATGGAACCGCTCACCGCCTGCCTACCCGGCATATCCCGTATGCGCGATCACGGCGCCGTGCTGGAAGCCCTACAGGGCATCGAGGGCTTTGAAGGGGCCACGATGCGCTCGATCTCCCTGGGCAGCGGCCAGGTGGAGCTGGAGATGCGGCCTGCGGAAGGCATGTTCTACACCATATTGGGTGAGGAGTGTGGCTATGAGATCGAGGATGACGCACATCTCATCGCCACCATACGGGAATTTGTAGGGGCTAAGCGGGAGTACGACCGCATCCGCCACGCCCTTGCCAGGGCTAACGCTACGGGCTACGGCATGGTCTCCCCGGCCATGGAGGAGATGCGCCTCGAGGAGCCCTGCCTGGTGCAGCAGGGCGGGCGCTACGGCGTAAAGCTGAGGGCCCGGGCCTCGGGTATGCATTTGATCCGGGTGGATATTGATAGCGAAGTCTCCCCCCTAGTAGGTTCGGAGGAGCAGAGCACGGAATTCATGCACTACCTGACGGATGCTTATAAGAAAGACCCCAACGAGCTGTGGCAAACGAACATCTTCGGCAAGCCGCTCTACGACCTGGTAAAGGAGGGTATGGCAGCCAAGGTGGACCGCATGCCGGACGCCGTGCAGCAGAAGCTGCAATCCACCGTGCAGCGCATGGTGAACGACGGCTGCAACGGATTGATCTGTATATTGCTCTAATGTCAAAAAAGTGGCCTCCGGGCCACTCTTTAAGTTTACAGGGTTTGCTTGTGTTGTGTCACACCCTCTGGGTGCAACTGATGTCAACGAAGGCGACATATTAAGGACGCAGCCAGCAAACCCTGCGGGGAAAGAAAACCTACAGTTTTTGTCTGCCGAATAATCTTGAATTTTCGGCACTTCATCAAGGAGCTATGCGTTTAGTCCTGTTGGGCACAAACGCGACCTCCGTTTTGACGCGCATATCGCCAAAGCCGGATTAGAGCCTCCGGGAGGCGGAATCGTGCGCCGGCTGTGGCGGATAAAGCGAGACGAAAGCCCAGTAAGGAGCGGCGCGACCGCAAGGGAGAGATGCGACTATTGCGAATTGTGGGTCCCCCCCCGAACCCCTAAGATTTTCTTTCTCTCCCTCCCCCACCCTTGCCCGTGTTGAAAATAAGTAACGCGGAAATAGGGGTTGACACCACATTGTAGATAATATATAATCTGATCCATAGTTTGAAACAGCCGTAAGGCAGAAGGGAGCGCCGTCATGAAAGAGAACCAGGCCGTTAAATTAATAGCCACCCATAGCACGGCAGCCTCCCGTGTGGATTCTCGCGCGTTCGCTTTTAGCAGCGGAGTTCGCTTTTTTAGCGAGCTCTTTTATTATTCCTTTACCGGGATGCTTTTGCGATGCGCCAGAAGAGACGTTATGCCTGCTAAGTAAATCCAGCTTGGATGAAACGAGCAGTCCCGTCCTGAAGGCGGGGCTGCTTTTTTCATAGATTTTTAAAAATGAAGAGGAGAAACACCATGAAGAAGATCATCCGCACCATTCTCGCGCTGGCCATGACTCTGACGCTTTGCGCCTGCTCCGCCCCCGCCGCCGCCCCTGTGGCAACCGAGGCGCCTGCCGCCGCCGCTACCCCGGCTGAGCCCGCTGCGCCCGCCGCTACCGATGCTGCCGAGCCCCTAAAGATCGGCGTCATTCAGCTCACCCAGCACGCCGCCCTGGATGCGGCCTGCGAAGGCTTCGTTGAAGGCATCAACGCCGCCGGCCTCAATGTGGAGATCGACGTGCAAAACGCCCAGGGCGAGCAGGCCATCTGCTCCACCATCGCCACTAAGTTCGTCAACGACGGCGTGGATCTCATTATGGCCATCGCCACCCCGGCCGCCCAAGCAGCGGCCCAGGCCACCAAGGATATCCCCATCCTCATCACGGCCGTGACAGACCCCGTTTCCGCGGGCCTGGTGGCCAGCAATGACGCGCCCGGCGGCAATGTTTCCGGCACCTCGGATATGAACCCCGTGGCAGACCAGGTCGACCTTCTCATCAAGCTCGCGCCCACAGCCAAGACCGTGGGCATCATGTATAACTCCAGCGAGGATAACTCCATCATCCAGGCCAACATGGCCCGCGCGGCCCTGGAAGCCAAGGGGCTGACGGCAGTCGAGCTTACTGTTTCCGCCTCCAACGAAGTGCAGGCCGTAACCCAAAGCGCGGTTGGCAAGGTGGACGCCCTCTACCTGCCCACGGATAACCTGATGGCCGATACCATCGCCACCATCTCCATGGTTGCTACGCCGGCCGGCATCCCCATCATCTGCGGCGAATCCAACATGGTAAACGGCGGCGGCCTGGCCACCTACGGCATCAGCTACAAACAGCTCGGCCTGCAGACCGCGGCCCAAGCCATAAAAATCCTCACCGAGGGCGCGGACATTGCGGCTATGCCCATCGAATTCTGCAATGCCGATTTGGAGCTGACCATCAACCAGAATATCGCCACCCAGCTGGGTATCACCATCCCGACGGATCTTAAATAGCACAGACAGAGCCGCTCCCGGCCCATAAGGCCGGAAGCGGCCCGAACGAAACGAAAGGGTTGACCTTCCATGCAATTTATTCTTTCTTTCCTGGCCGCCTGTCCGGGCGCGATCTCCCAGGGCATCCTCTGGGGCATCTTGGGCATCGGCGTGTTCCTCACTTATAAGGTACTGGATTACGCGGATATGACCGTAGACGGCAGCCTTTGCACGGGCGGCGCCGTAAGCGCCGTGCTGATCACCGCCGGGATGGATCCCCTGCTCACGCTGATTTTCGCTACGCTTGCGGGTATGGCCGCCGGGGCGGTTACGGGCCTTTTGCATACCAAGCTGCATATTCCAGCCATCCTCTCGGGCATCCTCACGCAGTTGGCCCTCTATTCCGTGAATATGCGCATCATGGGCCGCGCAAACACCGCCCTCCTCGGCCAGGAGACCATCATCACCTTGCTGAACGTCCCCCATGCTATCCTGATCGGCGGCGTGTTCGCGGTGGCCATCATCGCCGTGCTCTATTGGTTCTTCGGCACCGAGGTAGGGTGCGCCATCCGCGCCACCGGCAACAACGACCACATGGCCCGCGCCCAGGGCGTGAATACGGACAATATGAAGCTGTTCGGCCTGGTGATCTCCAATGGCCTGGTGGGCCTTGCGGGCGCGCTGCTCTCGCAATACCAGGGCTTCGCGGATGTACAAATGGGCAGGGGCGCGATCGTAATCGGCCTCGCCAGCGTGATCATCGGCGAGGTGGTTGTGGGCAAGCAGGCGAATTTTTCCCTGCGCATGACTTCCATCATCCTGGGCGCGGTGATCTATTACATCATTATCGCCCTGGTGCTGCAAGCCGGCCTCAACACCAACGATCTCAAGCTCTTCAGCGCGGCCACCGTGGCTTTGGCCCTGGCCCTCCCTACGCTGAAAAAGACCATAGCGGGCAAATAGGAGGCGGGTTATGAATAACATGCTGGAAATCAACGGCCTACAAAAAACCTTCAACAAAGGCACCATCAATCAGAAGCTGGCAATCGAAAACCTCTCCCTCACCTTCAAGGAAGGCGATTTCGTCACAGTCATCGGCGGCAACGGCGCGGGCAAGAGCACCCTGCTGAACCTGATCGCCGGGGTCTACCCGGCGGACGCGGGCCAAGTGATTTTAGACGGTAAGGATATCTCCAAAATGCCGGAGCACAAGCGCGCCTGCCTGCTGGGCCGGGTCTTTCAGGACCCGATGATGGGAACGGCGGCGGGCATGGGCATCGAGGAAAATCTGGCCATGGCTTACCGCCGAGGTAAGGGGCGGGGCCTCAAATGGGGCATCAGCTCCAGGGAGCGGGCTAAATACCGCGAAAAGCTGCAAGCGCTCGATCTCGGCCTCGAGGGCCGGCTCTCCACCAAGGTGGGCCTGTTGAGCGGCGGTCAGCGCCAGGCCCTCACCCTGCTGATGGCCACGCTGCAAAAGCCTAGGCTACTGCTGCTCGATGAGCACACCGCGGCCCTGGATCCGCGTACGGCCGCCAAGGTGTTGGAGCTTTCGGATCACATCATCGCCAAGCACGGCCTCACGGCCATGATGGTGACCCACAACATGCGGGACGCCATCGAGCACGGCAACCGGCTCATCATGATGCACGAGGGCAATATTGCGCTGGATATTGCCGGTGAAGCCAAGAAAAAGCTCACCGTGGAAGAGCTGATCGCCCGCTTCTCGCAGGCCAGCGGCCAGGAGTTTGCAAACGACCGCGCACTGCTTTCCTAAAGCTTTTTAAACAAAGCAGCCCTGCCGCCTATATACGGAAAAAGCCCGCATTATCCGCGGGCCTTTTCTATTCCAAAAAGGTGGCTGCTTTGCTTTTCTATGCTATAATCATAGTAAAGCGGCTTAGGATGCTACACAAAACAATTGAATAGAAAGGAAAGCCAACCATGCTTACGATGAACGCGGTGGGTCTGTTTGTGACAGACATGGAGAAAATGGTATCCTTCTACCGGGATGTGATGGGCATGCAGACCGACTGGGCAGGTGATGTAAACGCGGAGCTCTCCTGCGGCGGGGCGCGGCTGATTATGTTCGGCCGGGATGATTTCGAGGCGATGACGGCCAGGAAATACGCCTATCCGAACGGGAGAAACGGCACCATGGAGCTATCCTTCGACGTGGCTGACTTTGCGCGGGTAGATGCGGAATACGAACGGGTCGTAAAAGCGGGCGCTACCCCCATCTTTCCGCCCACGGATGAGCCCTGGGGCCAGCGCACGAGCTATGTGGCCGACCCGGATGGCAATTTGATCGAGATCTCGTCTTTCGTGCGGGAATGGGAGGGCTGGGACTCGCCTTGATCCGTCTTAATTAAGAACGGCGGCTTTTCAGCCGCCGTTCTTAATTAATCTGCATATAAATGAATCAATACGCCTTGGCAGCGCCATGGATGTGCCGAAGTTCCTCCTGCGAGGTGATGGGCGCAATGGTGAATTCCTCGATGTGCATGCCGGGCACGGGCTGCACGTAGATCGTGCGGCCCGGGGCCTTGGGCAGCAGGGGCGCATCCTCCTCGCTGTTCTCCTCGATCAGTTCCGCCACGGAGGGGCTGAGGCGCACCAGATAGGATGCGGAATCGTTTTGTGCAAAGGCCCTAATTAGCTTTTTGCGCACCTTGAGCACCATAGTCTCGCGGGATAGTACCCTGCCGTCCCCCCCGCAATAAGGGCAGGGCGAGCGCAGGGTGTTGGAGATGCACTGCCTGGTTTTTTTGCGGGTCATCTCCACCAGGCCCAGTTGGGTAATGCCCAGCACGTTGGACTTGGTGCGGTCTTTTTTCATCTCCCCGCGCAGGGTATCCAGCACCCGCTCTTTATCGGCAATCTCATCCATATCGATAAAATCGATGATGATGATGCCGCTGATATCCCTAAGGCGCAGCTGCCTGGCGATTTCCCTGGCCGCCTCGCAGTTGGTTTCGGTGATGGTCTCCTGCAAAGAATCGTTACCGATATATTTGCCCGTGTTCACATCGATGGTAGTGAGGGCCTCGGTTTGATCGATGATGATATGGCCGCCGTTCTTAAGCCAAACCTTGCGGGAAAGGGCTTTGTCGATGGCACTTTCGAGCTTGTAGGTATCGAAAAGATCCGGCAGGCCCTCGTGGAGGGTGACCCGATCCTGCAAATTGGGAGAGATAATGCCCGCCACCACCTGGATGCGCTCGAAAAACTCCCGGTCGTTGATGACCAGCCTGTCAATCTCGGGGGTGAACAGATCGCGCAGGGTGCGAAACATTAACGGCTCTTCCGCATGGATCAGGCGGGGCGCGGAAAGCATTTTCCCTTTTTGCTGGATCCGCTCCCACAGCCGGGTGAGAAAGGCCACATCGCTGGCGAATTCCTCCTGCGTTTTGCCCTCCGCGGCTGTGCGCACGATCAGCCCCATGCCGGAAGGCTTCACGCCCTCGATGGCGGCCTTGAGGCGGGCACGCTCCTCTTCATCATCGATACGGCGTGAAACGCCGATATAATTCACCGTGGGCATCAGCACCAGCGACCTGCCGGGCAGGGTAACGTGGGTGGTGACCCGCGCGCCCTTGGTGCCTACCGGTTCTTTGATGATCTGTACCATGATATCCTGGCCGGGCTTGACGATATCTTTGATATTGGGCGCCTCGTCCAGCTTTTGATCCCCTTCGTGCCCGCCGAATTGAAAATCCCCCTTATCCAGCACGATATCGCCGGCGTAGAGGAAGGCGTTGCGCTCCAGGCCTATATCCACAAATGCGGCCTGCATGCCGGGGAGGACGTTTTGCACCTTGCCCTTGTAGATGTTGCCTACCAATCGCTCCCTGCCACGGCGCTCGATGTAGATCTCGCTGGGGGAGCCATCTTCAATTAATACAACGCGGGTCTGATAAGGATTGATATCGATGACGATCTCTTTTTGCATGTATGAATTATCTCGCTCGTTTATTTATATCGTGCCGCCGTATGGGGCGAAAGAACGTATAAATTTAGTGTATCACCCTTTTGTTGCATGGTCAATCCTCATTGCCTCGCCTATGGCCGCGCTCCCGCCCGAGCGGGCCAGCAGAGATAGCAGGCGGGCCTCGTCCATCCGGCCCATAATACGCATATCGTCATCCAGCACGTCGATCACAGTATAGGCCCCGCTCTGCAAACGCCGCAGCGCCGCGGATACAGGCATGCTCCGGTGCACACCCACGTGCACCACTCGCACGCTGCCACCCAGCCTGATGGCCTTGTGGCGGCGAAGCATGGCCTCCACGCGCGCCCCGCCCCCCTCCCGGTATTCGCGCAGAGCGGCCAGGCATAAAAAGAGGCCGAAAATGGCGGGGGTGGCGTTTCTCCCCCCACGCCAAAGCAGCAACGCGCCCAGGCCTAAAAGGCCCGCCCCGGCCAGCGCGCCCAAGATCACGCCCAGAAGCAGGCAGGCCCTTGCGGGAAGATAGCGCTGCAAAAGCTGCCGCAGCATTTGGCCCCCATCCAGCGGCAGGGCCGGCAGCAAGTTGACCAGGGCAATGGATAGGTTTATATGGCCAAAGGCCTCCACAAAGGGCAGGGGCCACTTGGCCGTCGCGGCAGCGCAGCCCATGGCCACAAGCAGGCTGAAAAGCGGCCCGGCCGCGGCGATGGCTGGCACGGAGGCCGCCTTTGCCTGCTGCGCATCCAGCAGCTCCTTGTAAAGCAGCTCTTGGACCTGCTCCTTAATACGTATATGCAGGC
>DHOI01000139.1:0-503 GCA_002409725.1 Christensenella sp. UBA5394
CCCCGCGCCCAAGTATGAGAGCCGCAACGGCGGCTACACCCGCATCCTCAAGATGGGCCCCCGCCGGGGCGACGGCGCGGAAATGGCCGTGCTGGAGCTGATCTAACAGCAAGCAGCGTAATACGTTCAGAAAAGTGGCGCACGCCACTTTTTCTGCTTTTGGGGTTGAAAAGGCGCGTAGGCCGGGGTAAAGTAAAAGAAAGAAGCCTTGAACAAAAAGAGAGGAATGATCTGTATGCGCCTGCGCCTGTCAAGAAAAGGGATGATCCTGCTGACGGCGGCCATCTATATCGTGGCTATCGGGGTGATGATCCCCGCCTGGCTGCGCCTGCCCATCGCACGCACTCTGCTGCCGCTAGGCCTAATCGTGATCGGCCTGTGCTTGCTGGCCATGGCGCTGCTCTCCCGTTGTCCCCATTGCCATAGCTTCGCGCCCTTCTTTTACAGCCTGAAGCTGAGCAAAAAGAAAGCAATGCGCTGCCGTACCTGCAACGTGGTACTAA
>DHOI01000139.1:716-996 GCA_002409725.1 Christensenella sp. UBA5394
ATGAACACGGCCCGGCGTATTTTTGATACGCCGGGCCGTTTTGCACCTATGATATCCTACCGCTTGACCCCCGAGATCAGATAAAACTCTGGACTATCACAGAGCATATCTACCGTGAACCNNAGGGGCGCACAGACGCTGGCCGGCACGTTACCGTGGTGACCGTTAAGGGTTTCGCGGCCCATGCCGTGGGCAATGGTGAAGCGCCCGCCGATTGAAAGCAGGGATGCGGCCCTGGCAAAAAGTGCCTCCTTATCGAGGAAATGCGGATAAGCGTTGT
>DHOI01000139.1:1227-3811 GCA_002409725.1 Christensenella sp. UBA5394
TAAGCGTTGTAGAGCAGGGCCACATGGAAGGGCTCGCTTTTTAGGGTATAAAAATCGCCGCAGCGCACTTCGACGCGCGGATCAGATGCGAACTTGGCATGGGCCACGGCGGCCATTTTATCCGCCATATCGACGCCGACAAGACGCTCGACCCCTTGCTTCAAAAGGGCGGGGAACATTGCGCCGGTGCCGCAGGCGATATCCAGCACGTGCAGGCCGGGCCGCGCACCGCTAAGGAAGGCCACGGTTTGGAGCAACTCGGGGTGGGGTGCGCATTTGGCGTCCCAGCCATCCGCCAGATCGTTGAAATAAGAGCAGCAGTCCATCTCAACCGGCGTATTGGATGACCTTGACTTTTTCCAGCGCCAGAATCAGGATCGGAATGAGGACGAGCTGAATCAGGATGCCGGGTAAAGAGGTTACAAAATAGCCGGCCAGAAACATCTGGAGGGTGAAATCGCCGGCACGGAAGAAGAGGCCGTTCATGAGCCCGGCAAAGAGGCGACCCAGCAGCATGGCCGGGACGAGGGCCAGGTAGATATCCGCCAGACGCTTGCCGGTTTTAACTCTAAAGAAGAGCAGGCCGCAGACCAGGCCGTAAACCACCAGCTCGCAGATCATGCCGGGCAGGATCATGGCCGAGGGCATGCCGGTGAGGGCGGAAGAAAGGGCGGGGGTAAGCAGGCCGCAGAGTAGGCCGTATTTCCAGCCGCAGATCAGCCCGCAGGCCAGCACGGGCAGGTGCATGGGCGAAAAGACTATGCCAAAGTTAGGGATGGCGTGGAACAGCTGGGGCAAAAGCACGCCGAGCGCCACGCAGAGGGCCGCAGCCGTCAGGCGGCGGGTGGGGGTTGAATTGAGCATAATAAAACCTCGTCTCCTTTTGTAGGTTGCCACCATTATAGACGAGGCGATCAAGCTGCACAAGCCGGGTGGGGGGATATGAGATCAACGTAAATAACGCTCTAGGGCGCGGCTTAGGTCTTCGATGGCCTGTGCATCGCCTTGGGCCACGGCCTCCACCATGCAATGCTCCATGTGGTTTTTGAGGATCTGCACCCCGGCATTGTTTAGGGCAGAGCGCACGGCGGAAAGCTGGGTGAGCACCTCGGCGCAGTCCCGCCCATCCAGCACCATCTGCCGCACGGATTCCAAATGGCCGATGGCCCGGGCTAGCCGGTTGGCTACGGCTTTGACCGCCTCGGGATCGTGCGTGTGGCTGTGGTTATGGGCGTGCGCATGCTCGTGCGCATGGTCATAGGGTTGATCGTGCATAGGGGCCTCCGGGTCAAAAATTCTATCTTTACAATAGCCCATGCGGGCCAAAAACGCAAGGGCGGCGCACGGAATGCGTGTACCGCCCAAGGAAAGGGATATTGAAGGAAAGGGGTATTAATAGAAGATGGCATCCGTGAAGTTGGATAGCCCTGAGGCGATGGCGCTGGCCATGCCCACGCCGATCAGCGTGCCGATGATGGCGAGGCCCACGCCGATACCCAACCAGATAAGGCGGGAGCGTGCCCAATTGCGCTTGTTTTCGTTGGTATCGCCGCTAAAGCCCCAAACGCAGAACATCACCAGATTAACGATGGGGATGCGGGCGATTAGCTCCATAAGCGTGAATTCGCCGGTGCCGATCACGGCGCTGTTGGCATTGCCCGCGATGGGCGCGGGCGCGGCGTTGGTATAGACCGGGCCGCTTTGCTGGGGGGGGGCTTCGCCAAAGGCGCTGCCGCCGCTTTGGGCGGCCTCAGGCATCTTGGCGCCGCAATGGATGCAGAACACCGTGCTGGGGCTGTTTTCCTTACCGCAATTGGAGCAGAGCATAGGGATACCTCCTTAAAATCGCATATATCCGCATTATATCACAAGCGGATTGTAATAAAAACAGGGGTGGGGTATAATGAATTGTTAACTTTACGGCCCGCCGAGGCCGGCGGGGGAGGATGCTTTATGATTGTGCTGGACCATGTGACCTATTGCTATGATGCACAAAACGCCGCCTTGCGGGATATTTCCCTATCCATTGCCGATGGGGAACTGCTGGCGGTGGTGGGCCACAACGGCAGCGGCAAAAGCACCCTAGCCAAGCACCTCAACGCCCTTTTACTGCCCGATGAAGGCTGCGTCACCGTAAACGGCCTCGATACCCGCGAGGAGGCCAACACCCTGGCTATCCGCCAACAGGTGGGCATGGTCTTTCAAAACCCGGATAACCAACTGGTAACCACCGTGGTGGAGGAGGATGTAGCCTTTGGCCCGGAAAACCTAGGCATGGAGAGCGGCGAGATCCGCCGCCGGGTGGATGAGGCGCTGCGCGCCGTGGGTATGGAGGCTTTCGCCACCCGCGCGCCGCACATGCTATCTGGCGGGCAAAAGCAGCGCATCGCCATCGCCGGCATGCTGGCCATGGGGCCCAAGGTGCTAGTGCTGGATGAAGCCACAGCCATGCTGGACCCAAAGGGCAGGCGGGATGTGCTGGCCATTGTGGATTCGCTGCACAAGCAGGGGATAACCGTGGTGATGATCACGCAATATATGGAAGAAGCGGCCCTTTGCGACCGGGTGGCGGTGTTGGCGGGCG
>DHOI01000139.1:3979-4353 GCA_002409725.1 Christensenella sp. UBA5394
CCTTTGCGACCGGGTGGCCGTGCTGGCGGGCGGCAGCCTCATATTAGAGGGAACGCCCCGCGAAGTGTTCGCGCGGGCGGATGTCCTAAAGGCCAACAGGCTGGATTTGCCCCCAATGGTGCAAATGCGTAGCCTCCTGGCCGCGGGCGGCATGGACTTGCCCCTGTGCCTTAAAACCGAAGAACTGGCGGAAGCGATATGCCAATACAGCTAGAGCAACTTTCTTATGTATATATGCAGGGTAGCACCCTGGCCCAGCGGGCTGTGGAGGATATCAGCCTCACCATAGAGGCCGGGGAGTTTCTGGGTCTGATCGGCCATACAGGCAGCGGCAAGAGCACTCTGGTGCAGCTGATGGGCGGGCTTTTACAGCC
>DHOI01000018.1:0-143 GCA_002409725.1 Christensenella sp. UBA5394
ACGCTGATGCTCAAAAGTTTCTTTTTGGTTTCCATATGATACGCCCCCTATTTACCGGCCATGGCCAGGCTGATCTCCTGGATGGGCGGGTTCTTGCCGGGATATTCGCCCATGATCCGCCCCTCGAACATCACGAGGATGCG
>DHOI01000018.1:389-606 GCA_002409725.1 Christensenella sp. UBA5394
CTCGAACATCACGAGGATGCGGTCGGACATTTTCAGGATTTCGTCAAAATCCGCGCTGATGAGCAGCACGCCGCAGCCTTTATCCCGGGCGTCGATCATGCTGTCATGCACGAAGCGGGTCGCACCCACGTCGAGGCCTCGGGTGGGGTGCACGGCCACCAGCAGATCCGGCTTGGCTTCGAGCTCTCGTGCGAGGATCACCTTTTGCTGGTTGCCG
>DHOI01000018.1:805-4815 GCA_002409725.1 Christensenella sp. UBA5394
TTTTGCTGGTTGCCGCCCGAAAGGTTGCGAACCTCCTGCTCCACAGAAGTGCAGCGGATATCGTATTTTTGCTGGAGGGATTGGGCGTAGGCACGCATCTGCTTCTTTTTGAGGAGGAGGCCATGACGCTTGCTGAATTGCGGCGTTTCGGTGGATTTGAGTACAAGGTTGTCGCCAACGGACATGTTGCCGATCAGGCCCATGCGGTTGCGGTCCTCCGGGATGTGGGCGGTGTTTTCGTCGATGAAAGCCCGGGGGCGGAAGTTGGTGACCTTTTTACCTTTAAGGTCAAGCTGGCCTGCTTCGGGGGCCAGCACGCCGGTCACGAGCTGTGCGAGCTGGCTCTGGCCGTTGCCATCCACGCCGGCGATGCCCACGATCTCCCCCCCGCCCACGGTGAGAGAAATGCCGTTAAGACCGCTGTGCTTGGAGGTTTTGTTGTATTCCACTGCCTTGAGCGCCAGCACGGGGCTGCCGGGATGTTCCTGCTTTTCATACTCAAGCACGGCCAGCTCCCGGCCGATCATCAGGTTGGCCAGATCCGCCGCGCATAGCTCGCCCCGCTCGCAGGTGCGTACCGTTTCCCCGGCCCGCAGGATGGTGATGCGGTCGGATATCTCCATAACCTCACGCATCTTGTGGCTGATGAAGATGATGCTCTTGCCCTCGTCGGTGAGCTTGTGGATGATGTCGAACAGGCCCTCCACCTCGATATCCGTAAGCGCGGCTGACGGCTCGTCCAGAATTAGCAGCTCCGCGTTGCGGTATAGGGCCTTGAGGATTTCGACCCGCTGCTGCGCGCCCACGGCAATGTCCGTGATGAGCTTATCCAGCTCTACATCCAGGCCATAACGCTCGGAAAGAGCCAGGATCTCCTTGCGGCGCTCATCGGTTTTGATGAAAACGCCGGCTGTGTTCTTATCCCCCAGGATGATGTTTTCAAACACCGTCATGGCCTCCACCAGCATAAAGTGCTGGTGCACCATGCCGATGCCCAGCTTCACGGCCTGGCCCGGGGAATCGATGCGCACCTTGCGGCCGCCAAACCATATCTCGCCCTCCGTGGGCTGGTAAAGGCCCACCAGCACATTCATCAACGTGCTCTTGCCCGCTCCGTTCTCCCCTAAGAGGGTATGGACCTCGCCCCGGCGTACGGTAAAGTTGATATCCCGGTTGGCATAAAGATCCCCAAAGCGCTTGGTAATGTGCTCCATTCGCAAGATGTCTTCCATAGGCAGCCTCCCATTGCTTAGAATTCTCTATTGGCCCAGTGCGTTGGCCTTTTTTTCGCAAAGCTTGTAGATGCCCGGCTCCGCCCAGGCATATTGGCTCATAAACTCACCCTGGAACAGGTAGTATATCTCTTGCTTGCCGCTGAGAAAATCGAAGTAATCGCAATCCACAACCTCGGGCCGCACGCGGCAGCTACCCCGCTCCCGCACGAAAATATCGGAAACGCCGAGATGGCGCAGGGTGTCCGTAAGCTCCTTGATGGTACGGCGGTAGCCCGTATTTTCGGCGTGGACGGGGGATTCGTTTTCCCACAGGGCCTCGATGATATCGTGGATGGAAACGCTGTTCCCCTCCCGGAAAACGCAAAGAGCCATGAGCTCCTTGGCCTTGGCGGAGCGGAAGCGGACGGGCCGGCCGTCTACCAGCATCTCAAAGGGGCCGAAGGTATGCAGCTGCACCCGCTTTTTCTGCCTGCTCTGCAAAAGCTGCGCCCGCTGCAGCACATCGGCGATGTCATCCCGGTCGAAAGGCTTGAAGACCATATAATCCGCCTTCATGCGCAGGGCTTCCACGGCAAACTTAGGGTGGGCCGTAACGAAGACCACAATCACATCCGGCCGGATATCCCGCAGAGCCTTAGCCAGTTCCAGTCCGGTCATGCCCGGCATGTCGATATCGAGCAGGGCGAAATCCACCCGGTTATCCCGGGCATAGGCCAGGGCCTGCATCGGATCTGTAAACTTGCCCACGATCTCAAAATCCGCCATGTCCGCGCATTTGAGCTCAAAGAGCTGCATATCCAACATCATATCGTCCACGAGGATGGTCTTCATAGCATTTTCGGGGCCGCGCCACGGCCGTTTCAAGCAGGTTCGGTTATTTAGTGAGGTTCGGTTATTTAATCAGGTTCGGTTATTTAATTAATAAAGAGACGAGGACAGAAATATCTTGCCAATATTATAACAGGCCCACCGTACGGAAACCGTACGGCCCTTAGGTGGCCGCCATACGGCGGGGGAAGCGAAGGGTAACGGTGGTGCCCTCCGGCCCGGAGCGGATATCCAGCGTGCAGTTCTGGTAGCGCTCCATACGCTTTTGGATGTTGCGCAGGCCCACGGAGGTGGTGCTTTCGGCCAGGGCAGGGTCAAAGCCGGGCCCGTCGTCCCGCACGGTGACCAGGTAGCCGTCCCCATCCTCGTGGGCGGAAATCCATACCGTACCCCCGCCGATCTTGGGTTGCACGCCGTGCATGATGGCATTTTCCACAATCGGCTGCACGGTGAGCACGGGCATCATAAAATCCAAATCGGGCACATCGTATTCCAGACGAAGCCGCTCGCCCAGTAGCACCAGGTTAATATCCGCATAGGCGCGCACAGAGCGCATCTCCTCCCGGAAGGAGACCAGGCCGCGCTTGGCGTCCACACTATCCACCCGAAAACGCAGGTAACGGGAAAAATCGCCCGCCATCTTGGAGGCGGAGGCCGGGTCCAGCACGATGAGGGCCTGGATGGCGTTGAGCGTGTGGTAAAAAAAGTGCGAGCTGATCTGGGAGAGCATAATATCCGCCCGGTCGTACTCGATCTGGCGCTGTAGGGCCAAAATCTGGCTTTGTGCCGCCTCGCCCTTCATTCGCTCAATGCTCTCATAATTGCGTACGGTCAGGGCCGAGAGGAAGGTGAGCAGTAGGCCCGCGGCCATGGAAAACCAGAGGCTGGCATGGGCATACCAGGGCTTGAGCGGGGCGATGCTGATATACCACTTGGAATTATAGATGGAGATTGCCTCGGTGATGGCAGCGTTGGCCACAGGGGAACCGAGGATGGTTTGGCGCAGGCCCGTATCGGCATTGATGCGCCACAGCTCGCAGGCAAAGCCCTGCTGCGCAATGCTCTCCAATGAAAGGCCGCTGAGGATATCTGGATAGGCCAACGTTACGGAAACGATGCCCCAGAACTCCCTTTGGTTGGCCTCGGTTTCGATATAAACGGGCAGCCGCCCGGCAATGCCCATACCGCCTTGGATCAGCTCGAAAGGCCCGGCCATAATCATTTCCCCGCTGGCCATGGCTGCCTGGGCTTCCTTATTGCCCGCGCCCGTACCATTGAGGTCCAGCCCCAGCACGCCCTCGTTGCCCTCCAGCGGGTAAACCTCCGTAACCACGCCGCCCGGTGCAAAGAGTACGTTGCGCACGCCCGGCTCACCGATGAGCCGCTGGGCGACGGCCTCAAAATCCACCACTTGGCCGTCGCTTTGGATCAACACCGCCTCCAACACCTTGACCCGGCTCAAATGCTGGGAGATTGTCTGGTAGGATTCGGCGCTCACCGTGCTGGCAATATACTGCATCTGGCTATATTCCCGCCGTCGGCGGCTATCCTCCACATTGGCCGTTACAGCCAGCGTGGCGCAAAGCAAAAGCACCGGCACAAGGCGGCCGATGGGAGAGGAAAGGCGGAGCAGATGGGACAAGCGTTTCATAGCCCCATCATACAACATGCCCCGCTTGGACGCAACAGCCCTGCAGCCCTGCGCGGGCGGGGGTGCTACGCGCACGGCGGGCACGGGGCCCGGCGTGTGTGATAGTTGTTTAGCATGAAGGCCGTTTGTTTACCCTGCGAGGGCGGGGGTGCGGCTCTTAAACGATTTGGCATTGACATACCGCCATCCGGTATGTCACAATCCTTCTTGCGGAGGCCCTGCGCATGGGCCTATCCTGCCAAAGGGAGGTAAACGATGGCCATCTCGTATTTGAAGCGGCTCGCCCGCCTGATCCT
>DHOI01000018.1:5126-6438 GCA_002409725.1 Christensenella sp. UBA5394
GTAATCCTTACCGGCGCGGCCGTGCTGGTGATCGACCTGTTCCTGCACGAAAAGATCGGCCTGGGCACCATCCTCAACACGATCCTCATCGGCGCCTTTGTGAATATGATCGAGGGCTGGGGCCTGATCCCCAGGATGCAGGCCTTTCTGCCCGGCGTGCTGATGCTGCTCTTGGGGCAGTGCGTGATCTGCGTGGGCAGCGTTTTCTACATCGGCGCGGGCTTGGGCTGCGGCCCCCGCGATGCGCTGATGGTGGCCCTGGGCAAGCGCTTCAACAAGGTTCCCATCGGCGTGGTGCGGGCCCTGCTTGAGGGCAGCGTGCTGCTCATCGGCTACCTTTTGGGAGCCAAGGTGGGCGTGGGCACCGTGATCGCCGTGCTGGGAATCGGCTTCATCCTAGAGTGGACTTTCCGCCTATTCCGCTTTGACGTTAAGGCCATACGCCACGAAAGCATTTTCGAAACCCTTCGCATCTGGCAGGGCAAGGAACCGCCCACGGAAACGGAGGTTCCGGTGGGCGAGTGAACCGCATCGAGAGAAATAGAGCCCCCGGCGGCTGAAGTGACCCCCAAAGTTAGACAGGAAATAGAATTAAGCAACCGCAAGGGCTCGTTGTCTGTAAATTGCAGGCGGCAAGCCCTTCAGCTTTGCAATAAACGGGCCGGGCATCCCTTGGGAAGCGCAGACGCATATTTTGAAGCGCTTTTACCAGGCGGATAGCTCCACAAGCAGGAGGGAAACGGCTTGGGATTGGCCCAAAGCCGCCTGGAGAACGGGAACTGGGCCGCATATATTTGAACGGGGAGGAATGATCTATTATACGGCTGGTTCGCCGCCTGCTTTATCTGATAGCCCTGGGCTTATTTCCACCTGATCGGCGCGGCCCTGCCCGGCGCTGGTTTTGCTTCGACTGCTTTCCATATAAAAGCGCAGTAATAGCGCAGGGTGGGAAAAAGATGGTATACTATATGAGCGCCTCGGCATACGGCGCTGGAAGGATAAGCCGCCCGATCTGAGCAGGCTCTTGCCCCGCATGTTTCCCAAGCGGGCGTCATCAGCCTTAGACGCGGCGGGTGCGCGGCGCTTTTGCAGGAGACCTGCGTGGCGGAATGCACCCATTGGGCGCTGATCGGGGCCGGGCTGGGCTGCCTATACTTTTTGTCGGGCGCGGGCGGTTGGCTTGCCTTAACCCTTTGGGGCCTCGGTAACCTGCCCTTCCTGCTCATCCAGCGCTATAATCGCCCGCGCCTGGCGCTGCTGGCCGCCTGCTATCGCGGCGCGAAAATGTATATCAAAGGAGAGAAAATAGATG
>DHOI01000021.1:0-11557 GCA_002409725.1 Christensenella sp. UBA5394
AAATCGAGGGAGATGCACCGGGCCTTGGCGCGGATTCCGGACGCCAGGGCTTCCAGCCGTTCCAGCCTGCGGGCGATGAGCCAAACCTCATCGAATTGTTCCGCCTTGTCTAGGGCACGGACAAATTCCTGGCCGATGCCGCTGGATGCGCCTGTGATAACTGCGATCTTCAATGGAGAGTACCTCTCTTTGCGTTGGTCTATTAAAAGCGGCCTATGCTTCTTTCCAATTGGCGACTTGGCCCAGCACGCCCGCCTCCTGTGCGGCATTAAGGCCCAGCTCAAAATCCCCAACGCGCTCGGGTGAATGAGCGTCGCTGCCGATGACGAAGGAGGCTCCGGCCGCCGCGGCCTGGCGGATCTGCTCAACCGTCATGGTGACGCGGGCGCTGTTGAGTTCCAGCAGCACGCCCAGCTCCTTGGCGCCCCTAGCCAGGGTGGGGATATCCGCCGCCACATATAGGCCGGGGTGGCTGAACATGGAGATATGATATTTCTCGGCCGTGGCCAAAAGGGCCTCGGCCGTGCGCACGGGGTTTGCCCTTCCGCCCGCCATGGCTTCGAGCGAGCGGGCCAGACCCAGTCCGTCCCGGGGGCAAACGCCCTTGTGATAGGCCAGCAATGTCACATCAAAGGGGGGGAGGCGCGGATCTTTCGGCAGGTCGCAGCGGCCAAAGCCGGTGAGGTTGCACTCGATGCCCATCAGCACCTCGATCTGCCCGGCGTATTTGGCTGCCAGCCTATCCACCTCCAGCCGCAGGGCCAGGAGCTTTGAGCCGCGAACCCCGTAAAAGAGGTGGGCGGGGCCGTGCTCGGAAATGGCTACAGCACAAAGGCCGCGTTGGATCGCGGCCTGTACGTTTTGCTCCGGGGTACCCATGCCGTGGCTGAACACGGTGTGGGTATGATAATCCGCAAAAACCATGTTAGAAGCTATCGCGATCGGTGCGGCGGGCCACAACCATGATCAGCGCGCCCACGGCCGCCAGCATGGAAAGGTTGGATTCCTGCCCCACGACGGATTTCATATCGTCGATACGGCTGGTGCAGAAGAAGCAATCCGCAATGGAGGCAGCTGGGGAATTGACATAATTGCTGAAAAAGGCGCAGTAGGCGCCGCCGGCGCTGGCCTCCTTGAGCCCGTCGATCAAGAGCTTGGTGCGGCCGCTGCGGGAGATGCCGATGAACACATCTTTAGAGGAAAAACGCCGGGTATAAACCCCCATCACCAGCGGGTCGGAAATGGCCATGGCGTCGTATCCTAAGAAATTGAGCTGGGCGGCCACATCCTGCGCGGTAAGGGCGCTGGCCGCCGTGCCGTAGATGTAGATGCGGCCGGCCTTGGCAATGCGCTGAGCCAACTCGGCCAGCTTGTGCTTATCGATGGCTTTGAGGGTATCTTCCAAAGCGCGCATAGAGGCCAGAAAGGCCTTTTCGATTACGTCTTCATCGGAATCCGATTCGCGGATCGGGTCGGACTTGAGGGATTCGAGCGAGGAGGAACCGCTGGCAAGGGAGACGCGGAAATCCAAAAACCCGCTGTAGCCCAGCTTTTTGGCGAGGCGCGTAACCGAGGGCACGGATACGCCCGCCGCGTCGGCGATCTCGTTAATGACCATGAGCGAGGCGCGCTCCGGATCTTCTAAAATAAAATCCGCCACTTTTCGCTCGGCTGCGGGCAACGTGGAATATGCTGACCGGATCTTCATCTTTGCAGGCATGGCAGGCACTCCTTTTTATTCTAAAATTCATGTAACTTTTTCAAATTGTAACTTAATAATACTATTGCACAATCAGGAGAATAAAGCAATACAAAATGAAGAATTTCACGAAAAAAACACAACTATATCCGCCTCTCCTACAGGCGGATTTTCCGGGGCCCCATGCAAAATGCAGGTAAATTATTCATTTCGGACCGCGGCACGAAGCCGGCCTTGCGCGGGCGGCTGCCATTGGATGCCCGCGGGCCGGGGCGCGCAGGGCGGGAAGAGCGCATAAAGAGCGAAAAACGGCCGCAAAAGGCCCGGGCCGTTTCCTTGACACCCGGGGGGTGCGGATTATATAATAATTAAGGAACTTGCCCGGAACAGACCGGCCAGTAGGAGCCGCCCGGCTTCTGCCGGGCGCATTCGCGCGCCATTCTACATAATACAAAACATCAACAGGAGGTCACGTTAAATGGCAAAAACCATGACCATTGATGGGAATACCGCAGCTGCACACGTAGCATACGCCTTTTCCGATGTCGCAGCGATCTATCCCATCACCCCTTCTTCCCCAATGGCGGAAGTTGCAGACGACTGGGCCGCGAACGGCAGGCTGAATCTCTTCGGCCAAAAGGTGCGGATCGCGGAGATGCAGTCCGAAGCCGGCGCTGCGGGCGCTGTGCACGGTTCCCTTAAGGGCGGCGCCCTCACTACCACCTTCACCGCTTCCCAGGGCCTGCTTTTGATGATCCCCAACATGTATAAACTCTCCGGCGAGCTGCTTCCCGGCGTTTTCCACGTAACGGCCCGTTCCCTGGCCTACCACGCTCTCTCCATCTTTGGAGACCATAGCGACGTGATGGCCTGCAGGCAAACGGGCTTTGCTATGCTGTCTTCCGCCTCCGTGCAGGAAGTAATGGATCTTGCCCTGGTGACGCACCTGAGCTCCATCAAGAGCAGCCTGCCCTTCCTGCATTTCTTCGACGGCTTCCGTACCTCCCATGAGGTGCAAAAGGTCGAAACCATCGATTACGAAGACATGGCCAAGCTGTGTGATTTCGAGGCCGTGAAGGCCTTCCGCGCCCGCGCCCTCAACCCCGAGCATCCGCACCTGGGCGGCACCGCTCAGAACCCGGATATCTACTTCCAGGGCCGCGAAGCAGCCAACAAAAAATACGACGCGGTGCCCGGTATCGTCCAGCACTATATGGACGAGGTCGGCAAGCTTACCGGCCGCAAGTATAACCTTTACGACTACGTGGGCGCGCCCGATGCACAGAATATTGTCATCATCATGGGCAGCGGCTCGGAAGTCTTCGAAGAGACCATCAACTATCTCAATGCCAAGGGCGCGAAGCTGGGCCTGCTGAAGGTTCGCCTCTACCGCCCCTTTGCCGCGGACGCTTTTATCAAGGCTATTCCCCAAAGCGTGAAGAGGATCGCCGTGATGGATCGCACCAAGGAAAGCGGCGCGGGCGGCGAGCCCCTCTACCTTGACGTAGTCAACGCCCTCGCCGAGGCGGGCCGTTGCGGCATCGAGGTCGTCGGCGGGCGCTACGGCCTGGGTTCCAAGGAATTTACACCCTCCATGGCTAAGGCCGTGTTCGACAACCTTGAGAGTGCGATGAAGAACCACTTCACCGTGGGCATCGAAGATGATGTGAGCTTTACCTCCCTGCCCGTGAAGGAGCAGGTCAACGCCGCCCCGGCCGGCACCATCGCCTGCAAGTTCTATGGCCTCGGCTCCGACGGCACCGTGGGCGCGAACAAGAACTCCATCAAGATCATCGGCGACCACACCGATATGTATGCCCAGGGCTACTTCGCTTACGATTCCAAAAAATCCGGCGGGCTCACCGTATCCCACCTGCGCTTTGGCAAAAAGCCCATCCAGTCCCCCTACCAAATCGATGCGGCGGACTTTATCGCCTGCCATAACCCCTCCTATGTGACCCGCTACGACGTCGTGGCCGGCATCAAGGAGGGCGGCATCTTCCTGCTCAACTCCCCATGGACCTTGGCCGAGATGGAGCACGAGCTGCCCGCTTCCATGAAAAACGCCATCGCCAAAAATCACGTCAAGTTCTACAACATGGATGGCGTGAAGCTGGCCCGTGAGGTGGGCATGGGTAACCGCATTAACACCGTGATGCAGGCCGCCTTCTTCGCCCTGGCCCATGTGATTCCGGCCGAGGAGGCTGTTGGCTACATGAAGGCCGCGGCCAAGAAGAGCTATTCCAAGAAGGGCGAGGCGGTCGTGCAGAAGAACTATGCGGCCATCGACGTCGGCGCAAAGGGCTTTGAAGAAATCAAATACCCCACATCCTGGGCTACCACCACCGAGGGCGCCGTGGTCAAGGATGTGACGGATGACCCTTACTTCCAGGATTTCATCAAGCCCGTGCTTGCGCAAAAGGGCGATTCCCTCCCCGTTTCCAAGCTCAGCCCGGATGGCACCGTGCCCACAGGCACCACCAAATACGAAAAGCGCGGCATCGCTGTAGATATCCCGCAGTGGATCCCCGAAAACTGCATCCAGTGCAACCAGTGCGCCATGGTCTGCCCGCACGCCAGCATCCGCCCCTTCCTGGTGAAGGAAGGCACAGAGGTGCCCTTCGTCACCAAGCCCGCCGTAGGCAAGGAGTTTGCGGGCTATGGCTTCCGAATCCAAGTTACCCCCTTGGATTGCACGGGCTGCGGCAACTGCGCCGATATCTGCCCGGCCAAGGAAAAGGCCCTCAAGATGGTGCCGCTTCACACCCAGGAGGCCGAGATCACCAATTGGGAGGCCGCTATTAAGCTGCCCGATCCCGATGTACAGTTCGTAGCCAACACGGTGAAGAACAGCCAGTTCCGCCAGCCCCTCTTCGAGTTCTCGGGCGCTTGCGCGGGCTGCGGCGAAACGCCTTACATCAAGCTGATTACCCAGCTCTTTGGCGATCGCATGATCATTGCCAATGCCACGGGCTGCACCTCCATCTACGGCGGCAGCGCCCCCACGGTGCCCTATACCGTGAACAGCAAGGGCCACGGCCCTGCCTGGGCCAACTCCCTCTTCGAGGATAACGCCGAGTTCGGCTTCGGCCTCCATCTGGCCACCAAGCAGCGCCGCGAAAAGCTGGCTGCGGTGGTGAGCGAGCTGGCCGCCAAGCTGGAGGACGAGGGCAAGGCCATCTGCCAGGATTGGCTGGATAATATGGATAACGCCGAGGGCTCCAGCAAGGCCGGCGCGAAACTGCTGGAAATGGCCGAGGGCTGCAAGGATTGCGGCTGCAACTGCGACGCCCTCTGCAAGCAGGTCGTGGAGATGAGCGACATGCTCGTGAAGAAGAGCCAGTGGATCTTCGGCGGCGACGGCTGGGCGTACGACATTGGCTACGGCGGCTTGGATCATGTGCTGGCCATGAACGAAGATGTGAATGTGCTGGTGCTGGATACCGAGGTATACTCCAACACCGGCGGCCAGTCTTCCAAGGCCACTCCCACCGGCTCCGTGGCCAAGTTTGCGGCTGCGGGCAAGCGCACCAAGAAGAAGGACCTTGGCATGATGGCTATGAGCTACGGCTACGTCTACGTTGCCAAGGTATCCATGGGCGCGGATAAGAACCAGTTGATGAAGGCCATGCTCGAGGCCGAGGCCTATCCCGGCCCGTCCCTGATCATCGCTTATGCGCCCTGCATCAACCACGGCATCAACATGGGCAAGAGCCAGCAAGAAGCCAAGAAGGCCGTGGAGGCCGGTTACTGGCAGCTTTACCGCTACAATCCGATGCTGGCTGAGCAGGGTAAGAACCCCTTCATCCTGGATAGCAAGCCTGCCAAGGCCGCCTATAAGGACTTCATCATGGGCGAGGTACGCTATGCTTCCCTGGCGGCGCTCTTCCCGGATGTGGCCGGGGAGCTCTTCGAACGTGCCGAGGCCGAGGCCAAGGAGAAATACGACTACTATCAAAAACTGCAGAGCCTGTAATAAGAACAAGCAACAGCCCCTACGATCCAGGGCCCGGCGCGAAGATGTGCCGGGCCCTTCTTTTGTGGTATACTGGAAAGAATCAATATACGGGAGGAAGAATCTATGGCGGCGGTCATCGGCATCGTGCCCACGGCCAGGCTTTTCGATACGGACGATCCTTATAAGGACCAATATATCTTCGTGAATCACTACGTTAAGCGCATATTGGAAAACGGCGGCGTGCCGCTGGGCGTGCTCAGCGCGGATGGCCGCGTAGCCGAGGAAGCGCTGGCCCTCTGCGGCGGCTTTTTGCTGTGCGGCGGGCATAAGATTTGGCCCTACCATTTGCAGGTGGTGGAGCACGCGGTGAAAGCCGGCAAGCCGATCCTCGGCATATGCCTGGGCATGCAGGCCATCTGCGCCTGGTTCCGTGTGCAGGAGGAAAAGGCAGCCCGGGGTTTTGCAGGGGATACGCTCGATCTGTTCGAAGCCATGAAGCGGGAGGGCTATTTATTCAACCTGCCCGTAGAGCATCATTGGGATGTGGCCATTACCCGCGATAACATCGCCAAGACCAAGCACCCGGTGGATATCCTGCCGGGCACCCGCCTGCACGGATTGCTGGGCGGGCGGGTCCATGGCGCGACGCTGCACCGCTATCGCGTAAACGGCCTGGCCGCCGCGCTGACCGCTGTGGCCTATACGGCGGACGGCACCATCGAAGGCGTCGAGGCCGGCCCGAACATTCTGGGCGTGCAGTTCCACCCCGAGGTGGAGGTGGAGCTGGCGGCGCTCTTTGCGGACTTGATCGAAAAGAGCCGGGTATAAGATGACAAAAGGGCCTGCCAAGCGGCAGGCCCTCAGACTGTCAAAACACCCGGGATTGTCAAGGGGCCGCAGCCCCTTGACTTTCGGTGCGGCTTCGGCGGCATGTACGCCGAAACGGATGAAAGCTGCAGGCTTTCTTACTTTTCACGCTTTGCCGCCCGGAAACGCGCAGCGTTTTAGGCAAAGCGTGTATCCTCAAAAAAGTGGCGGCGCCACTTTTTTGACAAGCAGAAGGTGTTATTCGTTGATATATAGCCGCGTAACGCGGCGGGTCACCAGGCAGGTGAGCTCGTAGTTGATGGTGCCCACGATCTGAGAAACCTCCTCGGCGCTCATGCCGGAGCCGCCCCAAAGGATCACTTCGTCGCCGGGGCGTATGATATCGTCGCCTGTTATATCCACCATATGCATATCCATGCAGATGCGGCCGATCTGCTTGTACGCCTTGCCGCTGATGATATCGTAGCCCTGGTTGCTGAGGCGGCGGGGGTGGCCATCCGCATAGCCGGCTGCGATCACGGCTGTACGGATGGGCTGCTCGCTGATATAGGTGCGGCCGTAGCTGACGGAGGAACCCGCGGGCAGCTCGCGCACCTGGGCCACGCGGGATTTAAGCATGAGCACGGGCCGCAGGGGGCCACCTGGCTGGGGTGCGCTATCCGGATAGAGGCCATAGAGCATGATGCCCTCGCGTACCATATCGAGGTGCGCGCCCGGGTGGGCCATGATGGCGGCGCTGTTGCTGGCGTGGCAGATTTCGGGCCGCAGGCCCTTGGCGGCGAGGGCGTTCAAAACGGTATTATAATTGTTAAGCTGCCAGTTGGTATAGGTATCCTCGCCGGGGGTATCGGCCGCGGCGAAGTGGGTAAAGAGGCCCTTCACGTGAATGCCCTGCAGCCGGTAGATGCGCTCAATCTCCTTGGCCGCGGCTAGCGCAGCCTGCTCGCCCTGGGCGTAAATGCCCGTGCGGCCCATGCCGGTATCGAGTTTGATGTGCACATCGATCTCCACGCCGGCCCTTTGGGCCTCTGCGGCAAGGGCGGCCGCGGAAGCTTCGCCCTGCACGGCCTGGGTGATGGCATGCTTGGCCAACATTTCGGCATATTCCGGCGCTGTGTAGCCCAAGATCAGCAGGGGCTTGGCAATGCCCGCCTCCCGCAGCTCCACGGCCTCGGCTAGGCAGGCCACGGCAAAGGCGTCCGCTCCGATGGACTGGAGGTACAGGCCACAGCGCACGGCGCCATGGCCGTAAGCATCCGCCTTGATGACGCACATCACCTTTTTGCCGGATTGCGCTCTCGCATACTCGAAATTATGCCGCAGCGCGCCAAGGTCGATCTCCGCCCAAGTGCGCGCAGTAGGATGAATCTGCTCCATCACGAGCCTCCTTGAAAGATAAAGGATATGACGCTTCAAAAAATCGGCGTCAATTGCGCTTTTATTGTAGCCTTCTACGGCTCCTTTTGCAAGGCCGCAAGCGCGGGCCGCCACAACTTCGGCTTGCCTCCGCCGCCTTTGGATGCTAGGATAAAGGAAGGAAATCATACCCACATTGCTTATTTTCAGGAGGATGTTTTTATGGAATCGACAACCGCGCCCGCCGCAGTTGAAACCAAGCCCATTGCGGTAGATACCGCAGCCGAGCAGCTCAAGCTGCTCAAAAGGATTCACTTCATGGGCGTTGTGCGCACCATCGCCTGCCTGCTGGTATGCCTGATATTGGCCGGCAGCGCCCTCTATGTGCTGCCCGGGGTAAACCAGCTGGTAGGCAGGCTTAACGTGGTCGTCAGCAATTTGGAGCAGATCGATATCAACCTGATGACCGAATCCGTGACCAACCTGGCCGTCACCGGCACCGAGGGCATTGAAACGGCGCTGGTGCAGGTGAGCACGGCGCTTGAAACCATCAACCGCCTGGATATCGAAGGCCTTAACAAGAGCATTGCCGACCTTGGCGCCGTGATTGAGCCCATGGCCAAGCTTTTCGGCAAACGGTAATGACCACCACCAATGCCATGCGCCTGCTCACCCAGGCAGGCATCGCCTATGAACCCCTGGCCTATGCTTACGACGAGAGCGACCTTTCCGGCACGCACGCGGCGGCGGCCTTGGGCCTAGACCCGGATGCTACCTTCAAAACGCTGGTGCTGCGCGGGGACAAGGCGGGGCTGTTCGTATGCTGCATCCCCGTGGCCGAGGAGGTCGACCCCCGCAAGGCCGCCAAGGCCATGGGCGAAAAAAAGGCCGAGCTGCTCCATGTGAAGGAGCTGCTCAGCGCTACGGGTTATATCCGGGGCGGCTGCTCGCCCGTAGGCATGAAAAAGCGCCTGCCTACCTTTATCGATGAAACGGCCCAGCTTTTCGAGCGTATTGCTGTAAGCGCCGGGGTGCGGGGGCAGATGCTCCTGCTCGGCCCGGACGAACTGACCACCTACGTTGGCGCAAGCTACGCGGATCTAACCAGGGTGGATTAAAACCAAAGGAGCCGGGCCCAGGGCCCGGCTCCCTTTTAGTCATATCCCCCTGCGGTAAAGGATGTAGGAATAGGCCATCGGAATGACGCCGGAAAGGATGATGGCCGGAATCAACAGCCACCAGAACCCCGGCAGGGCGCACAATAGCAGTAAAACCCCGCCGATGGTGAAGCAATAGCCGCCAATGCGATGGGTGCGGTTCCAGTTTTCCTCGCTGTTGAGCGTCCAGGGGGTTTTGATGCCCATGGTGTAGTTCTGGCGGCACTTGGGCAGGTAATTGCCCATGGCGATAAACAGACCGCCGCACAGCAGCGGCACCAGCACCTGCACCCGCACGGCTACGCCCAACACCACCAGATAGGTGATGCCCATGAGGAAGATGGTAAGCGTGGGCAGGCTCCAATAGCTGATCTGCTTGAGGATCCGGGGCATATTGGCCGCCTTGGGATCTTTATTCAGCATGAAATGTAGGAAGAGGTTCATCAGCGCCATAAAAAACGGCAGTCCCAGCACGGCCATGGCCCTGGAGCTGTAGTCGTCGATCTCGCCGGCAAAATTCCAATGGGTGGGCATCCGCTCGGGAAGTTTATCCCACAACAGCAGGCCGGCGAGCATGGGCAGCAGACAAAGAACGGTCGTCCAGATCATCGTATGATTAAGCTTTTTCATTCTGTTTTCCTCCTGCGAAGCCTTTTGCCCAGAGCAGCAGCTCTTCAAACACCGAGGCGTTTAACTCGTAATAGATATAATTTTTATGCTTGTTCTCCCGGATGAGGCCGGCCTTTTTGAGCTGGGAAAGATGATAGCTCACCGTGGCCTGGCTCATCTCAAAGCGGCCCGCGATATCACCTGCCCGCATGGAGCCGCCTTTGAGCATCTCCAGTATTTTCCGACGGGCCGGGTCGCCCAGGGCCTTAAACGTCTCCTTCATGGCCATCAGCCCTTGCCTCCTTTCCGCTGCGAAGGTAGCAGAGGATGGCCAGGGCCAGCAAGGCCCAGCCGCCGATCAGGCCGGTCATCATGGGGCCTACAAAGGGGCTGTTCGCGCCCAGCGCAAAGTAAACGGGGGTGGCGGTAATGGCGTTGAGGCTGCTGTGTGCCATGGCCGCGGGCCACACGCTGCCCGTACGGAAGGTGAGGAATGCCTCAAAGGAACCCATGGCCAGGCAGAATACCACCATCGCCAGGATGCCCAATATGGGCCAGCCCCAATACCCCGTGCCGTAATTGTGCCCCATGGCGATCATGGGTGCATGCCACAGGCCCCACACTAAGCCCGAGAGCAGGATGGCCTTGCGCTGGCCGTAGAGCCCCGTAAGCTTGGGCAAAAGATAGCTGCGCCAGCCCAGCTCTTCCCCCAGGGTGAAGGGCACGTTGATAATGGGCCCTATCAGGAGGCCCTGGATCAACTGCACACCCATCACCAGCGGTATCTGCGCTTCGGGTATACCCGCCTGCGAGAGCACAGCCTTCATGGCCGCGCCGCTCGGGTCGAACCGGGCAGGGAAGATGAGGAAATAGGCAACGGCGCCCAGCAGCATGCAGAGGGTTGGGCCGAAGAAGGCAGCCAGGTACCACTTCCAGCCGCCGTTTTGAAAGCCCGGCGCCCAGCCCATCTTGCGAAAGCCCTCCTTGGTGAAGGCTCGGACCAGAATGGAGGCAAGGGCGGGGATGAGCATACAGGCCATCAGATAAAAGCCGCTCAAGGCATCCCCATAGCGCATGCCCGCCAGCGTTAGGATCAGCCCCGGTATCCAGGTCAAGCCGAAGGCCAGGGCGATGAAAAGCCAGATCCGCTTCTTTTCCAGCATACATAACACCTCTTTAGAAATCTATCTAAACATAGTATATGCAAGGGGGAAATCCGTGTCAACAGTATTTTGATGTAAATCGAAATAGCTGCTGAAGGGTTGACAAGGGGGCTATGAATATGCTATCTTCTGGCTGAGAAATAAGGATTTGAGGTGGGAGGATGAAATAAACATCTTGCTGTGGTTCACGGCGGAGGCCGCGTGGGGCATAGGCCCCGGCGTTGCCCTGCCAAGGCATAGCAGGATGGTTGTTTCGTTCGCCGCACTTCGGATAAGCGGGGGCCTTTGCTCCTATGCTCCGCCGCGGGGATGCAGCCTGTATCCTGCGGAAAGGAGCGTTTTTTATGGCTTTGATCGAGATCGCGGCGCTGTCCTTTGGCTATGAGGGCAGCTGCGAGATGGTATTTGAGAATTTGAGCCTGCGGTTGGATAGTTCCTGGCGGCTAGGCCTGGTGGGCCGTAACGGCCGAGGCAAGAGCACGCTGGCCCGCCTTTTGAGCGGCCATCTGACGCCCCAACAGGGCCGGGTGAGCGCCCCGGGCCTGCGTATGGCGGCCTTTCCGCCCACCCTGGCGGAGACGGATGCAGTGACCTTGGACGCCCTGCGGGACTTGGCCCCGGCGGCGCAGGATTGGCAGATTTTCCGCGAGGCCGGGCTGCTGGCCCTGAATGAGGGCGCGCTCTACCGGCCGCTATCCACCCTTTCGGGTGGGGAGCGGGTGAAAGCGCTGCTAATCCCGCTGTTTTTGCAGGAGGGCTGCTATCCCCTTCTGGATGAACCCACGGC
>DHOI01000021.1:11796-12922 GCA_002409725.1 Christensenella sp. UBA5394
TTCCTGCTGGTATCGCACGACCGGGATTTTCTGGATGGCTGCGTGGATCATATCCTGGCCCTGAACAAAAGCGGCCCCGAAATCTGTGCAGGCGATTTTTCTACCTGGTATGGGGAAAAACAGGCGCGGGACAGAGCGGAGCAGGCGCAAAACGAGCGCTTGCTGCAGGAGATCGGCAGGCTGGGGCAGGCGGCCCGGCGTACGGCGGATTGGTCGGATAAGGTGGAAGCTACAAAGCAAGGAACCAAGAATTCCGGCATTAAGCCGGATAAGGGCTACATCGGCCACAAATCCGCCAAGATGATGCAGCGGGCCAAATCCATCGAGGCCCGGCGCAGCGCCGCCATTGAGGAAAAATCGGCCCTGCTCCATGATGTGGAGCGGGCGGACCCGCTCAAGCTCACGCCGTTGATCTACCGCAGCGCCACCTTGCTGACGCTCGAGGAGGTCTCCATCCGCTACCCCGGCAATGAACCCACGCCACCCATTTCCTTCGTGCTGCAAAGCGGCGCGCGCATGGCCCTGCGGGGCCGCAACGGCAGCGGCAAGAGCAGCCTTCTGCGCCTCATCGGCGGGGAGGATGTGCCGCACGAGGGCTGCGTGCGCCTGGGCAGCGGGCTAATCCTCTCCTATGTGCCCCAGCGCACTGACTGCCTCTCAGGTAAGCCCTTGGATTACGCCCGCAACTTAGGTATCGATGAGACACGCTTTCTTACCATCCTGCGCAAGCTGGATTTTGAGCGCGCGCTTTTCGAGCGCGATATGGAGGGCTACAGCCAGGGGCAAAAGAAAAAGGTACTGCTGGCCCAAAGCCTCAGCCGGGATGCGCACGCCTACCTTTGGGATGAGCCGCTGGGTTATATCGACCTCTTCTCCCGCATCCAGCTGCAAGAGCTTATTTTACGCTTTGCGCCCACCCTCCTTTTTGTGGAGCACGACGGCGCGTTCCTTCGGGCTGTAGCCACGGAGGAGGTTTGGCTATAGCCCTTGCGCGGGTTGCGAGCTCGGGCCCAGCGTTTGTGGTTGCTGCCTGGAAAGAAGGCCGTTTATTACCTTGGGTTAGGTGGAGGGGATGTTGTCTTGGGCGCTTTTCCTGCGCCCTTTTGCAAAGAAGGGAAAGAAACCT
>DHOI01000021.1:13105-13376 GCA_002409725.1 Christensenella sp. UBA5394
AGAAGGGAAAGAAACCTTTGCCTGCCCGCGGGGGGAAGGGAAGGGGAATAGGATAAATAACCCGGATGAGGGGAGCGCACGGGAGTTGGGACGAGGAATGCCGGGGGACTATGCTTCGAACGCGGGACAGGGAAACGCTTGGGAATGGTGAGTATAATGTACAACCACCCTCTTTGAACGGCGGCGGGGTGAGGGCACCCCAGCCTACTGGTTTGCGCATGAGCCATTGTCTGCCACAAACCCAAAAGAAGACAGCAATTTGCACCGTAGA
>DHOI01000017.1:0-203 GCA_002409725.1 Christensenella sp. UBA5394
TTTAGAGGGGCCCCCGGGCCCCTCCACCCCGGCTGGGGGCGGCCACTCAGTTCGCAATAGTCGCAACGCTCCCTTAGGGTCGCGCTGCTCCTTTGCTCACTGGGCTTCTGCCTCGCTTCATCCGCCACAGGCGGCGCTTCGGCTCCGCCCTCCAGACCCCTCGGAACGCAGATTAGGCGCGAGCCTTGTATGTTCCGTGCCCG
>DHOI01000017.1:547-4482 GCA_002409725.1 Christensenella sp. UBA5394
TTTGGGTTTGTGGCGGACAGATGCTTTACGGACCAATGTCCGCATGCATGTCGACCATCCATCTAATGCTCTGCCCTAACGATCGTTTCCCTGTCCCGCGTTCGAAGCATAGTCCCCCGGCATTCCTCGTCCCAACTCCCGTGCGCTCTCCTCATCCGGGGAATCTATCCTACTCCCTTTCCCTTCGCCCCATGGGTAGGCAAAGGTTTCTTTCCCTTCTTTGCAAAGGGGCGCAGGAGAAGCGCCGAAGGCGGCATCCCCTCCGTATAACTATGGAATGCGGTCACTTATTCCATCGCCTAAATTGAAAAAACGCACCGGTGAAGTATCACCGGCGCGCATTTTTCACAAGGCCGCGCACCCATTCTTCGACACTGTTCCCACAGGCGGTCCTCTCGCAGGTGGCTCCGCCCGGGTAACCCTGCGGCACACCCAAACGACTGCTTAATGCTGCTGCCTTCCGGCCCTGACATAGTTCACAGGGTTGGATTGCACAGGACTCGGGCCTCAACGCTCCTTACGGGAGCCTGCCCCACGGGAACATGCCTCAGATCGGGAATTCCGCCCTGCTGTAGCGGATTGCAGGTACAGGGCACCGCTAACTCCCCGCCTAGCGCGGCACATCTATTTTAACCCGAATGCGGCTAAAATACAACCATCCGGCTATATTTGCTTTGCTGCCATATTTAGGGCTGGGGACTGGCATAGCATGGGTAGACGAAGCGGCTAACGGGCTGGGGCGAAAGGGCATTCGGCAGGTCGTGCAGATTGCCAACGTATACGCAGCGCGCGCCGGGGAAGTGTGCCAGCATGCTGGGCCGCACGCGGGCAGGGTCGAGAAAGGGCTCGGCCTCGGGGCAGGTGGGAATAGCCCCGGCCTCCCGCAGGGCCCGCACCACGAATTCGGAGCAGAAGCAGGCCTGCTTGCCGCGATGGGACTTGCCGAAGTAATTGGCAGCCGCGCCTAGGTAATTATACCGCCAGCGGAAGCGGTGGGCATAGAGGCTATCCATATAAGCACAGAGGCGCGCGTATGCTTCCTCGGAGATGCGCAGTTCAAACACGGCGCAGGGCGCGTTGGGGTTATCGCCATAGACGCCGCCGTCCACCCGCTCTTTTACGAAGCCGCCGATACAGGGCATGCGCCGCCAGCGGCGTGCAAAGCTGTACATGCGGGAAAGATCGCGATTGAGGGACAGGGAGGCGTGGGTATAGGGATCGCCGGTGGCTATATGGATGGCCCGGGAGAAAAACGTCTCCGTGCGGGCAAGCAGAATGTATACGGAAGGCATAGGATGCTCCTCTCAATAGGCTGGGTTAAGGTAAGGGGGAATCGAAATTCTGCGCCTAAAAACTGCCAGTTTGGCGCATTACGTTGTCATCGTCAGTCTCCGTAGAACCACTACGAACCACTACGGCTCCCCTTACCTTAAGCATAACAAGCAAATATCAACAAAGTAACAACGCGGCTTTAAATGGGGATTAACTGCGCTTTAAGATTCCTTTAAGGGCGGAAGGCCGGGGGAAACCGGTGATCCGCCGCGCTTCGGGCGCTTGCGGCAAAATTATACAGCCTTCCCGGGCAAATTACCAGCCTTATTATCGCATAGATTGATTAAAACCGCTACCACTATATATTGGGTATACGGCACAAAAAAGGGAGTGAATTTCCCCATTTGACCGGGTGCAGCAAAGATGGTACTATAAAATCATCCATATGAAATACGTACAAGGAGAATGCCGATGCTGCAAGAGCGCAATGAAAACCGCGCCGCCCGGGCTTTGGATCTGCTGCTGGTCGCGATCCTTTTCCTGCTGGTGCTGCTGGCACGGGCTTTTAACAGAGCCGCGGGGCTATATGCCTGGCGGGGCATAGCACAGTTGGCGCTCTTCCTCGCGTTTGTCACTCTAGGCGGCCTGTTTTACAAAAAACGCCTGCTTTCCTACCGCTATACCTTCTTCTATAAAGAGCCGGGGGCGGGCGCTGAAGATAGCCAATATCCTTTCCCGGCAGGCACGCTGCTGCTGGAGCAGATGCTGGGCGACCGGCTCCAAATGGCCCAGGCGGTGATCGCCAGGGAGATGCTCGCTATCTTCCAGCCCGACGGGGCCAGCGCCATCGGTATCATCCCTTCCGGCGCAAAGGGGGCAAAGCAGCCTAGGCTGCGCAAGCTGGCGATGACCACAGGGCCGCGGCGCAGGGCGCATTCGCTGCTCTTCTGCCAGCAGGGCAAGTATTACAGGCTTTATTTTAACCCTTCCGATGAAATGGCGCGGCTGCTCGGCGAAGCGATTGCGGCCGTGCATAAACCATGAGTAGGCAGCGGCGTTATGGCCGCACACTACCCGAAACGCTGGGCGAATATAGCCGCCGCAGCCCAGCCCGTTTCCACATGCCCGGCCACAAGGGCCAAGATGCGCCCTTTGCCGGCAAGCTGGCGGGCTGGGATATCACCGAGCTGGACGGAACGGACGACCTGGCCGGCCCACAGGGCGTGATCGCCCGTACGGAGCGCGAATATGCCGAGGCCTATGGCGCGAAAGCGAGCCTTCTGCTCGTAGGCGGCAGCACGGCCGGGCTGAGTACCATGGCCCTTGCGCTGGGACAAAAGAAACGGGTGCTCCTGGGCCGGGATTGCCACAAGGCCGCCCTGGCCGCCCTGGCTCTGGCAGACCACGCGGCGGAATTCGTGTTGCCGGCCTATGATGAAGCTTGCGGCATTGCGGGCATGCTCACGCCTGAGCAGGTGCACGAGGCTCTAAGCGAGCAGCCTGCGGATGCGGTGCTGATCACCAGCCCCAATTATTACGGCATGTGCGCGGATCTCGCGGCTATTGCGGATGCGGCCCACGCCCACGGCGCGCTGCTCCTGGTAGACGCCGCGCACGGGGCGCACTTCCCCTTTTCGAAGCGCCTGCCAGATTTCCCTAGCGATAAGGTCGATATGTGGTGCGTGAGCGCGCACAAAACGCTTTCCGCCTTCACACAGAGCGCGGTGCTGCACATCGGCCCCTGCTGCCCCATTTCTGTGGAGCAGGCGCGCCGCATGCGCAACATGGTGCAAACCTCCAGCCCCAGCTATCTTTTGATGGTAAGCCTCGACCGTGCCCTGAACCTGGCCAAGACCCTCGGCTTTGAAAAGCATCTGGATCGAATCGAGATCCTGCGGCAACGCATCGGCCGCATCAACGGCCTAAAGGTGCTGGGCCGCGAATGCCTGGGGCACGGCATCACGGATACGGACCCCACCCGCCTGGTGATCGACGTAACAGAACGGGGTATAGACGGACGCTTGGCGGACGCCTGCCTTACGGAGGCGGGGGTGGTGTGCGAAATGAGCGACGCCTACCGCCTGGTGCTGATCACCACGCCCCAGGATCCGGATGAATGGTATGACCGGCTGGTGGATGGCCTGACCCACCTGCCCTACGGCACGAAAACGATCATCAAAGAGCCGCCCTTCCAGAGCGTGGGCCTTCGGGTTTGCTCGCTGCGGCAGGCCATGCTGGGGCCTGTGGAGAGCGTGCCCCTTGCCGGGGCTGTGGGCCGCATCGCGGCCAGCCCGGCCGGGGTCTACCCGCCGGGCCTGGCGGCCCTGGTACCGGGCGAACGCATCGAAGCGGCCGTGGCGGATTACCTTTTGCGGCTGCAGGCCCTGGGATTTTCCCTCTTCGGCGTGGATGGAGGCCGCATCGGTTGCGTCCGGGAGGAATCGGTACTATAATAAAACTATGCAGATGAAATATACTACCATTCTTTTCGATTTTGACGGCACGCTCCTGGAGAGCGGGCCATGTATCCTCTCCTCTATGCGCGCCACCTTTAAGCAGATGGGCCTTACGGAAATTGCTTCCCGGAGCGATGAAGCGCTCCGGCCCCTGGTAGGCCCCCCCCTTCGGGAGGGCTTTGGCGGGATATTAAAGCTGCCGCCGGG
>DHOI01000075.1:0-213 GCA_002409725.1 Christensenella sp. UBA5394
GTCAAGGAGGTGGGGGAGGATATCATCTTCCTGCGCAAGATCGTGCGGGGCGGGGCGGATAAGAGCTTCGGCATCCAGGTGGCGCGCCTCGCGGGCCTGCCGGATGACATCATCGCCCGCGCAAGGGAGATATTGGCCCAGCTCGAGGCATCGGATATCAATCACGAGGCCATTTTGGACGCCGCCCAGGTGGAGGAGGAGCCGGATCAGCAG
>DHOI01000075.1:400-3432 GCA_002409725.1 Christensenella sp. UBA5394
CCCACCGCGCCGGACGATATCCTCAATGATCTAAAGGCCCTGGATGTAAACGCCCTCACCCCCATGGATGCGCTCAATAAGCTATACGACCTGCACCTGCGTGCAAAGCTGAGGTAACATGAACAAGATCCAGGTTTTAAGCCTACATATCGCCAACCAGATCGCCGCAGGCGAAGTGGTGGAGCGGCCCGCTTCCATTGTGAAGGAGCTGGTGGAAAACGCCATTGATGCGAGGAGCACGGCCATCACTGTGGAAATCGAGGGAGGCGGCATCGACTATTTACGCGTGAGCGACAACGGCGGCGGTATACCGGCGGCGGAGGTGCCCACCGCTTTTTTGCGCCATGCCACCAGTAAAATAAGCGCAGCGGAGGATTTGGAGCGCATCCATACACTGGGCTTTCGCGGCGAGGCGCTTTCCTCCATCGCCGCCGTGGCCCGGGTAAAGCTCACCACCCGCGCCCGGGTGGCCGAGGAAGGCGCTTGCATCGAGATGGAAGGGGGCACGGTGCTATCTTCCGGCCCCGCCGCGTGGGCAGAGGGCACCAATATCGAGGTGCGGGATATATTTTACAACGTTCCCGCCCGGCGTAAATTCCTCAAGAGCAGCCGGGCCGAGGCCGCCGCCATCGGCGATTTCCTCTCCCGCGTCATCCTGGCCAACCCTGCGATATCCTTCCGCTTTTTAAACGGCGGAAAGCTGATCTACCAGAGTGCCGGGGATGGCGAGCTAAAAAACGCCATCTATTGCGTATACGGCAGCGAGGTATTGGCGCATATCAAGCCCTTTGACTTTGATGACGGCAGGGTGAAGATCGGCGGCTTTTTAGGCACGGAGCAGCTCGCCCGGCCCAATCGGCTGCAGCAATCCCTGTTTGTGAACGGCCGCTATATCCACTCGCAAAAAATCTCTTTCGCGGCCCATCGAGCCTTTGAAACGCGCCTGATGAGCGGCAAGTTCCCTTTTTATGTGATGCATCTACAGCTCCCCTGGGAGGAAGTGGATGTGAACGTGCACCCGCAAAAGATGGAGGTGCGCTTTCGTGATGAAGAGTCCATCCTGCGGGCTGTCACCGTGGCCTGCCGCATGGCCCTGGGGGATTCCGTAGCACCGCTGGTGCGGGGCGCGGATATCCCCGGCTTTAAGCGACAGGAGAGCCGCTTCATACAAACGCCGAACCTCTTGGGCCAACAGAGTGCAGAGCCACAAGATAAGGCTTCCGCGACCCAAAGCCTGCGGGATCGTTTGGGCGGCTACCGGCCGGCCCAGATCCAGCCCCTGCGGGAGGCCGGCCCTTCCGCAAGCTTTAACCCTGCGCGGGCGGAAATTTCCTACCTGCGCCCAGCCGGGCCGGAGGAAGAAGATCGGAGTTTACTCCTGCCGGCGGATGTACCGCCAACCGCTGAACAGCCGGCGCCCTTGCAGGCCATCATGGAGTTCGGCGCTGAGCCCTATACCATCGTCGGCCAGCTGTTCGAGTGCTATTGGGTAGTACAGCAAGGGGAGCGGGTGTTTTTCATAGACCAGCATGCGGCTCATGAGCGCAGGCTCTATGAGCGGCTGATGGCGGGCGAGCTGGCTAAGGCCTCGCAACTGCTGCTCTTGCCAGCTGTGGTCAAGCTGGCCCCGGCCCAGTTTGACCTGCTCTTTGCCAACCTTTCCTCCTTTGAAGAGCTGGGCTTTGAAATCGAAGAATTTGGCGCGCTCACAGCCCGGATCCGGGCCGTGCCGGATATCTTGGGCCAGGCGCAAACGGCGGATTTCCTCTTCGAGGCCCTAGCACTACTCGAAAAACAGGGAAAAACCAGCGCCAATGAGCTCAAGCGCGCCTCCATTATCCAGGCCTCCTGCAAGCACGCCATCAAGGCGGGAGCCGCCTTAGCACCGCAGGAGATCGAAACCCTGCTCGCGGAATACGCCCAGTCCGGCGCGCCCATGACCTGTCCGCACGGCAGGCCCGTGATGGTGCAGATGAGCAAGCTGGAATTTGAAAAGCTCTTTAAGCGGGTGCTATGATATGAAGCAGAACAAACCGACCATTGCCGTACTCCTGGGCCCTACCGCCAGCGGCAAAACAGCCCTCGGCGTGACAATCGCGAAAAGGCTGGGCACGGAGATTGTTTCCGCCGATTCTATGCAGATCTACCGGGGCATGGATATCGGTTCAGCCAAGCCCACCGAGGAAGAAATGAGTGGCGTAGCGCACCATTTGCTGGATGTGGCGGATATCGACGGCCCCAAGTTCAGCGCCGCAGAGTACCAGCGTTTGGCACGGGAAGCCATCGATTCAATCCACGCCCAGGGGAAGATGCCCTTGGTCGTGGGCGGCACGGGCCTTTATATTAACGCCCTTACCAGCGGCCTCGACTTTACGGAAACAGCCGGGGACGAAGCCCTGCGTGCACAACTAGCCGCACAGGAGGCGCAAAGGCCCGGTAGCCTGCATGTGCTGCTGCAAAAAGAAGACCCGGCTGCCGCCGCGCGCCTGCACCCGCATGATACCAAGCGCCTGATTCGGGCGCTGGAGGTCAAGCGCCTCACGGGCAGACCCATGGAGGCGGATTTTGCCACCGGTGGGGCAGGGGATTGCCCCTATACACCTCGCTTGGTGGGCCTTACCATGCCCAGGGAGCTGCTCTATTCACGCATCGAACAGCGGGTAGACGCTATGCTGGCCCGAGGCCTTGTGGCAGAGGCGCGGAGCATCTGGGCGCGTGGGTATGATCGGAATTTGCCCGCTCTGCAAGCCTTGGGCTATAAGCAGCTCTTTGCCCATTTTGCCGGGGAGTGCAGCTTCGATGAAGCGGTGGAGGCCATCAAGCGGGAGACGCGCCGCTTTGCCAAGCGCCAGCTGACCTGGTTCCGACGGGATAGCCGCATCGCCTGGCTGGATATCACGCAGTACAGCCCCGTCGGCCTGCTGAATGCGGCCTGTGATCTGCTGCAAGCAGAGGGAGACAAATCATTATGACGCGAATTCTTGCGATTACCCTTGTAGCCCTCACCGTCGGCCTAGTGGCGGGCTATCTAT
>DHOI01000075.1:3589-7734 GCA_002409725.1 Christensenella sp. UBA5394
TGGTGGCGGGCTATCTATACAGGCGCAGATAATATGGGAGGCATGAGATGGGAAAACCCTTGAATTTACAGGATGCGTTTTTGAATGCCGCCCGCCGCGACCGCGCATTGGTCACCATTCACGTGACGAACGGCTACCAGATCAACAACGCCCTCATCATCGGCTACGACAGCTTCGTGGTGCTGGCCGAGGCAGAGGGGAAGCAGATGCTGATCTACAAGCATGCCATCTCCACCATCAGCCCCCAAAAGCGGGTGGAATATAGCAAGGAACCACAAAAGGAGAACGAACCCCATGCCTAATTTTGACCGCCTCGCGCCCTATAGAAGGCTGGGCGCAGGGGAGAAGAGCATCGCCTTCGTGCTGGATACTGAGGCCGGCCTGGCCCCGGTTTTTGCGCGCATTGAGTCCATCGAGGCGGAAAACGCCGCCCGCGTGCTGCAAGCCTTTCAAGAAGAAAGCGTGGCCCAGCGCCATTTCGCCCCCACCACGGGCTACGGCTACGACGACATCGGCCGCGATACCCTGGATAAGGTCTTCGCCCACGCCCTGGAATGCGAGGACGCTCTGGTGCGGCCCCAGTTTACCAGCGGCACCCACGCCATCTTCACGGCCCTTGCGGGCCTTCTGGAGCCGGGAGATACCTTGCTCTCCATCACCGGCAAACCTTATGATACATTAGAAAGCGCCATCGGCATCACCGGGGATGAACCCGGTTCCCTGCGGCGGCTGGGTATAACGTATAACCAAGTCGATTTGAAGGATGATGCCGTCGACCTGCCCGCCGCGCTGAGCGCGCTCGACGAGAGCGTGCGGGTGATCTACATCCAGCGCTCCCGGGGCTATGCCTGGCGCAACGCTTTATTACCCGAGGATATGGCCCCCATTTTCGAGGCAATTCGCAAAAAAAACACCACGGCCTACATTGTGGTGGATAATTGCTATGGAGAATTCACCCGGCCCCATGAGCCGAGCTTTTATGGGGCGGATGTGCTGATCGGCTCCCTGATCAAAAACCCCGGCGGCGGCATCGCGCCCACGGGCGGGTATATCGCCGGCAAGCGGGCGGCCGTAGCCCGCATTGAGGGGCGGCTGACCGTACCCGGCATGGGCCGGGAGGTGGGCAGCTATGCGGCCAGCTATACGCCCTTTTACCAGGGCCTGTTCTTAGCGCCGCATACCGTGGCCCAAAGCCTGAAAACGGCGGCGCTTTTTGCCGGCGTATTTGAAAAGGCGGGCCTTGTAAGCATGCCCGCAAGCGATGCGCCGCGCGGCGACATCGTACAGGCCCTGCGCTTTGCTAGCGCCGAGGGGCTGATCGCCTTTTGCCGCAGCATCCAGAAGGCCGCGCCCATCGACAGCTTTGTGACTCCAGAGCCCTGGGATATGCCGGGCTACCAAAGCCAGGTTATCATGGCCGCCGGTGCTTTCATCCAAGGCTCTTCCATCGAGCTGAGCGCGGATGGGCCCATCCAGGCCCCTTACACAGCCTATGTGCAGGGCGGGCTGACCTATAGCCATGGCCGCATGGGCGCCATGCTGGCCGTGGATGATTTAGCCAGAGCGGGGGAGATTAACCTTTAATAGCCACTAATAGCGCCGAAGCAGGGAAACCACCTTGCCCGCGATCACCACATCCGCATAGCTGGCGTAGATCGGCTCCATGCCGGGATTTTCCGGTTGGAGCCGAATTCTATCGTGCTCGAAGTAAATCCGCTTCACCGTGGCGGAATCCTCGCCCACCCGCGCGACTACGATATCGCCGTTTTCTGCCTTAAGCCCGCTGTGCACCACGATGAAGTCACCATCCTGAATGCCCGCGCCGATCATGCTCTCGCCGCTGATGCGCAGCACGAAGGCCTCGTCCGCCTGGGCGCCATGCAGCAGGGAGGCGGGGAGCGGGATCATCTCCTGGATGTTTTCAACAGCCAGGATGGGCGTACCCGCGGCCACCGCGCCAACTAGGGGCAGTTCTCGGCAGACCGCGCCGCCCGGCTTTTCCAGGGGCTCGCAAAGAGTAATGGATCGCTGCATGGAGGGGTTTTGCCGGATCAGGCCCATCTGCGCCAGGTTTTTGAGGTGCATGTGCACCGTAGAGGTGGATTTGAGGCCCACGGCCGCGCAGATTTCCCGCACGGTGGGGGGTATGGAGTTTTTTTGAATATATTGGCGAATGTAATCATAGACCGCTTGCTGGGATTTACCAAGCTTTTTCATGCTAACCTCCGGAGCCGTGCTGTGGTATAATAAGATTGTTGCCGGGCCGTTACAGGCAGTATACCATATAGCACAAATGTTTGCAAGGAACGGATGTTCCTGTAAGCGGAGGTTTTCCCCAAACGGAGGTTTCCGAAACGGAGGTTTTCCAAATGGAAGATACATCGAACCAGGAATTGGACTATTGCGACCTGGAGCCGGGCAAAATCTGCGACAATTGCTGCAAATGCCTGGATATGGGTAAGCCCTACAACGAGATCGAGGCCGAGCTTTTGCGCACGGATCGTATCGACGAGGCCGCTGACCTTGCCTGCGACGATTTTTATTATGAAGATGAGGATTATGCCGAAGGCGGGGAAGGGGAGGAGTGCGATTCTTCCCGTGTAGCCCCTATCGAGATCGACCCGGCGCTGATGGCGGAATGGGAGCTGCGACTGCGCGCCTACGAAGCGGAAAAGAGGGCGGCCTATATGCGTACCCTCCACGGCATGCGCAAACGGAAAGAGAGGGAGGATTGAATCAATCCTCCCTTAATTTAATCACTTGGGCCGCTTTGCGGCGGTTATCCTGCGAGGCGGCTGCATAGTGCCGGCGGGTGGTATTCACATCTTTGTGGCCCAGCACATCGGCCACCAGGTAGATATCCCCGGTTTCTCGGTATAGCGTGGTGCCATAGGTGCTGCGCAGCTTATGCGGGGAGATGTTCTTGAGGGGCGCGGCGAGCTGGGCGTATTTTTTGACTAAGTTTTCCACAGCCCGCACGGTGATGCGGCGGTTTTGCAGGGAGAGGAAGAGCGCCTCCTCGTGACCCGCTTGGGGCATCATGCGCTCCCGCTCCAGCATGTAATCGAGCAGGGCGGCCCGGGCCTCCTCGCCAAAGACCAGGATATCCTGCTTGCCGCCCTTGCGTAGTACGGAAAACTCATTGGCGGAAAAGTTTACGTCGTCCATATCGATGCCCACCAATTCGCTGATGCGGATGCCCGTACCCAAAAAGAGGGTGAGGATGGCCAGGTCGCGGGCCTGGGTGCGCTTGTGGTATTTCTTTTGCGCTTCCGTAAGGCCATCGCCTGCCTGCACGATATCCAGCAGATTGGCCACCTCGTCCGGCTCCAGCCGGATGATGGCCTGCTCGCGGATCACCGGCAGATCTACGAGGGCTGGGGCGTTGGTTGAGAGCTTTTCTTTCTTATTAAAATATTTATAGAGGGCGCGCAAGGTGGAGAGCTTGCGCTTTTTTGCACGCTCGCCGTTGAGCACTTCCTTTTCCTCCTCGTCCGTATAATAGGAAACGTAGCTCAAATAATTCTCCACGGTGGTGATATCTACCCGGTCTAAGTCTGTCAGGGTGAGGGAGCGGGGCTCCGGCTTTTCAAAGCCCGGCTGCCGGATCAAAAAGAAAAAGAAGGTGCGCAGATCCACGCCGTAGGCATAACGGGAGCGAACCAGCGTTTCGTGCTCAATGCCCCGGAAGAACTCGGCGCAAAACGGCGGCAGCTCCGCGCACAGAGCCCGCAGCTTGAGCATGTATTTCTTATATTCGCTTCCAGCATAATCATCCGCAGCCATGACGAACTCCTGTTCTCATTTTTTATAAAGCCAGTACGGGGAAGACCCAGCTACCGATATGCAACTATTCGTTAAACGCAAGTTTAACGAATAGTTGGAACATTTTTGAGCTAGATGGCCGGGTTTTCCCGCCGCAGCGCCTCGATGGCCCCTCTGGCCAAGGCATCGCAGCGGTTGTTGTGCTCGTTGTCGCTGTGGCCCTTGACCTTGTGCCACGTGATGCTATGCGTTTTCGTATGCTTGAGCAGCCGCTCCCACAGGTCGCGGTTTTCCACGGGCTTTTTTGTAGAGGTCTTCCAGCCGTTGTGCTGCCAGTCTTCCAGCCAGCCCTCTGTGAAGGCGCGACATAAATAAGCGCT
>DHOI01000075.1:7956-20432 GCA_002409725.1 Christensenella sp. UBA5394
GATGGCGGCCATCAGTTCCATACGGTTGTTCGTAGTGTGAGCTTCGCTGCCGGAAAGCTCCTTGCGGTGGCCCTTATAAAGTAAAATCGCGCCCCAGCCGCCCGGCCCGGGATTGCCCGAGCAGGCCCCATCTGTGAAAATTGTTAATTGTTTCACAATATTATCGTGTTCCTAACGTTGTTTTATATAGATATTATAACATAGGAAATGCGCGATTGACATATCCCCGATAGCGGTGCTATAATATCAAAGCTGGCCTGTTCCAGCCGTTTATGTATAGGGGCATGATGTAATGGTAACATAGCGGTCTCCAAAACCGTTCTTGAGGGTTCGAGTCCTTCTGCCCCTGCCAGATATAAGACATAGCTTCCTTAGGGAGTATGTCTTTTTCTATGCGAAAAAGTAAGCAGTTTATAAATGGCCTTACCCCACGATCTCGACCAAATTCCCTTCCGCATCCAGCACGCTGCTTTCATAATAGCCATCCCCCGTCTCTCTTGGGCCGCTTAGAACGGTGTAGCCATCGGCTTTGAGGCGGGCAGTGAGCGTGTCTACCCCTTCCCTGCCGCCAACCTGGAAGGCAAGGTGGGCGTATCCCTGCCGTGGGCCTTGCGCGGCGGATTGCAGGCCGGGCCGCCGCATGATCTCCAGGCGCGTTCCGCAGTCAAAGGTAAGGAAATAGGTTTCCAGGCCCGTGGAGGGGTTACAGTATTTTGCATTCGCCGCTGCGCCGAAATAGGTTTCAAAAAAAGCCTTGGTTGCCTCGAGATCCTTTACATACATTGCCGCATGGTCGATCCTCATCGCGTATATCCTCCACCGTTTATCTCTGCCATGATAACACGGCGCGTTCGAAAAAGAAAGCGTAGGCCAGGCCGCAAACAAGGCGTTTGGCCTGCTAAGGGATTAACAGGGGCGTTATGAAAATTAACCGCAAAGCAACTATGCAGGTAAAGACGGAATATGTTATAATGTTTCTTAAAACAGGACGCACGGGCAGGCGCGCAGGGAGCGCCGGCTTGGTGCGTTTGGCGTGTATCTGCGGGCAAAGGGCGCCCATTTTTAAACGAGCCAGGCTCCCATTTGCGCGTATCCATCATCAAAACGTGAGGAGTGCAGCATGAAACAGTATTTCAATCAATCCGTTTCAGAGACCGCGCAAGAGCTACAGGTCGATCTATCCACCGGCCTGTCCGGCCAGGAGGCCGCAAAGCGCAGCCAAACCTATGGCCCAAACCGCCTGGAGGGCGGCAAGGAAAAGAGCCTGCTGGAGATGGCGCTTGAGCAGCTGAAGGATTTCCTCGTGATCATCCTGATCGTTGCGGCAGTGATCTCGATTTTTTTGGGTGAATCCCTGGAAGGCATCGCAATCCTGGCGATCGTCGTACTGAATACCATCTTGGGCGTATATCAGGAAAACAAAGCCAGCAACGCCCTCAAAGCCCTCAAGGAGATGGCAAGCCCACACGCCAAGGTTTTGCGTGACGGCCACGTTACGGAAATCGCTTCGCACGATGTGGTCCCAGGCGACGTGGTCATTCTGGATGCGGGTGATTATATCCCGGCGGATCTGCGCCTGATCGAATCAATTAACCTCAAAATCGACGAGGCCGCGCTGACCGGCGAATCCGTACCTGTAGAAAAGGATGCGAACGCTATTCTGGCCGAGGATTCCAACCTGGGTGACCGCATCAACAGCGCCTACATGGGCACCCTCATCACCTATGGCCGCGGCAAGGGCGTGATCACGGATATCGGCATGAAGACCCAGATGGGCAACATCGCGGGCATGCTCAATGAAACCGACGATGAGTCCACCCCCCTCCAGAAAAAGCTCGACGCGCTGGGCAAGCTGCTGGGAATCGTATGCCTCGCCATCTGCGGCGTCATCTTCCTGCTGGGCCTGCTGCGCGGGATGGATCTTTTCTATATCTTCATGACTTCCGTATCCCTAGCCGTGGCCGCCATTCCAGAGGGCCTTACGGTAGTGGTTACCGTAATCTTAGCCATGGGCATGCAGCGCATGGTCAAGGTTAACGCCATCATCAAGCGCCTGAGCGCGGTGGAAACCCTGGGCAGCACCACGGTCATCTGCTCGGATAAGACCGGCACCCTGACCCAGAATAAGATGACCATCCCCCGCATTTACGATGGACAGGCTTTCTATACCGTAACCGGCACGGGCTACAGCCCTGTGGGCGATATCTTCGATGGAGCCGGCGGCATTGCCAACGAGGCCGTGCGCAAGCTCCTGGAGTGCCTGCTCCTATGCAACGACGCCGTTTACACCCCTGAGAACGAATCCATTATCGGCGACCCGACCGAAGCCGCCATGGTCGTGCTGGCCTACAAGGCCGATATGGCCAAGGCCGATTGGGAGGCAAAATATCCGCGTTTGCAGGAGATTCCCTTCGATTCTACCCGCAAGCTGATGTCCACCTTCCACAGCATCGGCGGCAAAACCATCATGTATACCAAGGGCGCGCCGGACGAGCTGCTCCGCCGCTGCGTTTCCATCGAGATCGGCGGCGAGGTCGAGCCTCTCACCGAGGAAAAGCGCCAGGAGATCCTGGCCGCCAACATGGGCTTTGCAGAAGCAGCCCTGCGCGTGCTGGGCGGCGCTTACCGCGAGGTCGATAAGATCACCCCCTCCTTTGAGGCTGAAAATGGTCTCACCTTCCTGGGCTTGGTCGGCATGATCGACCCGCCGCGTGAGGAAGCCAAGGCCGCCATCGATGTTTGCAAGAAGGCGGGCATCGAGGTTAAGATGATCACCGGCGACCATAAGATCACCGCCACAGCCATCGGCCGTGATCTGGGCATCGTCGAGGGCGATTCCATGGCTGTGGAAGGCCGTAGTATCTCCGAGATGGATGACGAGCAGCTGCGTGCGTGCGTAAAGGAGACCAACGTCTTCGCCCGCGTATCCCCTGAGCATAAAGTGCGTTTGGTGGATGCGGTTCGCGCCAACGGCAATATTGCTGCCATGACCGGCGACGGCGTAAACGACGCACCCTCCCTCAAGCATGCGGATATCGGCATCGCCATGGGCATCACCGGCACAGACGTATCCAAAGAGGCAGCGGATATGATCCTTACGGACGACAACTTCGCCAGCATCGTTAGGGCCGTGGGCGAAGGCCGCACCATTTATGCCAACATCCGCAAGGTAGTAGGCTTCCTGCTGTCCTGTAACATTGGCGAGATATTGGTCATCTTCCTGGCCATGCTTCTAGGGTGGGATGTGCCCCTGGTAGCCATTCAGCTCCTGGCCATCAACCTCATTACGGACGCCTTCCCCGCCTTTGCCCTCGGTATGGAAAAGGAGGAGGCCGGCGTGATGGAGCGCGCGCCTCGCGATCCGGCAGAGCCCATTGTAGATAAGCGGATGAGCATTGCCGTGTGCTTCCAGGCCGTAGCCCTGGCTATCGGCACCCTGGGTTCCTTTGCCTATGGAATCTATGCGCATAACAACCTGGAGGTCGCCCGCACCGCCTGCTTCCTGACCCTGGTTCTGGGCGAGCTGTTGCGCGCTTACTCCGCGCGTTCAGAGAAGACCTCCGTGTTCAAGATGAAGGTTCTGGAGAACGGCTACCTAAACAACTGTGTGCTGGCTTCCCTGGCCTTCCTGATCGCCGTGATCTACATCCCGGTGCTCAATCCCATCTTCAGTACCGTGCCACTCACCTTCGACGAGATGATCGTGGCGCTGCTTCTGGCCTTTGTGCCCATGCTGGGTGGTGAGCTGGCTAAGAAGTTTACCGTCAATATGAAGACCAAGTAAGCGTACAACCGTATACAAAAGGCCGCCGGTTCACCCAGCGGCCTTTTGTATACCACGAAAAAGTGCTTTAATCCGTAAACTGCACGATATAATCCCGCAGATTGTCATAGGCGATGCGGCGTATCTCCTCCTGGGAGAAGCCAACGTCCGCCAGGGCCTGCAGGAGGTTCGGCAGATCGGCCTGGGTCTTCAGGTTCCGCGGATAGGCGCACATGCCGTCGAAATCCGAACCCAGGGCCACATGCGCCGGCCCGGCCAGGGCGGCGATGTGGGCCGCGTGTCGGGCCACATCCGTAGCCGAGGCCATTTCCCCATCCGCCCGTAGCTGGGGCGGATAAAAATTGACGCAGATCACGCCGCCACTGCGGGCGATCTCGCGGATATGCGCGTCCCCCAGGGAGCGCCGGTGTGGGCAAACGGCCCTCGCGTTGGAATGGGAGGCGAAGATGGGCCGCGTGGCCAGGGAAAGCGCCTCCGTAATACCCGCGTCGCTCAAATGGGCCACGTCAAGAGCCATGTCGATGCGGTCCATCTCCCGTACTACCTTGCGGCCCAGGGGCGTTAGGCCCTTGTTCATGCGCCGCATGGCTGGCGAGGCCAGCTCGTTGCTGTAGTTCCAGGTGAGGGTCATTGCCCGTACGCCCAGCCTGTGAAACATGCGCAGGGCCTCCAGACTGCCATCGATGGCCTCCCCTCCCTCGATTGTGAGCACGGTGGCCACTTGCCCACTGCGCGGATCAAAATCCGTGGTAAGGGGCATCAGCGCACCGCTACTGGCTTCCAGCATGCGCCAGTAAGCGTCGATCAGGGCCAGGCATTGGTTCACACAGCTGTTTTTTAGCTCCGCATCTATCCAGGCGGCGAAGAATTGCAGAGCAATGCCGGATGCGCGCATATAAGGCAGGGCAACGGCCTGCCGCTCCTGCGGCCGTAGGATGCTCCAGCCATCGTTTTGCATATAATAGAGAAAATCGCAATGCGCGTCCGCAATGGGGAAGATTTCCATAGGGCTGCGCTCCTTTCTACAAAACAAGGATATGCGGTAAAGCATATCCTTGCGCTTGCGGCTGTGCCGGTTTATTTGGCGAATTCGACGGCCCTGCTCTCCCGGATCACGTTGATCTTGATCTGGCCGGGATATTCAAGCTCCGTCTCGATACGCTTGACAATCTCTTTGGCCATGAGGACGGTGTCGGCGTCGTTCACGCTCTCGGGCTTGACTAGGATGCGTACCTCGCGGCCCGCCTGGATGGCAAAGGATTTATCTACGCCCTCGAAGGAGTTGGCGATCTCTTCCAGCTTTTCTAGGCGCTTGATGTAGTTCTCCAGGGTTTCGCGCCTCGCACCCGGCCTGGCGGCGGAGATCGCATCCGCAGCCTGCACGAGCACGGCCTCTACCGTACTGGGCTCCACATCACCGTGGTGGGCCTGGATGGCGTGGATAACCTGGTTGTTCTCACGGTATTTCTTGGCCAGATCCGCGCCGATTTGGGCATGGGGGCCTTCGACCTCGTGGTCTACGGCCTTGCCGATATCGTGCAGCAGGCCAGCGCGCTTGGCAAGGGCGATGTTGGCACCGATCTCGGCCGCCATGATGCCGGCCAGGTGGGATACCTCGATGGAGTGCTTGAGCACGTTCTGGCCGTAGCTGGTACGGTAGCGCAGGCGGCCCAGGAGCTTGATCAGCTCATGGTGAAGCCCGTGGATGCCCACCTGGAAGATGGCCTGCTCGCCCGCTTCGCGGATCTGAGTATCCACTTCCTTGCGGGCCTTTTCCACCATTTCCTCAATGCGGGCGGGGTGGATGCGGCCATCCATGATGAGCTTTTCCAGCGCAATGCGGGCGATCTCGCGGCGAACCGGGTCAAAGCCGGAAAGGATCACGGCTTCGGGCGTATCGTCGATGATCAGATCTACGCCTGTGGCGGTTTCCAATGTACGGATGTTGCGGCCCTCACGGCCAATGATGCGGCCCTTCATTTCATCGTTGGGCAGGGGCACTACGGATACCGTGGTCTCGGCCACATGATCGGCCGCGCAACGCTGCACGGCTAGGGAAATGATGTTGCGGGCGCGCTTATCCGCCTCTTCTTTGGTTTTTGCTTCAATCTCGCGCAGCATCAGCGCCGCGTCGTGGCGGGCCTCCCGCTCTACATTGCCCAAAAGAATCTCCCTTGCCTCGTCCATAGACAAGCCGGAGATGGTTTCAAGCTCTTTGAGCTGTTTATCGTGTAGTTCCTTGGCTGCGGCTTCGATATCTTCCGCCTCTTTGAATTTATCGCTAAGGCTTGATTCGCGCTGCTCGATACCATCTAGCTTTTTATCCAGCACCTCTTCGCGCTGGGCTAAACGGCGCTCGGAACGCTGTAGTTCATTGCGCCGGTCACGCAAATCTTTTTCACTTTCGCTCTTGATCCTATAGGCTTCTTCCTTTGCCTCAAGTATGGTTTCTTTTTTAATGGTTTCCGCGCGCTTTTGCGCATCGTCTATCATTTTTTTAACGGCGTCTTCTGCCTTGGCCACCTTGGCTTCCGCGATGTTGCGCCGGTAAGCATACCCACCAAAGATACCTACAGTCAAGCACAAAACCCCGATGATGATCGGGAGCAATATATTTTCCACGATCCGTACACACCTCCAAAATGCTAAAAATTCTCATTTACATCATAGTTGAGCATATATTTATTCAGCATGTATGGACTATATTTCATAAAAATAATTTTCACGAAACTACATACCGATATAATTACTCATACCGATTTTACCCTGTTTAAATGCAAAAGTCAAGGTGAGCCCTTGGCCATCCTTGACTTTTTTGCATAATTTACCAATTCCTGTGGCGACCTTTTAATCCGCTTCGCCCGGCCCGTCCTCCCCCGCATCTTTAGCTGCGGATTTGAGTCTGTCGTCCAGCGCTGCGCGTACCTTGGCCTCGATCTCGGCGCAGAGCTCTTTGTTATCTTTGAGGAACAAGCGGGCATTATCTCGGCCCTGGGCCATGCGCATATCGCCATAGGAATACCATGCGCCGGTCTTGGAGATGATCTTGTTATCCGCAGCTAAATCCAGGATGGCGCCCTCGTTGGAGATACCCTCACCGTAGATGATATCGAATTCGGCCTGCTTAAAGGGTGGCGCAACTTTGTTTTTGACCACCTTTACGCGGGTGCGGTTGCCGACCACCTCCGCCCCGTTTTTGATGGTATCGATCTTGCGAACATCCATGCGTACGGAGGCGTAGAATTTGAGGGCCTTGCCGCCGGTGGTGGTTTCGGGGTTGCCGAACATCACGCCGATCTTTTCGCGAAGCTGGTTGATGAAGATGACGATGGTGTTGGATTTGCTGATCACGCCGGCCAGCTTGCGTAGAGCCTGGCTCATTAAACGGGCCTGCAAGCCCACGTGGGAATCGCCCATATCGCCCTCGATCTCGGCCTTGGGCACCAGCGCGGCCACCGAGTCGATCACGACTACATCCATCGCGCCGCTGCGCACCAACGCTTCGGTGATATCCAGGGCCTGCTCGCCCGTATCCGGCTGGGATACGTAAAGGTCGTCGATCTTTACGCCCAGGTTTTCGGCATAGACGGGATCGAGCGCATGCTCCGCATCGATAAAGGCAGCGGTGCCGCCTAGCTTCTGGGCTTCCGCAATGGCGTGAAGGGCCAGGGTGGTTTTACCGGAGGATTCGGGGCCATATATCTCGATGATCCTGCCCCGGGGCAGCCCGCCTACTCCCAAGGCTAAATCCAGGGCCAAACAACCGGAAGGAATGGTGGAAACGGTGATCTTGGCTGCTGCATCCCCCAGCTTCATGACGGCTCCCTTGCCGAATTGCTTTTCGATTTGGCTTAGGGCGATCTCCAGCGCTTTTTCTTTTTCCATCATAATAGGATCAAGGCTCCTTTGCTCATATTGATTACATCAATATTCTAACATTTGTTCGAGTCATTTGCACGCACTATTTTTAAATATTTTCCAGCCGCCTGCGCAGCATATCCAGCGCTTCCAGCACGCCCGTGCCCCGAATGCGTTCGCGGTTGCCCACCAAGCGCAGCTCGTGCACCTCTTCCCCACCCTCGTAAGCCAGGGCCAGGTAGGCCAGCCCCACGGGCTTTTCCGGCGTACCGCCATCCGGGCCGGCGATGCCGGTTGTAGCGAGAGCGAAATCCGCTCCGGAAGTGCCGCGCATGCCCCGGGCCATCTCCAAGGCGGTTTCGCGGCTCACGGCCCCATGGGCAGCCAGCGTTTGGGGCAAAACGCCCAAGCGCCGTTCCTTAGCGGCATTGGAATAGGTGACGCAACCCTCGAGCATCCAGGCCGAACTACCGGGCACACAGATCAGTGTGGAGGCTAGTAGGCCGCCTGTAAAGCTCTCGGCCACGGCCAGGGTCTTGCCTTGCGCCGTCAGCAGCCTTGCACATACCTCGTGCAACTGCTCGCCGTGGGTGGAATAGAGCACATCGCCCAGCCGCTGGCGGATGGCCTCGATCACGGGCCGCACCAGGGCCTCTCCCTCTGCATCATCGCGGCAGCGGGCAGTCACCCGCAGGGTGGTCTCGCCGGTGAGGGCGTAGGGAGCGATGGTGGGGTTTGTCTGCGAATCGATCATATCCCGCAGCCGGTCTTCCACGGCGGATTCGCCCATGCCGTATATGCGCAGCGTGCGCGAATAGAGCTTGCCCTGGTTGCGCTTTAGGAGGTAGGGCATTACGGATTCGTCGAACATGGGAACCATTTCCCTGGGCGGCCCGGGCAGTAGGATCACCGCCTTGCCCTCCTTTTCGAGGATACAGCCGGGCGCCGTACCATTGGCGTTAGGCATGATAAAGGCCTCTTTGGGGAACATGGCTTGCTTGCGGTTGTTCGCAGTCATCACCCGGTGCATGTGGCTAAAACGCCGCTCCATGGCCGCGAGGCTGGCCTCATGCAGAATGAAATCCCCGCCATAGCCAAGCACATCCGCGGCCGTTTCTTTTGTTAAGTCATCCTCGGTAGGCCCGAGGCCACCCGTGAGGATGACCAGATCCGCGCGTTCGACGGCCGTGCGGATGGTATCGTACAGCCGGTCGTGGTTATCGCCCACGGTGGCGCGGAAGTATTGGTTGATGCCGGCCTCGGCCAGCCGCTGGGAGATATACTGCGCGTTGGTATCCACGATCTGGCCCATGAGCAGCTCCGTGCCCACGGAAATGATCTCTGCAGTCAACATATAGGATTTATTCCTGCTTTCTTGAATAGGATGCGAAAACTCATTCCAGGCTGATGGTACCTTTATTTTTCAGTACATAGTCCACGCCGGATACCACCGTGAGGAAAACGGAGATCCATACGATCACCATATCCAATGGGAAGCCGAAGATGCGCAGCACCAGATCGTGCAGCAGAACCATGGTGATGGCCACGAATTGAGACACGGTCTTGAGCTTTCCCATCCAGCTGGCGGCGATGACCACGCCTTTTTCCACAGCCACCAGGCGGAAAGCGCTAATAAAGAACTCCCGGGCCACGATGATGATGGTGGCGATGGGGTTGAGCAAGTCAAAGGCCGTGAGCATCACCAGCGCGCTCACGGAAAGCAGCTTATCCGCCATTGGATCCATCAGCTTGCCGAAAGAGGTCACTTGGTTGCGCTTGCGTGCGATCTTGCCATCCAGCATATCCGTGAGGTAGGCCAGCACGAAGATGAGCGCAGCCGCGTAGCTCCACCAGCTTACCTTTAAATAAAAGCATGCGATGAGCAGCGGCACCATGAGGATGCGCAGCAGGGTCAGTCTGTTGGGCAGGTTTATCTTTTTCAGCATGGGTTTTCACTTCCTTTTTATGTAATGGATAGGGTTCGGATTGCATGCGGGCGGTTAAAACATTTCGCCCCAAAGGTCGTAAGGCCCAGCCTTGGTGATACGCACTTGTACGAAGCTGCCGGGCGCGGGCGCTTCGCCGTTGAAATGGAAGCGGATGCTGCCATCCACCTCCGGGGCCTCCGCGTAGGAGCGGCCATAGGCCATACCGCCTTCTACCCCCTCCACCAGCACTTCATAGTCACGGCCCACCCGGGCCTGATTGCGCGAGAGGGAAATGGCGCGTTGGGCCTGCATCACGGCGTCCAGTCGGCGCTGCTTGGTCTCTTCGTCGAGCTGTCCCGGCATCTCGGCTGCCGGGGTATTTTCTTCGATAGAATAAGCAAAGGCTCCCAGCCGGTCAAATGGATGCGTCCGCAAGAATTCGGCCAACCGACCGAATTCTTCCTCCGTCTCCCCAGGGAAGCCGGTGATGACCGTGGTGCGCAGGATGAAATCCTCGCTTTTAGACCGGATATAATCTACCATGTGGCGGATATGCTCGGCAGTGCCGTGGCGGTTCATGCGGCGCAGGGCCTCCGGCGCGATGTGCTGGATGGGCATATCCAGGTAGGGCACGAGCTTGGGTTCGGCGATCATGGCACCTACCAGGGCCTCATCTACCGTATTCGGATACGTATAGAGCACGCGCACCCAATGAAAGCCATCGATCTTGCAAAGGGCCAATAAAAGCTCGCGCAGCATGGGCTTGCCATAGAGGTCGCTGCCATAGGCAGAGGTATCCTGGGCGATGACGGTCAGCTCCACTACGCCGCTTGCTGCCAGTCGTTCGGCTTCTGCCAGCAGCTCTTCCATGGGTACACTCCGGCGCGGGCCGCGAATGAGGGGGATGGCGCAATAGGTGCAGCGGTTGTCACAGCCGTCTGCAATGCGAAGGTAGGCCGTATAGGGCGGCGTGGTCAGCACGCGGGGGCAGCAGCCCTCCTCGGGCGTGAGGCCCGCCAGCTGGCAGATGCGGCGCACAAGGCCCTTGTGATCGCCCACGCCCCAAATGAGGTCCAGCTCAGGCAGCTCCTGGGCCAGCTCGCGGGAATAACGCTCCGTGAGGCAGCCCGTACCCACCAGCACCCGGCATTTGCCGTTTTCTTTATAGGCAGCCATTTCCAAAATGGAGTTGATGGATTCCTCCTTGGCCGGTGTGATGAAGCCACAGGTGTTGATCAAGATGACCTCCGCCTCGGCCGGTTCCGGCGTAAGTTCAAAGCCGGCGTTGGCCAGCTCCGCCAGGATGTATTCGCTATCCACCCGGTTTTTCGAACAACCTAGGGAAACCAGACCCGCTTTCATTCCATTTCCCCCCCTTCTATACGCGCTTTGCCGCCGAACATTTCGGAATAATCCGCCGCCGTGATCAACAGTCTGCGAGGCTTGCTGCCGTCAAATCCGCTAACGATCTTCTTTTGCTCCATGATGTCGATCAGCCGCGCGGCCCGGGCATAGCCCACCCGCAGGCGGCGCTGGATCATGGAGATGGAAGCCTGGCCGCTGTCCAGCACGATTCGCACCGCATCCGGCAGAAGGTCGTCCTCCTGCTTGCCGTTGCCTTGGGCGGGGCCGCTCTCCCCCGCCGTTTCGATGGAATCCAGGGTGACCTCGCTGTATTGCTCCAAGGGGGCGGTATTATGGACGGCGAAGAAATCCATCACCCGCTCCACCTCTTCGTCGCTCACAAATGCGGCCTGGGCACGGATGGGCTTGCTGGCACCACTGGCATGGAAGAGCATATCGCCCCGGCCCAGCAGCTTTTCTGCCCCGTTTACATCCATGATGACCCGCGAATCCACGGCCGAGGATACCGTAAGCGCGATACGGCTGGGGATGTTGGCCTTGATGAGGCCGGTGATGATATCCGTAGAAGGCCGCTGGGTGGCCACAATCAGGTGGATGCCTGCGGCCCGGCCCAGCTGAGCGATGCGGCAGATGGCTTCCTCCACATCCTTGGCCGCTACCATCATCAAATCCGCTAGCTCGTCGATGATGATCACCAGCCTGGGCAGCCTGTTGCCCTCATCCTCCTGCAAAGAGTTATAGCGGTTGAGATCCCGCGCGTTGAGGAGGGACATCTTCTGGTAGCGCTGATCCATCTCCATCACGGCCCATTTGAGCGCGCCGGCAGCCTTTTTAGCGTCCGTCACTACAGGCAGCAGCAGATGTGGCAGAGGTGAATAGACCTTCAGCTCCACCTTTTTAGGATCGACCAAAATCATGCGCAGGTCGCTGGGGGCCGTGTGATAGATCATGCTGAGGATGATATCGTTGATGCAAACGCTTTTGCCGCTACCCGTGGAGCCCGCGATCAGCAGGTGGGGCATGCGATCGAGATCCGCCGTGACCACCTTGCCTGCAATATCCTTGCCTAGGGCAAAGGCGAGCGGGGATTTGGCCGCGATGAACTCCGCGGATTCGATGACCTCTCGAAGCAGCACGCTCTGGATATTCTTATTGGGTATTTCGATGCCGATGGCAGCCTTGCCGGGGATGGGCGCTTCGATGCGCACCCGGGGGGCGGCCAGGGCCAGGGCGATATCATCGGAAAGGATGGTGATGCGGCTCACCCGCACGCCCTGGGCAGGCTGCAGCTCAAAGCGGGTAATCACCGGCCCCACGGTGATATTGACCACCCTTGCGCTGATGTTAAAGCTTTGCAGGGTATCGAGCAGCATGCGGCCCTTCTCCGCCGGGGATTCCTCGGCCGCATAGGTACGCTGTGGCACATTTAGCAGGGTGTAAGGCGGGCGCTGATAGTCAAGGATGCCCGGCGCTGCCTTGGGCAGCTCGTCGGCCTCCTGCGCCGGTTCATCAGCAGGCCCCTCTCCCTTTTCTTCTTTGAG
>DHOI01000075.1:20603-24671 GCA_002409725.1 Christensenella sp. UBA5394
CCTCTCCCTTTTCTTCTTTGAGCTGGTGCACGGTCTTGGCCCGGCTCTTGCGCTCGGAAATTCGGCTGACAGGCGCATCATCATCGGATGCATACGCCTCCACCCCTTCTAAAATATCGAAGGGATCGTCGTCCGCATCATCCCTAAGGGGCAGCTCGCCGGCAGAGGGGAAGTATGATAGCTTGTCCAGCGCGGGGTTGCCCGTTTCTTCTTCATAGAGGGGCCGCCGCTCGACTTTTATGCCCGTGTACCCCGGGCGGCTCTTTGGCGGGGAGGATTCGACCGGCGCATCGAGGATCTCATTGAAAAGCGTTTTGCGGCCCACGTCGATCTTTTCGGCCACTACGGTGGCGCCGCTCTTGATCTGCCTGCCCATTTTGATCCCGGCGGAGCGCAGGGATATCTGGGTACCCACCAGCAGGAGGATAACCAGTAGGGCGATAAAGATGATGTTGGTGCCCGCGATGCCCAGGAAAATAAGCGAAGGATAGGCCAGCAGCGCGCCGAATACGCCGCCGCCCTTTTGCAGATTGCTACCGAATTGGTAGGCATCTACATAATAATCCCAAATATTGACGCTCTCCACGGCGCTACGGGCATTGGCATGCAGCAGCACCAAAATGCACAGCAGGGCCAGCAGGGAAAGCACAAAGGTGGAAAAGGCCGCGCCCTTGCCGCTGGAAGCGGCGATGCTCAGTACGCCTAGCGCTACCAAGATCAGGGGCAGTACATAGGAAAGCACGCCGAACAGACCAAAGCAGACCCGGCTAACCACGCGGCCCACAATACCCACTGCGTCCACATATAAGCTGGCGGCAAAGAACAGGCCCAAGGCGATGAGCAAAACGCCCGTCACCTCACGCTTGACGCAATTTTTCCGTTCCAGCTCAGCCTTGCGGGCTGCCTTTTCAGCTTTTGTCTGTCTTCCCTTAGTGGCCATAGATACCTCGCATTCCGCTTCAAATTATACTACATTTGGTATCGCAAGGAAAGGCTTGGGGTGAATTTCGCGGCTTTGACCAATTATCGGCAAACAAAAGCGGGGCCCGGTCGGGCCCCGCTGCTGGTTATTATTGGATTTAGTTTTCATCGCCCTCCTGGGGAGTAAATGCGGAAAACAGGTCTGCCAGGGATGTCGTGGATTGCTGTACGGGCGGCAGGTCGTAATCCGCATCCTCACGGCGAGGACGGCGCTCACGGCGCTCGCCGCGATCCGCAGCGGGAGTGCTGCTGCGCTCAAAGGTGCGCTCATGGCGCTCGGCACGGTCGGTCCGCTCGGGGCGTTCCGGCCGCTCGCTGGCGGACGCGCGATGCTCGGCGCGCTCCTGGGCGATGCGCTCACGCTCGGCCCGTTCAGCTGCCAGCTGCTCGGCAATCTCGGGATTCTCCTCGAGGATGACCTCACGGCGGCTGAGGCTGATGCGCTTGGCTTCGGGGTTGACATCCAACACCTTGCAGCGCACGATGTCGCCCACGTTGATCTCATCCTCGACCTTATCGATACGCTTCACACCCACCTGGGAGATGTGGATCAGGCCGTCGATGGTGGGCTCCAGGGCTACAAAAGCGCCAAAGGGAACGATGCGCACCACCTTGCCCTCCACGATGGAGCCGGCGGGATATTTCTGATCCGCCATAGTCCAGGGCTTGGGCTGAAGCTGCTTATAGCCGAGGGAAACGCGTTGCTTTTCAATATCGACATCACGAATCAGCAGATCAACCTCCTGGCCAATGGAGAGCACATCGGAAGGATGCTTGACGCGGCCCCAGGCAACATCCGTTACATGGACGAGGCCGTCGATGCCGCCAATGTCAACAAACGCGCCGAAATCGGTAAGCCTGCGGACGATGCCGTGCACCTTGGAACCCACGACCAGCTGGCTCCAGAGCTCCTTGCGCTTTTTCTCGGCTTCCTCCAGCATAACGGCCTTGTGGGAGGCGACGATGCGCTTGCGGGCCTTATCGACCTCAATGACCTTGAGGCTCAGCGGCTGGCCTACGTATTCGCCGATGTTTTCAACATATTTGGTGGAAAGCTGGGAAGCTGGGATGAAGGCGCGGATGCCCTCGATGGTGGCGATCAGGCCGCCCTTGACGACCTCCTTGCCCAAGCCCTCGAAGACCTTGCTTTGGATATCTTCATCCTCCATCAGGTCATCCCAAATTTTCTTGCTTTCGACATTCTTGCGGGAGAGCAGCACATTGCCCTCGCCATCGTTGACTTTTAGAACCTCGACCTCGATCTCGTCGCCCACCTTGAGGCTATCGGCAGGATCGACGTCGGGATTGGTAGAGAATTCGCTGCGTGGGATATAGCCATCCGCTTTATAGCCGATATCGATGCCCACTTCGCCGTTGACGATCTGAAGCACGGTGCCCTTAATGATCTGCCCGTTACGGATGCGGACCAAGGTCTTTTCGAATGCTTCCTCGAAGCTGGGCTCGGCTGTCTCTTCCGCCGCGGGCACGGGGGCTTCCGGTGCCACGGGGGCTTCCGCCTCAGGTTCTGCCATAGGGGCCTCGGCCGGCACGGATGTCTCGACGGTAGCTGCTTGTTGTGCCTCTACCTTTTCAATTTCGGGGCTTTCAGCCATCGTCTTTTCCAGTTCGCTCATTCTTGTTATAACCTCCATTATTATCCAAATCGGCGTCGAAGCGCCTCCAACAACCCCTATTATATCATTTGTATCAATATTTTCAAGCAAAACTTCATCCAGATTTGCTATAGATTGCACTTGTTTACAGTATTTTTTGCAGATGCCCGCCAGCTTTTGCGTATTCGAACTGTGATGAGCACCGACTACCAGCATGCGTGTACATTTTTTACTTAGCCAGGCGGCCTCCTCCTGCCTTTGGCAGGTAGAGGGACAAATGGTGGAATAATAGCGAAAATCGTTGATTTTGGCGCGCAAGATCGCGGCTGCGGCCTCAAAATCCTGCTTTTGCGCCGTGGTTTGGGAAACCAGGCAGGCCATCTCCATTGCAGGCAAGGCCTCGGCTTCCCCGATGCTTTGCAGGATATGAATGACTGTCCCCTGGGCGTGGCCGGCGATGCCCCGCACCTCCGGATGATCCGCGGCGCCGAAGATCAAAATAGGGCAGCCCGCCGCGGCCTGTTCCTCTACGATGCGATGGATGCGGCTCACGAAGGGGCAGGTGGCGTCCGTAACGGTTCCGGCCCGCGTCTCCAGCGCGGCCCGGTCTTCAGGCGAAATCCCATGGGAACGGATTACGGCATGTGCGCCGATGGGTACCTCTAAGAGCGTTCGCGCTACGTGGATGCCCTCCCCCTCCAGCTTTTCGATCGCAGCGCCATTGTGGATCAGCTCGCCATAGGTATAGACGGAACCGTCGCCGGCAGCCGCCCGGGCCATCTCCATAGCCCGCTCCACCCCAAAGCAAAAGCCGATATTTTGGGCCATAAGAATTTTCATAACGCCTCTTGCAGCTTGCCTTTAAGCGCCAGGATCGCGGCTTCCAGCGCGCTGGTGAGGGCCGACGCCTGCTCCGAATGGGGTAGGCCTGCCACGACCTCCGCCGCCAGGATGGGCTCGCCCACGATCAGCTTGGGTCGCTGGGTGCGGTAGCTGCTGGGATGGATATAGATGGGCACCAGAGGCGCGCCGCTGCGAAGGGCCAAAAAGGCGGCGCCATTCTCCAATTCATCCAGCTCAAAGGTGACGGAGCGCTTGCCCTCGGGGAAAATGCCAAATACCTTGCCCGCTTTGAGCAGCTGCATGGCATTGCGCAAAGAGGCCAGATCCGTGGCCCTACGGTTGACGGGAAAGGCGAAGAGCGCCTTGAAGAACCAGCGGCCCAGGGGCTTTTCAAACAGCTCCTTCTTGGCCATGAAGTGGACGTTGCGGCCAGCCAGCAGAGCGATGAGCAAGGGATCCGCCATGGAGATATGGTTGGATATAAAAATGGCCGGGCCTTTGATATTAAGCCCCTTGCGGTTGATGACCCTGGGCCGCCAAAATAGCAAAATGAACGGGCCGATCAGATACTTGACGACAATGTAAAACACGGCGTTTACTCCCCCTCCCCGATCCTTTGGGGCAGGTGGCT
>DHOI01000075.1:24807-31982 GCA_002409725.1 Christensenella sp. UBA5394
CCGATCCTTTGGGGCAGGTGGCAGAGCACGGCCGCCACAGCCTCATCTTCGTTCATCTCTGTCGTATCGATGTAGATCGCCTCCGGTACCTGCACCATCGGCGCAAAGGCCCGCGTGCTGTCGTTATGATCCCGCCGGGCGATCTGCTCTTCCATTTCAGCAAGATGCAGATCCGCCGGGCATTGGCCTTTGGCCTTGAGCTCATTCAGCCGCCGCCTGGCCCGGGCCCGTACCGTGGCCGTGATGAAGAATTTGTAGGGTGCATCCGGCAGCACAAAGGAGCCGATCTCCCTGCCATCCAGCACAACGTCATTCGTTTGAGCCACGGCACGCTGCGCCTCGGCCAGCTTGATGCGCACAGATGGAATGGCGCTGATATCCGATGCGCCCTGGGCGATCTCTTGCGTACGTATGAGGCCGGAGACATCCTCTCCGTCGAGGTAGGTATGCTGCACGCCCCCAATGCTTTTTGCGTAGATCTCCGTTTGAGCGAGCAGCGGGATCACGGCGTGTTCATCAAGTGGGCTGACGCCCTGGCGCAGTGCCTTAAGGGCCATAGCCCGATACATAGCGCCCGTATCGAGGTAGAGAATGCCTAATTCCCTGGCCACCCTCTTGGCGATGGTACTCTTGCCCGCGCCGGCGGGCCCGTCGATGGCGATGTTTACATGCATGAAAAATACGCAGCCTTCCTTCGTTACCGCTATATAAAATGTAGGGGTCGCCGCCCTCGGCGGCCCCTATACGGGCAAAATAAGACTATTTTTATCTTAATTTATTGGCCGATCCGCCGTTTTTTAAACGCTCCGCCCGGCCAGCGCGCCGGTAGAGTAGGCGATCTGCAGGTTGAAGCCGCCGGTATAGGCGTCGGTATCAATGATCTCCCCGGCAAAAAACAGGCCGGGAACCAGCTTGGATTCCATGGTGGAGGCATTGATCTCCTTCACGCTGACTCCGCCCCGGGTGATTACTGCCTCTTCAATGTCCCTGGCACGTTCCACCGTGAGCGGTAGGGCCTTGAGCAAGACGCAGAGGGCCTGCCGTTGGGCCCGGCTTACCTCGGCGGCGTTGATATCCGCCGGTATGGCGCTAAGCTCCACCACGATGGGGATGAGTTTAGAGGGCAAAAGCTCATTAAGCGAATTAACGAAGCGGCGGCGGGCATTCTTTTCAAGGTCGCGCATAAGCCGCTTATCCAGCGCCTCCGGGCTTAGGCCGGGCTTGAGGTCAATGAAAAGGGCACAGCCCGCGGGATCATCCGCCATGCGGCTGCTGGCCGAAAGCACCAGGGGGCCGGATACACCAAAATGCGTGAAGAGCAACTCCCCCAACTCGGAAAAGATCACCTTGCCATTTCTCTCTGCCCGCAGGGCCACATTGCGCAAGGAAAGGCCCATGGCGCGTTCCGGCCAATCCTCCTTGGTGACCAGGGAGATTAGCGAGGGCTTGCAAGGCGTAATGGTATGGCCAAGGCTTCGGGCCAGGGCGTGGCCTTCGCCGTTGGAGCCCGTGCTGGGGTAGCTCAGGCCACCGGTGCAAAGGATGACCGCATCGTAGGCTTCCTTCTGATTATTGACGGTGAGCAGGAAGGTCCCGTCCTCCGCTTTGCGGATGGCCTCCACATGGGCGTGCAGGCGAATGGCCGCGCCGCTTTGCCGCACATAGGCCGTGAGCGCGCGCAGCACATCGCTGGAATGGTCCGATACGGGGAAGACCCGGTTGCCCCGCTCCACCTTGGTAGGCGTGCCCATGCGCTCCACCAGGGCGATGATATCCTGATTGGTGAAGCCATAGAGGGCGCTATAGAGGAACTTAGGGTTGCGGGGGATATTCTGGAACATATCCTCCATGGCGCAGGCATTGGTGAGGTTGCAGCGGCCCTTGCCGGTGATGTAGAGCTTTCTGCCCGTTTTTTCATTCTGTTCGAGCAGGGTGACTTCATGGCCTCTGGATGCGGCCTCTCCGGCGGCCAACATACCCGCGGGGCCGCCGCCGATTATGGCCACCCGCTTTCTTTCCGTTATCATTTGCCCCGCTCCGCGGGGGTCTCCCGGGAGGAAATATAGACCTTTTGCCGCTTCCAGATGCTTTCGAGCTTATCCAGCCGCTCGTGCACATCATCCTTGCGGCGCAGGCTGGCCGCCACGATTAGGGCGTTGATCAGACTCAAGGGCGCGGTAAGAGAATCCGCAAAGGAGGCCATGTCGCTGCGGGCCATCAGCACGTAATCCGCCAGCTCCGCGATGGGCGAAAACACCCCGTCCGTAATGGCCGCCACCCTGGCGCCCATGCTCTTGGCAAAGGCGAGGGTTTCCACGGTGCGGGTGGAGTAGCGCGGAAAACTGATGCCCAGACATAGGTCGCCCGGGCCGATACGCAGCATGCTCTCGTAAGCATCCCCGAAAGAGGGGTTTACCGTGATCACATTATCCAGCACAAAGCCCAGGTAATAGCCTAAAAACTCCGCCAGCGGCGAGGCGCTTTTCATCCCTACGATATATACCTTGCCGACCGTGAAAAGCGCATCAACCACCTTGTTAAAGGTGGCGCTATCCGCCGTGTCGATGGTGGCGCGCAGGTTGGCGATATCGCTTTTGAGCACGTTCGTGAGCACCTCGTCCGGCTCCAGCTCCGAGGTGAGCTGAATGCGCTGCACGGCTGTGAGGCGGTTGCGGATCAGCTCTTGCAAGGAGCGCTGCAGCTCCGGATAGCCGTCATAGCCCAGGGCGTAGGCAAAGCGAACCACGGTGGATTCGCTTACGCCGACCGTGTGCCCCATTCGGGCTGCCGTAATGAAGGCCGCCTTGTCGTAATTTTCCATGATGTAATTGGCCAGCAGCTTCTGCCCCTTGCTGAAGCTGGAATAATGCTGGTTGATGCGAATCAGCAGATCTGCGTTCTCCATGGTTTATCCTTCCATTCCGAAGATCCTTGGTTTTTCTGCATTTTGCAGCCGGGCGAGAGCCGCTTGATCTGTAAAATCCGTGAGCAGGGGGGTTACGGTCACGTAACCATCCTGCACCCAGCGCACATCGCATTCCTCTTTGGGGCCGCATTGATAGGTGGCGCCGGGGGGCGTCCAGTAATATTTGCGGCCGTGCGGATCCTCCCGCTCGATATACCTGCCGTCATAAATCTGGTGCGCCAGAGGCGTAAAACGTACGCCGCGCAAGTTTTGACGCGGCAGGGCGGGCACGTTGACGTTCCACAGCGGGCTGCCGCTCTTGAAAAAGGCCGGCAGCAGTTCACGGGCTACCCAGGCTGCGGGGCCAAAATCCTCGCTCTTCATACCTACCAGGGAAACGGCCATGCTAGGCACGCCCAAGAGCGCCCCCTCCATGGCGGCTGATACGGTGCCCGAGTAGGTGGTATCCACGCCCAGGTTCTGGCCGTGGTTGATGCCGGAAAGGATGCAGTCCGGCCGCTGGGCCAGGTTGCCAAGGCCCACCTTCACGCAATCCGTCGGCGTGCCGTTCACGGCGTAGGCCACTACTTCCTCCAGACCGCTTAGGGTGATGCGGTTGGCCCGCAAGGGGGTTAAAAAGGTGAAGGAATGGCCAGCGCCACTGCGTTCGCTATCCGGCGCAACGATGGTCACCCGGTGGCCGCCTCTCTCTTCCAGCTCCAGCGCCAGCGCCTGGATACCGGCGGCGAAAATGCCATCGTCATTGGTGAGCATGATATGCATAAAGGCGGTACGCCTCCTTTCATTACGAAATATGATTCCAATCCTGCATGCACTTGCATCATTGTAGCAAAACGGCAGCAAAAATGCAATGAAAATCCGCAAAGGATGCAAGTCCTGCAAAATGGAGGTGCAAATGACGGGAAACGGGCGATGCAACTGCACCGCCCGTTCAGAGCGTTTCATTGGGTCGGTTCAGTGGTCAGATGGAAAGATCCTCCACGTAGAGCATGGTCACGCCGGTGGGAGCAACTGCGGGCGCAGGCGCCGCAACTACGGGAGCGGCCTTGGGCGCGGGCGCAGCTTCGGGGGCCTTGCCCTCCTTGGCGGCTTTGCGGGCCTCGAAGAACTTCATGGCTACCTGGGGGAAGAGCGCGTAGCTGAGCACATCCTCTTCCTGCTCCATGTAGTCTTTGATCTCCTCGCGGTATTTATCCAGCTCGGGCTCGAGCAAATCCGCAGGGCGGCAGGTGATAGGCTTTTTGTCGCCGATGGCCATCTTGCGCACTTCTTCGTTTACTTCGCCGGGCAAAGAGCCGTATTCGCCGGCCAGGATGGCCTTGGATTCCTTGGTAAACGTCTTATAACGGCCCATGAGCACGTTATATACTGCCTGTGTGCCGACGATCTGGCTGGTGGGCGTGACCAGGGGCGGATAGCCGAAGTCCTTGCGGACGACGGGGATCTCTGCCAGCACGTCGTAATACTTATCCTCCTGCTTTGCTTCCTTGAGCTGGGAGATGAGGTTGCTAAGCATGCCGCCGGGCACCTGGTAAATGAGCGTGTTGGTATCCACGCTGAGCACCTTGGGGTTGAGGCTTCCCTGGTCCTGGAGTTTCTGGGCAACCGTGCGGAAATGTTTGGCAGCTTGGGCCATCTTGCCAAGGTCGAGGCCGGTGTCATATTCTGTTCCTTTGAGGGTGGCGACCAGGGATTCGGTGGCGGGCTGGGACGTGCCGTTCGCCATGGGCGAGAGGGCGCAATCCACGATATCTACGCCGGCCTGCACGGCCATGAGGTAGGTCATATCCCCGGTGCCGGTGGTATTGTGGGTATGCAGGTGGATCGGCACATCCACTTCGCTCTTGAGGCGCTTTACCAGGGAATAAGCGTCGTAGGGCAAGAGCAGGTTGGCCATATCCTTGATGCAAATGTTGTCGGCACCCAATTGCACCAGCTCCTTAGCCAGCTTGACGAAGTAATCCTCGTTGTGCACGGGGCTGATGGTATAGCTGATGGCGGGCTCGCAGATGCCGCCATATTTCTTGGTGAATTTGATAGCTGCTTCAAGGTTGCGGATGTCGTTGAGCGCGTCGAAGATGCGAATCACGTCGATGCCGTTCTCGATGGCCTTGCGGCAGAATTGCTCCACCACGTCGTCCGCATAATGCTTGTAGCCCAGGATGTTCTGGCCGCGGAAGAGCATTTGCAGCTTGGTATTGGGCAGGGCCTTGCGCAGCTTACGCAGGCGGTCCCACGGGTCTTCGTTGAGGAAGCGCAGGCAGCTGTCGAAGGTAGCGCCGCCCCAGCACTCCAGGGAATAATAGCCGATGCTGTCCAATATCTCGCAGGCTGGGAGCATATCCTCCAGCCGCATACGGGTGGCCGCCTGGGATTGGTGGGCATCGCGCAGGATGGTGTCCGTGATCATTACTTTATGTGCCATTCATTAAACCTCCTATCAAACGGCGAGGTGCGCGGCGCGAAGATGCCTAGGCCAGAACCACCAGCACGTCGCCGGAATTGACGGTAGAACCCTTGGCAACGTTGATGGCGACGATCTTTGCGTCGCGGGGAGCCAGGATCTCGTTCTCCATCTTCATCGCTTCGAGGATCAGCAGCACGGAGCCGCTTTTCACGGAATCGCCGGGCTTTACGCGCACATCCAGGATGTTGCCGGGCATGGGGCTTTCCACTACCTCCTGGCCGGCGGAAGCCGCAACGGGCGCGGCTGCAGGAGCAGGCGCGGTCACGGGGGCCGCAACAGGGGCGGCGGGAGCGGCGGCTACAGGAGTGGCAGCGCCCGCGGCGATCTCTTCGACTTCGATCTCATAGGAAGAACCGTTGACATTGACGATGAATTTACGCATGGAATATCCTCCTGTAAATTAAGAATGATGGTTGGTAGGGGTTACGGTTAAACGGCCTTGATGCTATGGATGCGAAGCCCTTGCGGCTCCGTGCCCATGGCTGTGGCCAACGCCGCGGCTATAGCGGCGACAAACTGTGCGCGATCATGGGACTGCCCGCCGCCAATACGGCGGATGGAGCGGATGCGAAGGCCCTGAGGCTCCGTTCCCATGGCGGTGGCAATAGCAGCGGAAACAGCGGCTACGAACTGCGTGTGATCCCCACCAAGCTGCGCCGAACCAACGCGGCGGATGGAGCGGATGCGAAGCCCCCGGGGTTCCGTTCCCATGGCAGTAGCGATGGCTGCGGATACGGCGGCTACGAACTGCGCGCGATCCGCGATCGGCAGCTCGACGGGCGCCGCGATGGGCGCTGCCTTTTGCGCAGCAGGCGCCGCCTTTTCATCATGGCTGGATGCGGATGACCTGCGCAGGAGCTTCCAGCAGAGCATTACCACAAAAGCGGCGGCCATGCCAAGGAAGAAAGCCCCCCACGGACTGATGCTTTGCATGGTAAAAATCCTCCCTTCTAAGTTATTCTTAGAATACGAAATCAAGCATAAGTTATGCTTATATTTATTGCAGGGAAGCGGCATAAAGCCGCTTCACCCCTATTATTTGTATTTTACATAAAAATGCCTATTGGTGCAAGAACAATCGCAAAATAGGGAAAATTAATTTTGAGCTATTTTAATTTATTATAACTCTAGCAAATAATCATTCCTGGCCGTCACCCAGGGCCGCCCATTCCGCCTCGCTCAGAGGCCTGTGGCTGCCGCTGGGCAGGCCGCCCAGGTGCAGGGGGCCCAGGGCTACGCGGCGCAGCATCAACGTTTCGTGCCCCACGGCGGTCAGCATGCGGCGTACCTGGCGGTTACGCCCCTCGTGGATGGTGATGTTGAAGGCCGTATTGCCGTTTTTCAGGCTGTGCACTTCCTCCACCCGGGCGGGCGAAGTCATACCATCCTCCAGCATCACGCCTTGTTCTAGCGCCGCTTTTTGCGTCTGCGTAAGCGTGCCGTCACAAACGACGGAATAGGTTTTGCCGAGTTGAAATTTGGGGTGGGTCAGGCGGTAGGCAAGCTCGCCGTCGTTGGTCATCACCAGGAGACCCTCGGAATCGTAGTCCAGCCGGCCCACATTATAGACCCGCGCAGGCAGATCCTTCACATAATCCATCACCGTGGGCCTGCCCTCAGGGTCTGCTGCGGTGCACATCACGCCTTTGGGCTTGTTAAGGATCACGGTGAGCCGCGTTTCCTCTAAGCGAAGGGCCTTGCCGTCCAGCTCCACGGCGTCCAAAATCGGGTCTACGGAGCTGCCGAGGGCGGCGATTTCTCCGTTTACTCGCACGCGGCCTG
>DHOI01000075.1:32302-40692 GCA_002409725.1 Christensenella sp. UBA5394
CTCCCCGGCAGCCAGATCAAAGCGGGCGCGCAAAGCGCCGCTCCCTTCCTCCAAAACTTCCACATAACCGCAGATTTCGCCTTGGCGAATGGGCGCTGAAAGGGAATCCGGCAGGACGACATTGGTGCGGTATTGGCTGCTGCCGCCTTTTTCCACTATCACCATTATATCCTCTTGGGCGCAAAGTGCCAATCTGTTTTTCATACCGCCTTCGACATAGATGCTCGCCACCTGATCGCCCCCGCTTACCAGCGGGGCCATTTCGTAGTTTCCCATGCCGTGATCGAGCAGGGCCTGCGCCTCGTTGAACATATCCGGGCAATCCAGCACCACGCCCACCAGCTGCATGCCCTCCCGTTCCGCGGCGAAAACCAGGCAGCGCCCGGCTGCCTTGGTATAGCCTGTTTTCACGCCGTTGCCGCCGTCATAATTCCAGAGGATCTTATTTTTATTTTTAAACGTGCGAGCCACGGCCCCGGTTTGCGTGCGGTAATACTGGGTAGAAGCGATCTCCCGGAAGGTCTCGTTTTGCATGGCCGCCGCGGCGATGAGGGAAAGATCATAGGCTGTGGTGTAATGCGCCTCGCTGTGCAGGCCGTTTGGGGTGACAAAATGCGTATCCACAGCGCCCAGCTGCCGGGCTCTGGCGTTCATCAGGCCGGCGAATTGCTCCACCCCATGGCCGATATGGATAGCGATGGCCACAGCTGCGTCATTTCCGGAGGATAACATCAGGCCGTAGAGCAGATCCCGAAGGCTCATGGTTTCCTCCAATTGCAGGTAGATGCTGGAGCCTTCCACACCATAGGCGGCGGCGTCAGTTTCCACCAACTCATCAAGGTTCCCCAGCTCGATGGCCACAAGGGCCGTCATCACCTTGGTGGTGCTGGCCATGGGTAGCTTTTGGCGGGCGTTCTTTTCATAGAGCACTTTGCCGGTAGAAGCCTCCATCAGCAAGGCCGCCCGGGCATTAATCTCGGGCGGCTCGGAAAGCGCCAACACCGGGCGGGCTGCAGAGAGGATGAGCAGGGCCAAAATGGCCGCCAGGCAGCCTTTCAGCAGCCGCATGATCATCTGCTCCCTCCCTCCTCGCTTCTTTTGGCGCACAGGCTGCGGATGGCCTGCTCGAGGGTGGTGATGGATTCGGGCAAAAGCTCGAGGGCGCGATCCAGCGTGCCCTGGCTACAGGCGGGCAGTACCTTTACATTTCCGCCCGTAACGGAAAGGAAGGCAAGGGGCGTAAGCGTCATCCCCGCCACGGACGCGCCGGCAAAGGGATAGCAATCCCCGCCGGACTCGTTAAGCTCCTCGCCGCTACGAGCGATAGGTGCTTTTGCAGCCTGTTTTTGCTGCTGGCCGTATTCCCCACCGCCTGAGAAAAAGCCCATGCTCACCCTGGAAACGGGCAAAATCATGGTTTCGCCCGTGGTGAGGATAGGCGTGCCGACGATGGTGTTTACATCCACCATTTCCTTAAGCTGTTCCATGGTGGTTTTCATGATGTTTTCAATGGGGTGCGCCATAGCCGTTTACCTCGCATGCTGCTTATTTGCTGCCGAATAGCAACACCTATAATCTGCCATATCCGCAGCGTAACTATGCCTTCCAGATTCAGGCAAAAGCAGCGCGCGCCGCATACGGGCAGGAGGCGCATTTGCAGAAAAGTGGGCGCAAGCAGCACCCGGGCCGCGCAATCGAGCAAAATGGAGAGCGATCCCGCCCACAGGATGGCCGTGCAGGCATCCTCCCCGCTGCCCACAGCACCCCTTATGCGCAATTCCTCCGCCCGCAGCCAAAGCGCCCGCTCCCGAAACAGCGCCCGCAGCAAGGGCCTTTCCTTTTTGACCTTTACCTTCTCCTTGCGGCCGAATTCTAAGGGCTTCACCTTGCCCCCCACATACAGCCTTAGGGGAGAATACGAGAGGCAGACACGCAGACGCAGCGGGATCAGGCCGAAGAAAAAGCGCTCGTGGAGCACGAGCGAAGCTCGCTCCCGCTCGATGGTGAGGCTGAATCGCAGCCGTATGTTGCTGAGCAGGCCGCAGAGGATGAGCAAAGCGGCAAGCAAAAAGGCCATATACCCTCCACAAAGCGGTATTGGCCTTAGTCTTTTCCAAAGGTGGGTTTTTATGCCTGGCTCTCTGGTCTAAGCACCAGTTTTCTCTTCGCCTTCATCGTCCGCCTGTGCACAGAAGGTCTCATAGCTGGGCAGCTCGGCCAACGAATGCAGGCCAAACTGGCGCAAAAAGGCGTCCGTGGTGCCAAAGAGCATAGGCCTGCCCACGGCCTCCTTGCGGCCCAGCTCCCGGATAAGGCCCAGTTTCATCAGCTGGCTCACGGAATATTCGCAGCGTACGCCCCGGATAGACTCGATGTCGTTACGGGTAACGGGCTGCTTATAGGCCACGATGGAGAGGGTTTCCAGCATGGCCTGGGAAAAGCTTTTGGCCTGAGCGGGCTGCAAAAGCTGCTCTACATAGGTTGCATAGCGCCGGTTGGAGATGAGCTGCACGGTATCCGCCGTGCGGTAGAGCACGATACCCCGCTTCTGTTCGAGGTACCGGTTCTCCATCCGCGTCAGCAGGGCCTGCAGCTCGAGATCTGTAACCCCTAGCGTGCGCTGGAGGGAGACCACATCCACAGGTTCCCCGGAAACGAAAAGGATGCACTCTATGGCGCCGATGCGTTCGTCCTGATCCAAATAACCGTTAGTTTCCATCATTCCGTCCATGTATGTTATTGCTCGTCCATATATTCAAAATCGGCATCGTCCGCGGCGATCGCACCCGGCAGAATGGTGATGGGCGCATAGGGCTCGCTCTGTTTGAGGTGCACCTCGCCCCGGGTCAGCATCTCAAGTAAGGCCATGAAGGTCACGATCATCTCAAGCTTGGGCACGCCCGGCTCGAACAGCTCAAGAAAATCCATCTTCTGCCGGCCTTGCAGCAGGAAACGGATTCGTACCAGTTGGGAGCGTACGGTGTAGGCATCCGCCCGCACCTCCTGAGAATGGATGGCATGGGCGCGCTGATCCTCACGCTTGTTGAGCAGCTCCAAAAAGGCGTCGAACAGGCCGCTAGGCGAGCTTTCCTCCCAGATGATCTCCTGCGGCGGCAAAAGGAATTCCTCGGGCAGCTTCACAAACATGCCCCGGGCCTGCTCCAACAGGTCTTCCAGGTGGGCGCCCGCTTCCTTGATGGCCTTGTATTCCCGCAGCTGGCGGATCAAAACCTCGGCCGGATCCTCTTCCTCCTCATCATCCCGGGGCGGCCGGGGCAGCAGAGATCGGGATTTGATGTACACCAACGTGGCCGCCATGGTGAGGAACTCGCTGGCCGTATCCATATCCAGCCCGTCCAGCTGGGCCATATATTCAAGGTATTGAGCGGTAATTTCGGAGATGAAGATATCCTTGATATCCACTTCGGCCTGCTCGATCAGGTGCAAAAGCAGATCCAGCGGCCCTTCGAATTGGCGTAGGCGAACTTCGTACGCAGCCATATCACAAGAGGCCCACCAGGTTGAATATGCCGTTGTAGACGCTTTGCATCGCGTATACGATGCCATCTACCATGGGGCTCATAATGGTGCTCAATACGCCCGAAAAGAGCAGAACCAGCAGGATGATATAGCCGTATTGATCGAGGAAGGAGAAGAAGCGGTAGCCATTGCTGCTGCGCAAAAAAAGGCATTGGGCTACGTGGTAGCCATCCAGCGGCGGGATGGGCAAAAGGTTGAACACGCACAGGCTCACATTAAGGAAGAAAAAGGTTGTAAAAATCTGCCAGCCCATCTCGTTTACGCCGGTGGTGAAAACGAAAGCGTAGAATATGCCCATCGAGACAAAGGCCAGCAGCAGGTTGGTCGTAACTCCCGCCAGGGAGACGATCAGCTCATCCTTGCGCGGGTTCTTGAGATAGCGAGTACTGATGGGCACGGGCTTGGCCCAGCCAAAGCGGAATAGCACCAGCGTGAGAAAGCCCATGGGGTCGATATGGGCAAAGGGGTTGATGGTCATGCGGCCAAGGTTTCGGGCCGTGGGATCCCCTAGGCGGTAGGCCGCGTAGGCATGCGCCCATTCGTGAAAGGAAAGGGCCACCAGCACGAGGGGGATGCGATAAAGGAGTTCGGTGAGGAACCCCATGGGATTGGAGAATAAACTAGAGATACCACTAAACAAGCCGACAACACCTCATTTTATAGATGAGGTTATTATACGCCATGGGGGCCTTGCATTGCAAGTGCGGGACCGCAGCTATCCGTGCACCCAGCACACCAGTACCAAGGCGGCGTAATCTGCCACCTTGGCTTGGGGAACGGCTTCGGCGACTAGCAGTTCCACGCTGCAAAGCTCTTCGCCCGCATCATCCATATAGCGCACCAGGCCAACGGCCTCGCCCGCTTCGAGGGGGGCCGTAAGGTTTTCGGGCAGCTCCCATTGGGCCTCGTGGCCCGTGCCCTTGGGCAAAAGCAGCACGGCATCCTGCCCGGCCACCAACGCCACGGAGCTACGCCTAGCGCCCAGCACCGGCATGGATTCGATCAACACCTGCTCCGCCCTGGCCAGGGCCTTTACCTCGTAGGCCGCAAAGCCGTAATCGATGAGATCGCTCGCGGCTTCGGAGCGGGACGAGGCGTTGGGCGCACCGATCACGACGCAGATCCAGGCTGCGCCGCCCCGGGTCACGCTGAACACCCCGCAATAGCCGGCAGAGGCGGAAGAACCCGTGGCCACCCCCTTGCAGCCGACCGAAGTCTTTAAAAGCCGGTTGGAGCTCGCCAGCTCCGTGGCCCTGCCGTCCACGTGGTTGATGCCATCGTAAAAAAGGCTGCTGTAGGCGGTGAAAGCGGGGCTTTGCATCAGCGCCCTACCCAGGGCCATAAGGTCGTTTGCGCTCAGGCGCGTATCCATCCCCATCAGCTCCGTATAATCCGCTTCTACGCCTAGCTCGCTAAGCCGCGCCTGTGCACGCTGCGTGCAGGCCGTGGCGGAGCCGTAAGCGGCCTCCGCCAGGGCGTAGATGGCGTCCCCGGCCAAAATCATCACCGCCGCCTTTAGCAGCGAGGCCGCGTCTATCACCTCATAGGCGGATAGAAAGGCCGTGGGTCCCTTGATCCTGGCCGCGGCCTCGCTCACGGTAACGGAGGCGCTCGGCTGCAAAAGGCCCTGGTCGATCCCCTCGCAAACGGCCAGCAGGGCCGGCAAGCGGGTCAGCCCGCCCACCTCCATCCTTTCCTCCGCTTTGTAGGCGGCCACGGCCTGACCCCCTGCCTGCTCGGCCAGTACCGCTGCCTTGGCGCCCGCGATATTGGCGGGCATGGATGTTTCGATCCCCTGGGCAAGCCCGCAGGGCAGAAGCATAAGCAAAGCCAGGGCCAGCGCCATGGCCCGGGCGAGCGCCTGTTTTTGCATAATAGAAGCCCCCCATATACATAGATCGTATTACATATCTATGTGATCTGAGAGGCATAAATACGAAAAAACGAGATTTACCGCCTTAAAGGCCCAAATCCTTCAGGAATGAAGTCCCGGTTTTCCAGGGCACACCGGCCACATGCTCAAAAACCGTGCTGCCGATATCGGCAAAGGTCTCTCGCGTGCCCAGGGCTACGGCCTTCTCCATGCCCTTGGCATAGACCAGGATAGGGATATATTCTCGCGTATGGTCAGTACCGGGCCAGGTGGGGTCGCAGCCGTGATCGGCCGTGATGATAAGCAGGTCGTTCGGCCCCATGGCCTCTATCATTTCGGGCAGGTGGCTGTCGAATTCCTCAAGCGCGGCGGCATAGCCCCCCACATCATTGCGGTGGCCATAGAGCATATCCGTATCCACCAGGTTGGTGAAGATGAGATCCCCCACCCCTTCGCGGATATAGCCCACGGTCACCTCGATGCCATCCGGATTGTTTTTGGTGTGATTGGCCAGCGAAATGCCCCGGTGGCAGAAGATATCCTCGATCTTGCCCACGGCGATGGTGGTATAGCCCCGTGCGGTGAGACCGTCGAGAATGGTATCGTCAATGGGCGGCACGGCAAAATCGCGTCGGTTGCCCGTGCGGGTATATGCGCCGTTCGCACCGATGAAAGGCCGCGCGATTACCCGGCCGACAAGATCCGGGCCGACCAATATCTCCCGCGCAGCTTCGCACATTTTGTAAAGCTCTTCCAGGGGAATCACATCCTCGTGGGCGGCGATCTGGAATACGCTGTCCGCCGAGGTGTAAACGATGGGCTTGCCGCTCTTCACGTGCTCATCGCCCAGTTCCTGGATGATGACCGTGCCGGAAGCGACGGTATTGCCCAGCGTGCCTCGGCCGATGCGCTTTTCGAATTCATCAATGATGCGCGGCGAGAAGCCCTGGGGGTAGGTTTTGAAAGGCTCCTCCATGATGATACCGGCCATCTCCCAATGGCCGCAGGTGGTATCCTTGGCGTAAGTCTTTTCGGCTGCGCGGCCATACGCGCCCCGCAACGCGCCATCGTAAACGGGAAGGCGCTCCGCTCCCTCGATGCCGGAGAGACCCATAGCATACATATTGGGCAGCTCTAACCGCCCACGGTGGCTGTAAATATTGCAGATGGTATTGGCCCCATCGTCCCCAAATTCCGCCGCATCCGGCAGGCTACCGATGCCCGCGCTATCCAGCACGATCAGAATGGCCCTTTTATGCTCAGGCATTCCATAATCCCTTCTTTTCTTTGCATTTGAGACGCGGTGTTCTCATTAGAGAATTGTATCATTTTGTCAAAGTCCGAGTCAATTCATTTGCGCAAGAAGGCCCGTAGGGCCACCGGTGCAGCCGCACTCTCGAGCAGGATGCAAACGGCCAAATAGCCAAAGGAGCGCAGAGCCAGGCCGCTCTGCGGGAGGCCCGCCTTCTCCCTGGTATCCGCCAGCATGCGCAGGGCCAGGCTGGCCAGGCAAAAGAGCGCCGGTAAGATGCACAGCGGCAGACCCAGCGCCAGCCCCCACAGGCCCAGTTCTGCCAGTAGGCAGCGCAGGGAAACGCCCAGGCAAAAGCCTTTGAGCGATACGCAAAGCGCGCCTATCGGCAAGAGCGGCGGCCAGAGCCTCGGCAGGCAGGCTAGGCAATAGAACAACAGATTCAGCGCCGCCGAGCGCAGGAAGGGCGCCAGCACCTGATAGTCGCCACCGGGCAGCGTACCAAAGAAGACGGCTAGTTCCCCGCCTCCCGATTCTGCCGCAAACAAGCCTGCTGCGGATATGCCAGCGGCCGTGCCCGCCACGCTATAAAAGAGCAGCAGCAGAAGGATATAGGGATGCCGGGCCGCCGCCTGCACGGGGCCTTCGATTTGTTGGATGCGGTTGGATCTTATATTCATGGAGCATATATACGTAAATATGCTCCAAGATATGCCTCACATTACTTTAGGAAGGCTTGCGCAGCTGGCGCACGGTGTATTCGGTAATATTGGCGATAAATTCCTTATTGGTGGGGCGGCTACGCTCGGCCTCGATGGTATTGCCGAATATCTTATGCTGGGCCTTGAGGTTGCCCCGCGTCCAGGTGACTTCGATGAAATTGCGGATGTTGCGCTCGATCTGCTTCACGTTCACCCCGTGGATACGCGCGGCGTAAGGGTAGGCTTCCTGCGAAAGGCAGATGGATCTATCCATATTGCGCACGCAAAAGGCAATCACGGTTTTGGCCTGATAATAGCCTGTGAGGCTCACGGGGCAGCCCATATGCCGCAAAAGGTAGGTTACGATCTGGTCGATCTGCAAATTCAGGTCGTTTTCCCGCATGCTTGCGCGGTAAAGCTGCAAAGAACCATCCCGGTCCGGCGCAAAATCCATCATGCGGCTGAAGATGAGGCTTTCATCCGTGGGCATTTGGATTTGATAGGTCACCCCTAGGCTTTCGCCCAGCTGCACGGCTTCCTCTCCCTTCATCGAAGAAAGGGCAAAGATGCGGGTATTCTGGCAAAGGTTTTCGGCCCTGAGGCTTCGCAGCACGGCGATGCCGTCCATGCGGGGCATGAGCATATCGAGCAGCATCAGGTCCGGGTCGAAAATGCGTGCCTGGGCCACGCCGGACATGCCGTCCACAGCCGAGGGAAGCAGCTTAATAATAGAGAGGGAACCGAAATAGGATTCCAGCCTCTCTCGTAATTCAATATTATCCGTGATAATGAGCAGGGTGTACGGCTTCATAAAAGCTCCCGACAGCAGGCGATATCTTATGCTTTTGGTCTAGCTTAGTATAGCAGAATCCACACCTGTGCGCAATGCTCAGCAAAGCTCATACATCCAATGGGCATATATACAATAGCCTCTGAGCGGGTCATTCACGAATACGTGGGTTACGGCCCCGGCCAGCTTTCTATCCTGCAAAATTGGGCTGCCGCTCATGCCCTGCACGATGCC
>DHOI01000075.1:40881-41252 GCA_002409725.1 Christensenella sp. UBA5394
GCCGCTCATGCCCTGCACGATGCCCCCGGTTTTTTCGATTAACGCCGGATCGGTGATTTCGATCACCATGCCCTTGCCATCCGCGCTATCCTGCGAATAGGTTTTAATGATCTGGCAATCGTATGCCTGCACGCCTTCTGCGTCCACGGTAGTCAAAAGCGTAGCCGGACCGGGATGGATTTCTTCGGGATAGGCCAGCAGCACGCCGTTTGGATACAGTGGGTTCTCCAGCGGTTCGTAAAGCTGGCCGTAGATGCCCAACGGGTTGTTGGTATCCAGCGTGCCCAGGCGACGGCTCACGCTGCTGAAGGCCCCCCGTATCTCCCCAGGCAGGCCGCTTGCTCCCTGGGCCACCCCCACCACGCTGGAAT
>DHOI01000002.1:0-3585 GCA_002409725.1 Christensenella sp. UBA5394
CCCGGCGCAAATGCGCCGGGCCGTATGCCTGTTGAAGTATGGTTTTCCGGCCGCTATTTGATGGGCGCTTTGCGCAAGAGCAGCCAGCTACCCAGGGCCAGGATGGGCGAAGAGATCAGGGCGAAGGCTGCCAACAGGGCCAGGGGAGTCTTCAAAAGCTCGGAGATGAAGGTGATGAATGCGACGAAGGCCTTGGCGATCTCCGGGTTGGTGCCGATCAGGATGGGCAAGCCCACGAACAGCACAGCCGGCACAGCAATGGAAAACGCCACCTTGCCCAGCTTACTCAGCCGGTAATAGATGAGAGAAACGGCCGTGCCAAGGAGGAATGCCGGCAGGCATTGGAAAAAGGTAAAGGCGATGGCCTCCGGCAGAGCAGCCAGGCCATGCGCGCCGCTACCCATGCCGAACAGCCCATAGAGCGAGGTGAACTCCAACTGCGGGGCTAGCCAGATGGTAATGAGCTGGAACAGGCCCATCAGCAGGCTGCTGGCCACGGCCAGCGCGGCGGAAGCGAAGAGTGCCACGACGATCTGTGCCAGGAATACCGTAGGCCGCCCACGCCCGTTTTGCAGGAAGAGGCGTAAATCCTCCCGCACGGAGATGATGCCTACCACGAACATATAGATGGTCACGGCCATATCGAAGCCGCCGGAATAGGAGCCGTCGCCGCTAACCACGATGGCCAGGATAAAATTGAGCAGCCATACCAGGATCATCACGATCAAAAAGATGCCGAGGCTGCGTAGGCTGGCCTTTATATCATAGCGAAGCGCGCCTTTGATATCCATGTTGCTCATTTGCTTTCCTCCTCCATCAAGGCGATGAAATACCCCTGCAAATCCGCAGGGCCGGTCTCCAGGCCCTGCGGCGCTGCCTGCGGCCTCGGGCCCTCCACATAGGCCGTTTTCAGCCCACCCAGGCTGGAAGCGGAGAGCGGTCTGCGGCCGGCGAGATAGGAATCCACAGCCGCCGCCGGGCCGGATACGGTGTGGACGGCAGCCAGCAGCTCTTCGGCCGGCGCGTTGCGCAGAATGCGGCCCTGGTGCAGGATGATAGCGTGGCCGATGAGCGGCGCGGCCTCCTGGATCAGGTGGGTGGAGAGCAGGATGCAGCAGGGATGCTCGGCGTAAAGCTCGATCAGCAGCTTGTAAAAGAGGTCCCTATGCTGCGCGTCCAGGCCCAGCACGGGCTCATCCAGCAGCAGATAGGGCGCGCCCACGGTGAGCGCCAGCACGATGCGATAGATCGAGCGGTAGCCCGTGGAGAGCGCCGTGATCTTGCTCTTCATATTGAGGCCGAAGCGCGCCGCCAAAGCCTTGGCCCGCGCGATGTCGAAGGCGGGATAAAAGCAGGCCGTGGCCTCGAAAGCCTGGCGTACCCGCATTTCATCCGGGTAGAGGTTCTTCTCGCCCAGCATAAAAAGCTGGGCGAGCGCCGCATCGTTATCCACCATAGGAACGCCATCGAGCAGCACCTCGCCCGCATCGGCATGGAGCCTGCTGGTGAGGATGTTCAAAAGGGTGGTCTTGCCCGCGCCGTTGTTGCCCAGCAGGCCGTAGATGCCCGGGCTTTCCAGGCGCAGGGAAACGCCGTCAAGGGCCTGCACCTGCCCGAATCGCTTGGATACATTCTTGATCTCAATCATTGCCGCATCGCTCCTTTTTGGATCATTTCCATCATATCCTCCCGGGATAGGCCCAATTTTTCGGCCTCCGCCAGGAGGGGTTCGATATAGCCCGCGAAAAACTGCTTCTTCCGCTCCTGTGCGAGGCGCTCCCGCGCGCCGCCAGCTACAAACATGCCCAGTCCCCGCTTTTTGTATAAGAACCCCTGCTCCACCAGCAGGTTTACGCCCTTGAGCGCCGTGGCCGGGTTGATCTTGCAGCTCACCGATAGCTCGGTGATGGAGGGGACTTGGCTTTCCTCGGGGTAAGCGCCGGAGAGGATGGCCTCCTCCAACAGCGCCGCCACCTGCAAAAACAGCGGACGCTCCTCATCAAAGCCTGGGATCAAAGGATCATCTCCTTTCTGCGTTTTGGTTAATTACTCAACTAACTAACTGCAATACATAGTATATGCACGGTCAGCGGTTCTGTCAAGGGGTTTCCCAAAATTTTTTTGTGTTTTTTTTGGGGGGTTCTTCAGCCAGGCGGGGCTTGTCCGGCGGCATTCCTTATGTTATAGTTGGGTCTATGGATATGATGAAGCTGAACGAAAAAGCCAGGCGGGCCCTGGCAAACTGCATGCTGCTGATCACCGGCGCCATCTGGGGCGGCGGCTTTGTGGTGATGAAAAACGCGCTGGGTTCCATCTCCACCAACTACCTTTTGGCCATCCGTTTCACCATGGGGGCCCTGGGGCTTTGCTATACCCTCTTTTCCAAAAATCGCCCGCTACAAAAGCGCACCCTGCTGGGGGGCCTGGTTACGGGCTTTTGCCTTTATGCGGCCTTTGCCGTGCAAACCTATGGCCTGATATTCACCACCGCTGGCAAGAGCGCTCTGATCACGGCGGTGTATGTGGTGCTGGTGCCGCTGGCGCTTTGGCTCTGGAAGGGCCTGCGCCCCGCCAAGCGGGTGATGGTAGCGGCCCTGCTGATGCTCTGCGGCATCGCCCTGCTCTCCCTGCAGGGGGAGGGCGGCATAAACATCGGTGATGTGCTGACCCTGCTTTGCGGCGCGCTGTACGCGGTGCATATCTGTGCAGTGGACAATTTCGCCGACCTGGATGTGATGCAGCTCACCTGCCTGCAATTCGCCTTTGCCGCGGGCTTCGCCTGGCTCGGCGGGCTGTGCTTTGAGACCTTCCCTTCCAGCTTTACTCCCTCGATGATCGGCGAGCTGGCCTATTGCGGCATTGCCGCCACTCTTTTGGCCCTCACGATGATGAATGTCGGCATTAAATACGCCTCGCCCACCTACGCATCCCTCTTTATGAGCACGGAATCCGCCTTCGGCTGCCTGTTCGGGGTGCTCTTTCTGGGCGAAATTTTTACCGGTCGCATGGCCCTGGGCTGCCTGCTGATCCTTACCGCACTCGTCCTTTCCCAGCTGCCGCAAAAGCAGGCGGTGGTTGTATCGCCAAGCTATGAATCCGAATAAGGAGTGAATCCACCGTGAGCCAAACCTTCCAGGGCTTCAATGAGGATACCTACAAATTCCTCATCGAGCTGGCCTTCAATAACAACAAGGAATTCTTTGCCGCCAATAAGGGCCGCTACAAGCAAAACGTGCAGGAGCCGCTGCGCGCCTTGGCCGAGGACCTGCTGCCCTTGGCCCTGACCATCGATCCGTGCTTCAATACCCGCATGACCACCATCCTCTCCCGCATCTACAGGGATACCCGATTCACCAAGGACAAGCATCCCTACCGCGACCATGCCTGGTTGGCCTTCCGCAGGCCGGGCAAGCGCCTTGGCGAGAGCTTCCTCATCTATGTGGAGATCTGCCCGCAGGGCTACGGCTACGGCTTGGGTATGCACGAGAGCAACCAGGCGATGATGGCGCACCTTCGCAAGCGCATCCTGGCAGACCCAGTGGGCTTTTTGGCATTAGCCCAGGCCCCGGCCCTGGCCAAATACCT
>DHOI01000002.1:3672-4461 GCA_002409725.1 Christensenella sp. UBA5394
CATCCTGGCGGACCCAGTGGGCTTTTTGGCACTGGCCCAGGCACCGGAGCTGGCCAAATACCCTCTCGAGGGCCAGCTTTATAAGCGGGATCGCTTCCCTGATGCGCCAGAGGCCCTCAAGCCTTACCTCAACCGCAAGAGCTTGAGCTGGTGCTATACCTGCGACAGACTGACCCCCACACTCAAGCCCGGCCTGCTAGATGAGGCGCGGCAAGCCTTAGAGGCCGTGGCCCCCCTTTACCGCTATGTGATGGAGATGTGATCCTCCGGGCATACTAGAGCAACCGGTGAAAAGATAGCCTGCTGCCAGATACCGGCTGAATTGGAGAAAGGCGCTCCGGGCCCATGGGTTGGAAAGAACGGCTTCGATATGGATACGGAACCTGGCGGGCAGCCCGCTCACCCTATGGTGCCAAGCGCCATGGGTGGGCCTGGCTGGCCGCTTTACTTCCCGTATTGCTGCTTGGTGGCCTCGCCCTCGCGCTGATGCGGCGCGGGGCCGCGCGGCCACCGGAGGTCGTTCCCATGCCTCCGCTTACGCCCTCCCCCACCGCAACCTTAACCCCATCCCCAAGTCCCACGCCCAGCCCCACCCCCGTGCCCACCATCCGGCCCACGGCCACGCCCAAGCCGACGCTAAAGCCCACGCCCAGGCCAACGCCTACGCCCAAGCCCACGCAGCGGCCGACCCCGAGGCCCACGCAGCGGCCTACACCCTCGCCTACCCCACCCATTTGGGGCCCCACGCCCTCGCCCACGCCCTTACCCACGCCCTCTCCCACGCCCAGC
>DHOI01000082.1 GCA_002409725.1 Christensenella sp. UBA5394
CCGGCCAGGGCGCTGGGCCTCGATGACAAGGCAGGCTCTTTGCAAAACGGAAAACAGGCCGACCTGGTGGTGCTGGATCAAAACCTGCAAATCAAGGCCGTGGTTCAGGCCGGCCGGTTCGTGTGGGGTGAATTGCCCCTAGCTTGACGCGTTGCCTAAACCCAATAAAAGCCGCTCAATGGCGGCTTTTTGCTTGCTTGCGGCGATGATTGTTTCTTGTCAGGAATTGGGCCATATTGTATAATTAACATCAAATGGAAATGGCATATGCTGCACACGTTGGAGGGACAAAGAGCTGCCGATCTTGTGAAATGCGGAGCGTGCAAAAATCGAAAGGCGGAAGATGAGCGGGGCCCTAGCCCCCCGCGACGGCCGGGATTTCGGTACCCTTTACCGCCGGGCGGACGAGGCCATGTACGTGGCCAAGCGCAACGAGGATATTCGCATCGTGCTGGTGGGCGGGGCGCAAAAGGCCGGGCAGCCGTCCCTGCGAAAAGACTGTGGCATTTAAAAGGAGGGCGATCCTTTGACGAGGGAAGAATTTTACGCCGAGCTATACGCCCTGGCTGAGCCGGATTACCGCGATTTCAACGCCGGCCTCCTGCCCGGGGTGGCCAATATCCTGGGCGTACGTATGCCCGCCCTGCGCCGGATCGCCAAAAGGATCGCCGCCGGGGATTGGCGCGCCTTTCTGGCTGCGGCCCGGGAGGAGAGCTATGAGGAAACCATGGTGCAGGCCCTGGTCATTGGTCTTGCCAAGGGGAGCCCAGAGGAAATTCTTTCCTATGTGGCGGCCTTTGTGCCCAAGATCGACAACTGGGCCGTATGCGATTGCTTTTGCGGCGGTTTGAAGCTTGCCCAGAGGCATCCGGGCCTTGTTTGGGATTTTGTGAGGCCCTATTTTTCGTCTCCCCAACCCTTCGCCGTGCGCTTCGCCCTGGTGATGGCGCTGAATCACTATATGCAGGAACCTTACCTCGATGAGGTGCTGGAGCTGATCGACGGGGTCAAGCTTGACCACCATTATGTGAAAATGGCGGCTGCCTGGGCAGTTTCCTTCTGCTTCATACATGACCCCGGCCGCACCAAGGCTTACCTGCAAAACAACACCCTGGACGACTTTACCTATAGCAAATCCCTTTCAAAAATCCTGGAATCCTACCGCGTATCGCCGGAGGATAAGGAATTTATACGCGCCCTGCGCAAAAACAAAGCGGCCCGCTAAACGGGCCGCTTCTGCTTGTCTAATGCTTTAGTCGTGCGCCTTGGTGGCGATCTCCTCGTTAATCAGGGCGATGAAATCCGCCAGGGGCATTGTGCCGAGGTCGCCTTTCTTGCGGCCACGCACGGCCACCACGCCCTGCTCGATCTCCTTATCGCCCACCACCAGCATGTAGGGCACCTTGAGCATCTGCGCCTCGCGGATCTTGAAGCCAATCTTCTCGTTGCGTAGGTCTGCCTCAGCGCGCAGGCCCGCGGCCTTGAGCGCCTCGCAGATTTCGGCTGCCTTTTCATCGGCCCTGCCCGTGATCGTGAGCACCTTCACCTGCAACGGGGCCACCCAGGTGGGGAACGCGCCCGCGCAATGCTCTGTGAGAATGCCGATGAAGCGCTCGATGGAGCCGAAGACCACCGTGTGGATCATAACCGGGCGGTGCTTTTCACCATCCGGGCCCACGTAGGAGATATCAAAGCGCTCGGGCATCTGGAAATCCAGCTGGATGGTACCACATTGCCAGGTGCGGCCAATGGCGTCTTCCAGATGAAAGTCGATCTTGGGGCCGTAGAAAGCGCCGTCGCCCGGGTTGATGGCAAAGGGCAGGCCGCTTGCCTGCAAAGCTTCTTCCAGAGCCGCCGTGGCCTGCTCCCATTGCTCGTCGCTGCCCATGCTATCTTCGGGGCGGGTGGAGAGCTCCACCGTATACTTAAAGCCGAAGGTATCGTAGAAGCATTGGAACTTATCAACCACGCCCAGGATCTCGGACTTGATCTGATCCGGCGTCATGAAGATATGGGCGTCGTCCTGGGTAAAGCAGCGTACCCGCATGAGGCCATGCAGCGCGCCGGAAAGCTCGTGGCGGTGCACCAACCCCAGCTCGCCCAGACGCTCGGGCAGATCACGATAGGAATAGATCTTGCGCTTGTAGGTGAGGATGGAGCCGGGGCAGTTCATGGGCTTGATGGCATAGTCCATGTCGTCGATCTTGGTGAAGTACATGTTATTTTGGTAATGATCCCAATGGCCCGAGCGGATCCACAGATCCCGGTTGAGGATCATAGGGGTGCGGATCTCTTTATAGCCGCGCGCCTGGTGCTGCTCGCGCCAGAAGGACTCGAGCTGGTTGCGCAAGATCATGCCGTTGGGGTAAAAGAAGGGGAAGCCGGGCCCCTCGTCCAAAATGTCGAACAGGTCGAGCTCGCGGCCCAGCTTGCGGTGATCGCGCTTTTTGGCCTCTTCCAGGCGGAAGAGATACTGGTCAAGGTCCGCCTTTTTCTCAAAGGCAGTGCCGTAAATGCGCTGGAGCATCTTGTTCTTTTCGCTGCCCCGCCAATAGGCGCCGGCCACGCTCATCAGCTTCACGTTCTTGACCTTGCCGGTGTTTTCGAGATGCGGCCCCGCGCAAAGATCCGCAAATTCGCCCTGCTCATAGAAGCTGATGATCGCATCCTCTGGCAGGTCTTGAATGAGCTCCACCTTATAGGGCTCGTTGCGCTTCTTCATGTACTCAATGGCTTCCTCGCGAGGCAGCTCAAAGCGGTGCAGCTGCAAGTTTTCGTTCGCGATCTTGTGCATCTCTTTTTCGAGTGCTTCCAAATCCTCCGGGGAGAAGGAGAAGCCCTCGGGGGTATCAAAATCGTAATAGAAGCCGTTTTCGATGGCCGGGCCGATGGCGAATTTCACCTCTGGGTAGAGGCGCTTCACGGCCTGGGCCAGCATATGCGAGGCTGTGTGGCGGAAGGCCCAACGGCCGTTCTCGTCGTCAAAGGTGAGCAGCTTGAGCTCGTGGTCGCCCTTGATAGGGGCGAATGCATCCACGCGCTTGCCGTCCAGCTCTGCGGCCAGGGTGGCTTTGCGCAGGCGGGGGGAGATGGATTCGGCAATATCCAGAGCCGTCATGCCATCGTCATATTGGTGGATGCTGCCATCCGGGAGTTTGATGTTCATATAAGTACCTCCATAAAATTCGCTATATCCTTTGTCCGTGCCGCTTTGGCAATAAAAAACGCCCCTGGCAAAAGCCAGGGACGAACAAAGCAATTTGTCCGCGGTCCCACCCTGATTGGAAAGACCCACTTGAAACGAGCGATAACGGGCTCCGCCGCTTGCAGTCCCGGGGTGGTGTGTGCGCGGCCCTGCATGGAGCGCTTGCAGCCTGGGCGTTCCTCTCTACAATGCAGCGGCGGCCGGCATGGGGCCCGTTCTTCCCGCAAAATTTATCAAGTATTATTATAGCATAGCGTCTAACCTTGTCAAGCCGAAAAAATAAGGCCGGATGCTTTCCGGCCCCTTGCCGCGCTAGTTCTTTTCGCGGTTGTTCACCACCCATGCGGCCAGGCAGGCGAGGCCCAGC
>DHOI01000115.1 GCA_002409725.1 Christensenella sp. UBA5394
CTAAGGACTTTTTTGACAGTCTGACGGCCCAAGGGGCGGCCGCTTGTTTGAAAAGTTATTGCCGCTTGCGCTCGAGGCGCTTGTTCACCCATTCGCCAACGATGGTGTAGCATACGGCCATCAGCGGTACGGAGAGCACGATGCCGCCCAGACCCCAAAGGCCGCCGCCCAGCAGAATGGCGATCAGCACCCAGATGCCGCTGATGCCTACTGCGTTGCCCACCACGCGGGGGTAAACCAGGTTATTGTCGATCTGCTGCACGGCAAGCAAGAGCACCACGAACCACAGCACCAGCGGCGGATCCACAAAGAGAATCAGCAAGCCGCCCACGATGCCGCCGATCCAGGGCCCCACAATGGGCACCACCTGCGTAAAGCCGATGGTTGCGCTGATGAGAAGCGCATAGGGGAAGCCGAAAATGCTCATGGCGATGAAGCACATGGCGCCCAAGAGGAAGCAATCGATGATCATGCCGAAGAAATAGCTGTTGAGCGCGGCGTTGGTGCGGGTGCAAATCGCGAGCACGCGCCGGGCCGCGTTTTCTTCGAGGATGGCGTTAATCAGCCGCCGGGCCTGCATGAGGAACTTTTCTTTATTGAAGAGGGAATAGAGGCTTAAGATAAAGGCGATCAGGGTATTGGCCACCAGGCTGATCACGCTTACGGCCCCCTTCACGGCCGCGCTCGCCGCGTTGGCGATGATCTCATCCAGCTGGCCGAAGGTGCGCCCAAAGCCGCTGGAGATCATATCCACCACCTCTTGCCGTAGGTTCAGCCGCATCCAGATATCGTCCGCCCAAACGCGCAAGCTCTGCATATAGCTGTCGAAATTCATCAGGATAGAGGTAATGCTTTCCACCATGCGGGGGATGATCAGCAGCAGCATGGCCGTGATCACCGCGACCACGAATATATAGGCCAGCATCAGGCACACGCCACGCTTGGCCCCGCCATCCTTCCATTTGACAAATACTCTCGTTTCGAGGAAACGCATGGGCATGTTCACGATGAAGGCCAGCGCCACGCCCATGAACAGCGGCTGCAGAATGGAGAAAAAATCGGACAGCGCTTGCCGCACGGCGAGCCAATTCTCAAACAGCTCGTAGAGCAGAACGCCAAAGGCTACCAGCGGCAGGTATTTTTTGGTGTATCTCCAAATGCTTTCCATCGTTGAAAGGCTATGCCTCCTTCCCGGTTCCCATGCGGGCCTTGCCTTCATCCCGCTCGAATTTTTCCGCCAGCAGCCGGGCCGAAAGGTAGGCGCTGATGGCGTCGATGGCCAGGCGGTTCTTGCCGCCCCGCATGATGGCGATGTCCGCCTGTAAAATATACTTGCTCACGTATTCCTCATACACGGGCTTGACCGTGGAGAGATATTGCGCGCTGATGCTTTCGATGCTGCGGCCACGCACCTGGATATCCCGCTTGATGCGCCTTAGCAGGCAAATATCCACATCTACATGCATGAACACCTTGAGCACCATTTTTTCGCTGATGCGCTTATCAAGGAACATATGGATGCCCTCAAGGATCAGCACATCCGGCGGCTGGAGCAACTCGTCCGTATCGGCGCGCTTGTAGCTGGAATAATCATAGGCGTTGCGGGTGATGGGTTCGCCCCGCTCCAGGGCCTCAAGGTCTTCCAGCAGTTCGTCGAAGTCAAAGATATCAGGCTCGTCGTAATTGATGCGGATACGCTCCTCAATGGGTAGCTCCAAATGATCGCGGTAGTAGCAATCCAGGCCGATGATGAGGGCGCTGCAGGTGAGGGAATCCCGTATCTCCCGGGCCAGCGTACTCTTGCCGCTACCACTCGCCCCGCATATGCCGATGATGATCAAACCATATACCTCCCCGCATGATCTTATATCCGCTTTCTCTACATTATTATACCCGCAAACCGCGCCGCTGGATAGGGCAAGCTTGCTAAATTATGCTGTTAACGTTTTGTTTCTTTTTTTTGATCCCCTCTTTATGCTATAATCTATTGCATGAAGCGGCAGACGAGGGGCGGCTGGTCCGCCATAAAAGAAATATTGCGCGGCGTGACCCGGCGTTCCTTTCTCTCCATCCGGCGCTTTCAAAAGCGGGGCGGGTTCGGCGGGCTGCTTTCCCGCACCGCTAAGGGCATTAGACGGGGCGATCCACGCACGATTTTCGGCTGCTGCGCTGCGGTGCTGCTGCTGGGCGGTTTGATCTGGGGCGTCTCCTCGCTTTCGGCCACGGCCGAAGGCGGCGCGGCCGCTTCCGGTGCGCGCTATGCCGCCGCGGCCGGCCAGGACACGAACGTGGTTTCTCTGGAAAACGCGCTCGCCCAGCAGCAGGCCAACGCATCCCCCCCGCCGACCCCCGTGCCTACGCCCACGCCCATGCTCTTTAGCAAGGGCTACGAGGGCCCGGAGATCGCCGAAATCCAGCAGCGCTTGATGGATTTGGGCTATATGGATAACGACGAGCCCACCCAGAAATTCGGCTCGCAAACCAAAGAGGCGGTGGAGCTTTTCCAGCGCAGCCATGAGTTGGCCATCGACGGCTTCGTAGGACAAGCCACCTACGACCTGCTCATGAGCGCCGAGGCCAAGAAATACATGGTGAGCATCGGTGTGAAGGGCACGGATGTGACCGAGCTGCAAAGCCGCTTGGTCGAGCTCGATTACATGAAAAAGACCACCGGCTACTTCGGCGAGGAGACCGAGGCCGCCGTGCAAGAATTCCAAAAGCGCAACCATTTGGATGTGGACGGCAAGGTGGGCGAGCAGACCCGTGAAATGCTCTATAGCGAGGACGCCATCCCCAAGTCCCTCTCCTATGGCGAAAAGAGCGACGACGTACTCAAATATCAAAAGCGTTACTTTAAGCTGGGCTATCTAACCACAGAGCCGGACGGCACCTTTGGCAAGGATACCGTGGCGGCCACAAAGCTCTTCCAGCAGATCAACGGCCTCATTGTGGACGGCCACATCGGCCCGGCCACACGCTATCTGCTCATGAGCGATAAGGCCCAGCCCAATGCTCTAACCCTGGGCATGAGCGGCGATACGGTTACCAAAATCCAGAGCAAGCTCAAATCCCTGGGCTATCTTTCCGGCAAGGCTACGGGCTATTACGGCTCCGCCACGGAGGAGGCTGTAAAGGCCTTCCAATCCCGCAATAAGCTTTCGGCGGATGGCAAGGCGGGCCGCTACACCATCCAGTCCCTATTCTCGGATAGCGCCAAGGCCGCGGCTTCAGATTATACGCCAAGCGCGGGCTCGGATTCCGGCTCCGGCAGCGGTGATTCCGGTTCCGGCAGCTCCGGCGGCTCCGTGAGCAGCGGCGGCAGCCTCAATACCTTCATCGAGGCGGCCCGCAGTAAGCTGGGTAGCAGGTATGTGCGCGGCGGCAAGGGCCCGAACACCTTCGATTGCTCCGGCTTCGTGTATTGGTGCCTGCGGCAGGCGGGCGTGAGCCAGAAGTACCTCACCAGCTCCGGCTGGAGGAGCACCGGCTACCGGAAGGTCAGCTCCCTCTCCAGCCTGCAAAAGGGCGATGTGATCGTCTTCAAGGGCCATGTGGCCATCGCCATGGGCGACGGCACCATGATCGACGCCTCCAGCGGCCAAGGTCAGGTCGTGCACCGCTCCTGCCTTGGAGATTGGAGCAAGCGCAACTTCATCTGCGCCTGGCGCATCTTCTAAAATAATATTTGCCAACGAAGCGGCCCGGCGCAAAATGCGCCGGGCCGCTGGTTATGAATATGGAATGTGAACCCTTTACTTTGTTTTTCCTAAATACGCCTCGCGCACGCTTTCGTCGTTGAGTAGCTCTTGGCCGGTGCCGGTGAGGGTCATGTGGCCGGTTTGCAGCACATAACCGCGGTTGGCGATCTTGAGGGCCGCATTGGCGTTCTGCTCGATGAGCAGCACGGTTACGCCATCCGCGTTGATGCGCTGGATGATGTAGAAGATATCCCGCACGATCAGGGGCGCAAGGCCCAGGCTGGGCTCATCCATCATCATCACCTTGGGCCTGGCCATGAGGCCGCGGCCTACTGCCAGCATCTGCTGCTCGCCGCCGGACAGGGTGCCGGCCATCTGCCAATAGCGCTCCTTAAGGCGGGGGAAGAGCTGAAAAATATACTCCACATCCGCATCGATGCCCTCTTTATCTGTGCGCAGGTATGCGCCGACCTTGAGGTTTTCGAGTACGGTGAGGTTGGGGAACACGCGGCGGCCTTCCGGCACCAGGGAGATGCCCCGCTGCACGATCTTTTGGGAATCGAAGCCGGAAATTGCTTCGCCGTTGTAGACGATGGAGCCGCCTGCCATGGGCACCAGGCCCGAGATGGTTTTGAGAGTGGTGGATTTACCCGCGCCATTCGCGCCGATGAGGGTCACGATCTCGCCCTCGTTCACTTCGAAGGAGATGCCCTTGAGGGCTTCGATGCCGCCGTAATTCACACGGAGGTCTTTTACTTCCAGCATGCTCATTCTTCTTCCACCCCCAAATACGCGCTGATAACAGCGGGATCATCCTGTACCTCGGCGGGCGTGCCCTCGGAGATCTGCTTGCCAAAGTCAATCACGTAGATCCGGTCGGATATCTCCATCACCAGGTTCATATGATGCTCGATCATGAAGACGGTAAGGTGGAAATCATCCCGGATGCGGCGGATGAAGGCTGTCAGCTCGTCTGTCTCCTGGGGGTTCATGCCGGCTGCGGGCTCATCGAGCAGCAAAAGCTCCGGCTTGGTGGCCAGGGCGCGGGCGATCTCCAGGTGGCGCTGCTTGCCATAAGGCAGGTTGTTGGCGACCTCGTCCTTCACATCGGCCAGGTCGAGGATGGTGAGCAGGCGCATGCACTCCTCGCGCATGGTTTCTTCCTCTTTGCGGTTGAGGCCGAAGGTGGCGGCAAAGAGGCCGGCCTTGAGGTTCATATGCTGGGCGATCAGCACATTCTCAAACACCGTGAGGCTTTTGAAGAGGCGGATGTTCTGGAAGGTGCGGGCCACGCCCATCTTGGTGATCTTATCCGGGGTGTTTTTGACCGTGTGGGTATACTCGCCGTTATGGCCTGCGGCATAGAGCTTTTTCATCTTGCCGTGGGGGAAATCCTCGGCGATGACGGTACCCTTGAGGGTAACTCTGCCGTTGGTGGGGGCGTATACGCCGGTGATGACGTTGAAGGCGGTGGTTTTACCGGCGCCGTTGGGGCCGATGAGGGCTACGATCTCGCCCTTGTTCACATCCATGGTCAGGTCGTTCACGGCCACCACGCCGCCGAACTGCATGGTTATGTTTTCAAGGTGAAGCACGGTTTCAGGCATTCTCGCCACCCCCTTCCCCTGCACTTTTTTTACCGAATTTCTTTTTAAGCCAGGCGAAGAAGCGGGGGATGTTATCCCAGCTGAACTCCCGGCTGCCCATGATACCGCGCCGCCAGAAGAGCACCACAGCCATTAGGAGCAGCGAGAAGATGACCATGCGGAAGCCGGTGCGGAACAGGGGCACCTGCCAGCCGCCGATGGTCAGCGGGTTATCGAAGAAGCGTAGCCACCATTCCTTGCTGGCCGTCACCAGGAACGCGCCCAGCACGCTGCCCGAGACCGAGCCGATGCCACCGATGACCACGATCAGCAGCACGTCGTAGGTGAGCATGATCTGAAAGGTCTTGGCTTCGATGGAGCGCATGTACATGGCCAACAGGCC
>DHOI01000045.1:0-475 GCA_002409725.1 Christensenella sp. UBA5394
AACCAGGTGACCACGCTACACCCGATGCCGCCCCAAAAGAGCGCCAGGTTCAGTTTATCCATGCCATAGCGGCCTTGCAGCAAACGATTAAAAAAACCCATAAAATCTTACCTAATATTTACTCGATCCTGGTCAGCAGCAGGCCCGTCATAGGGGGCAGCCGCAGGTATAACTCGCCGTTCTTGGCCCGAAACTCCCGGCCACCGGCCGCATCCCGGTAAAGCCCATCCAGCCAGAGCCGGTTCACATCCGGCCCTTGGGTAAAATGGTTCACGCTCAGCACGCCTTGGTAGGGCTCGAGCGAGCGGTTCACCAGCAACGCCGCGCCGCTGTGACCCTCGCAGCGCAGGGCCGTGAATACATCCGGCGCGGGCGCGGCCATGCCGCAGCCGCCGCGATACAGCGCCGGGCAGCTTTGGCGGGCTGCGGAAACCGCCCTGTAAAACGCCAGCAAATCATCATCCTCCCGGCCCCA
>DHOI01000045.1:709-13379 GCA_002409725.1 Christensenella sp. UBA5394
ACGCCGGGCAGGCCGAATTGGATCAGAACGCCCAGCTTTAATCGCGCCCTGGCCAGCACCGCCGCTTCCGCCCCGGGCTTCCACGCGGCCTGCTCCTTGCGGGTTAGCGCATCCCGGTGAGGCGCGCCGGCCAGCGCCGTGCGCGCTCTGATGGTATCGTGGCTGCCCAGAATGTTGAGCTGAGCCTCGTAAAAGGGTTTGGGGTAGTTCTCCATCAGGTCCATCAGGCGATCCACCAAGTCCGCAGCCGTGCCGCCGCCCAGCAGGAAGGAGAGCACCGCGTCCTTAAAGGGGTAGCCCATGGCGCTGTCCAGCTCGTGGCCATCCACATACTTGCGCCGCCGGCCAAAGCCTTCTTTATTGGAAGCGTCATCCCAGACCTCGCCCAGGAGCACGGCCTCCGGATCGAGGGCCTTAAGCTTTTCGCGCAGAAAAGCGATAAAATCATCCGGCAGTTCATCCGCTACATCCAGGCGCCAGCTCGTTGCGCCCAGCGCGCCGTAGTGCGCAAGAACATCGGCTATAAAGGCCATATAGCTCGGCTCGCTCTCGTTGACCTCGGGAAGGGAGCGGAAGCCCCACCAGCAGCGGTAATCATCCGGATAGCGCTTGAAATCATACCAGGCGCGGTAGGGGGAATGCGGATCGGAACACGCGCCGCCCCCATAAACGCCTTTGGCGTCGAAATAGACGCTGTCGTCCCCGGTGTGGGAGAACACGCCGTCCAGCATCACCCGCATGCCGTAGCCCGCCGCCGCCTCGATGAGCGCCCGAAGATCTTCCTCCGTGCCCAGGATGGGGTCTACCTTAAGGTAATCCGACGTGTTGTAGCGGTGGTTGGAGGGGGAGAGGAATACGGGGTTGATGTATAGGCAGGTAACGCCCAAAGAGGCGAGGTACGGCAGCTTTTCGCGGATGCCTGCGAGGTTGCCGCCAAAGAAATCGCAGGGATCGTAATCCTTGGAGCCGGGCAGAGGCAGGTAAAGCGGCTCCTCCTGCCAATCTTCGTGCAGCAGCACCCGGTGCCCCAGGGCCTTGTGTTCCTCCACGCCCAGGATATTCCCGCTGCGGAAAAACCGATCCGGGAAGATCTGGTAAGCCACGCCCTTGCGGAACCAGGCCGGGGTTTCAAAGGCGGGGTCGTACACCGTGAGCTGCCAGGAGGGGGGCTGTTCGTCATAGAAGCGGCCGGGGCCGCCATAGCCTTTCTGTACGCCGTAATAGCGCCTGCCCTCAGGGCCATCCCAAATAAAATGATACCAGATCAGGCCGGGGGCCTCTGCCGGGAGGATGAATTCCACCGTCTCCCCGGCGCGCTCGCCCCGTATCAGGCGCTCCTGGCCATCGAGCCAGAGGCGCAGGGTGAGCCGCCCAGATCCCTTTATTTCTGCCAGGATGCGCACCTGCTCCCCGGCCTTCACGGCCCCAAAGGGTGCGCGGTAGCGCAGCCGCCTGGAATCGTGATAAACATAGTTTTCGTTCATGGCTTTTATTTTAGCACAAAACCCCCGGGGAACAACGGCTTTTGCAACATTGTCACAATTTCGCCGAGCGCCTGCCCTACGCGAGCGGTCCTACGCAGGTGGCGGCCCTACGCAGGCGGCGGCCCTACGCGGGCGGCGTACTCGGGGCACAGCCTTTGGGATAATTGTTAAGCGAGAAGGCCGTTTGTTGTCTTCAGCGCTTTTTATGCCCTTTTCGGTGCGGCTTGGGGGCCAAAATCGACCGCTTATGCATCCGGGCGAGACAAAAAACCGTTTCTTCGCTATACTGGCAGCATAAGAAGTTAAGCGAGGTGGCGCATGAAGATTATGCTGGAACAGGCCGCCCTGGCCGAGCCGGAGGTGTGCATTCGCGGGGAGCTGGCTAGCCCCCAGGTCACGGCCCTCATCGCCGCCCTGCAGCGCGTGGGCGGGCTGGGGAAGATATTCCTCTACCGGGATGAGCGGGAGTATCCCTTCGACCCGGGGGAGATCAGCTTCTTTGAGGCCCGGGGCAGCAAGGTATACGCCCGCTGCGGCGGGGAGGAATATGAAACGCGGCATAAGCTCTACGAGCTGTGCGAGCTGCTGGCCTGTAAAGGCTTCGTGCAGATCAGCAAAGGTGTGGTGGCCAATGTGGATTCCATCCGTAGCGTAGAAGCGGAGTTTTCCGGCAACTACACCGCCCTGCTCAAGGATGGCAAAACCCAGCTGACCATCTCCCGCAAATACATGAAGGATTTTCGCAATTATGTAATGGAGGTAAAATAATATGTTTAAAAAGGTTTTAGAGCACGTCGGCGTGGGCTTGGCCATAGGCTCGGTGATCTCCACGGCCTGCATAGCCCTGCTGGGCGGCCTGGATGGCACCCTGATCCAGGTGATGGCCTGGCTGGCGGCCTCGGCGCTGATCGGTATAGTCTCCCTGATCTACGACATCGAGGCGCTGTCCCTGCCCCTGGCCATCGGCCTGCACGCGCTGCTGTGCCTGGGCGTATCCCTTGGCACCGGCTATTTGCTGGGCTATGGGGAGGGCGTCGGCCCCCTGTTTAGGATGCTGCTGCCCGTCTTTATCATCATCTACCTGGCCATCGGGCTGGGCGTTTGGCTCTATGGCCGCTACTGCGCCCGTATCACCAGCGAGCGGCTGGCGAAGAAGTAAAGGAACAACGAACCAACATGGCCCGGCGCATCCTTCATGCGCCGGGCCGTTGCTTATATCCTAAGTCTATAAGGTTATTCTGGTTACTCTTTTAAGAGTACCGGGGGTGTGGGCAGAGCCCCTGCCGATCCCCCTACAAGCTCCGATATAAATCCATATACTGCCGCGCGCTCTTATCCCAGGTGAAGTGGGCGCGCATGCCGCGCGTTTGGAGGCTCTGCCAGGAGGCGGGGTAATCGAAGAAGGTCTCGAGGGCGCGATCGAGAGCGCCCAGCATATCCCCGGCGTCGTAGAAGGTAAAGGTGAACCCCAGGCCTTCGTCTGTGAACTTATTGTAGGGCGCGATACTATCCCTGAGGCCGCCCGTTTCGCGCACGATAGGCACGGAGCCATAGCGCAGGGCGATGAGCTGGGCCAGGCCGCAGGGCTCGAACTGCGAGGGCATAAGGAACATATCGCTGCCCGCGTAGACCCGGTTTGCCATGGGCGGGTTATGCTCCAGCCAGCAGCCTACCCGGCCGGGCCAACGCCAGCAGGCCCAGGAGAAAAGCTGCTCGTAGCGCCGCTCGCCGGTGCCCAGCATCACAAACTGCATGCGCCTATCCATAAAGCGCTCCATAGCCTGCTCAATCAGGTCGAGGCCCTTTTGATCTGTCAGGCGGGTGACCATACCCACGATGGGCGCGTCCGCATCGGCATCCAGGTTAAAATAATCCTGCAAATCCCGTTTGCAGCGGGCCTTGCCGGCGAGGTCGTCGGCGCTGAAGTGGGCGGCGATGTGCGGATCCGTAGCGGGGTCGTAGAGGGATTCATCCAGGCCGTTGAGGATGCCGCTCACCCGGCCCCGGGCGCGGAGCACGCCGTCGAGCGTTTCGCCATAGCCGCTGGATTGGATCTCGGAAGCATAGGAGGGGCTCACGGTGGTTACTGCGTCCGCCATGACCAGGGCCGCCTTCATGAAATTGGCCTTGCCGTAATATTCGATATAATCCTGGTTGAAAAGGCCGCCGCTCAGGCTTAAAAGCTCGGAAACGAAGGGCCAATCAAACACGCCCTGGTAGCGCAGGTTGTGGATGGTAAAGAGGGTGCGCACGCGGGCGTAATCCGCCAGGCAGTTGTATTGCAGCTTCAAAAGGGCCACGGCCATGGCCGCCTGCCAATCATGGGCATGCAGAACATCCGGGAAAAAGCCGATGTGCGGCAGGCAGTCCAGCACAGCCTTGGAGAAAAAGGCGAAGCGCTCGGCCTCGTCGTTGCAGGCATGGCCATAAATATAATTGCGGCCGAAATAATACTCATTGTCCACAAAATAGAAGGTAACCCCATCCTGCTGGAGGACCTCGATGCCGCAATACTGGCTGCGCCAGCCCAGCGGTACAGGGAAATCGCATACGTGCGCCATGCGCTGCTTGTATTCCTCCTCGATGGCGGAATATTTGGGCAGGATCACGCGCACATCTACGCCCAGCTTTTTCAGCTCCTTGGGAAGCGCGCCCAGCACATCCGCCAGGCCGCCCGTTTTGATAAAGGGCACGCATTCGCTGGCCGCCAGCAGCACGCGCAGCGGCCGGGGCTGGCACGGGGGACGGGATTGGCTGTCATGGACAGGCCGCGCAGCAGGGGCGGCTGCCTGGGGCGCTGCTGGCGTGGCTGCGGGAGCGAGCCGGGTGGCGAAGATCACCGCTGGAGCTGTGGTTTGGATAGGCCGGATGGCCGGAGTATCTGGCATGGTGCTCCTTTCCGCCTGTAAGGCTTAGAAGAGGTTCATATGCATTCACTATATACCGCGGGCGGCCCAGCCGCAAGCCCCCTTTGAGGGGATGCGCAGGCCGCCCGTAAGCATACCGAAAAACTAGATGCTGCTACCCTTGCGGATGATGACCGGAAAGCTTTCGTAGCCTGCCAAACGGCGGCCGCTATGCACGGTGCAGCCCTTGTCGAGGATCACGTGATCCAGCTCGCAGCCCTCCTGGATATCGCAGCCCTGCAGCACCAGGCAGTTGGTGAGCCTGGTGCCCCGCGCGACCTTTACGCCGCGGAAGAGCACGCAGGAATCCACCTCGCCCTCGATCACGCAGCCATCCGCCACCAGGCTGTTGCGCACCTTAGCAGTGGAAAGATAGCGCGCGGGCACCTCGTCCTTAACTTTGGTGTAGATGGGGTGGTCGGGGTTGAAGAGGTCGGCCCGAACCTCTTTTTTGAGGGCGTTCATATTGTGCGTGAAATAGGAGGCGATGGAGCTGAGGCAGCCGATATAGCCATCGTAGCGCCAGCCGTAGAGCTTGAGGGTGTTTACCTTGCGCAGGAGCACATCGCGGATGAAATCCGTGCAGCCGTGACTGGCCGCTTCCTCGATGAGATATTCTAGCAGAGCCTTTTCGAGGATAAATACATCGCAGGAGGAATGGCAGCTGCTGGGCCTGTAGGGGTTCAATTGAAGGTCCGTGATGCGGCCGGTATCATCCAGCTCCATGCGCAGCTCGTCGAACTGGTCGTCGTTATGGCCAACGGTTACATCGTTGTACATGATGGTGATATCCGCCCCGGTATCGATGTGCTGGTCGACCATGGCGCGGAAGGTGGTGTTGAACACGGTATGGCTGCCGGTGAGGATCACATAGCGCTGGGTTGATCTGCGGATATAGCCCAGCACGGAGCGCAAGGCGTCCAGCGTGCCCTTGTAAATACCGGTGTTGTCGTGGGTGACGAAGGGGGGCAGGATGAAGAGGCCGTCGTGCTTGCGGTGCAGTTCCCATTCCTTGCCGGAGCCAAGGTGATCCATCAGGGAGTGGTAGTTCTTCTGGGCGATGAGGCCCACGTTAGAGATGCCCGTATTCACCATGGAGGAGAGCACGAAATCAATGCAACGGTAACGCCCGGCAAAGGGCACGGCGGCCACAGAGCGGGAATAGGTGAGATCCCTTAGCTGCATGCTGGATTCGCCCGTATAGATCAAACCGAATACGTTGCCCTGCATAGCCTACACCTCCTGAATGCAGCCGTAGATGCCCGTGTTGACGATCATGCCCACAGGCACCCGGCTATCCGCCGCGATTTCTGTGCCGCTGGCGATGAGGGTGATATCGCCGGTGAGGGAGGTATCGTAATCCCCATCCCCCGGCAGGCGCTCTGCGCCCACCTCGGCGCATTGGCCCACGATGGAGCTTTCGCCCACGATGGCCTTGCGCAGGATGGCGTTTTTGCAGATTTTGGCGCCGGGCATCAGCACGCAGTCCGTCACTTTGGCGCCTTCCTCCACCGTAACGCCTGCGAAGAGGATGCTGTGGTGCACATCGCCCAATATCTCGCAGCCCTCGGTGACCAAGGAGGCGGTAATGCTCGCTTCCTTGCCCACGCAGTGCGGCGGCATGATGGGGGATTTGCTGTAAATGCGCCAGGGCTTATCGTGCCAGAGCTGGCTCGAGAGATCCAGCAGCGGCGGGTCGGCGATGATATCCATATTGGCCTCCCAGAGGCTTTGCACCGTGCCCACATCCTTCCAGTAGCTGTTGAATTCGTAGGCGCGCAGCTTGCAGCCCGCAGCCAGCATCCTGGGGATGACATCCTTGCCGAAGTCGTTCTCGGAAGCGGGGTCTTTATTATCCGCGATGAGATATTTCCGAAGGATGGGCCAGGCAAAGATGTAAATACCCATGGAGGCCTTATTGCTCTTGGGCTTTGACGGCTTTTCTTCGAATTCGATAATGTTGCCGGCCTCGTCCGTGTTCATGATGCCGAAGCGGCTGGCTTCTTCCATGGGCACGGCGCGCACGGCGATGGTAGCCTCGGCTCCGCCGTCGATATGCTCTTGCAGCATTTTGGAATAATCCATTTTATAGATATGGTCGCCGGAGAGGATGAGCACATATTCCGGGTCGTATTGCTCCACGAAGGAAATGTTTTGGTAGATGGCGTTGGCTGTGCCGGAATACCACTCGCCCCGGTTGCCCGAGACATAGGGCGGCAGCACGAAAACGCCGCCGCTGTTGCGGTCGAGGTCCCACGCCTGGCCGGTGCCGATGTAGGCGTTGAGCTCCATGGGTTCGTATTGGGTTAGCACGCCCACGGTGTCGATATCGGAATTGACGCAGTTGGAGAGGGGGAAATCGATGATGCGGTACCTGCCGCCAAAGGGCACGGCGGGCTTGGCCATGCGGTTGGTGAGCACGCTGAGCCGACTACCCTGGCCCCCGGCTAGCAGCATAGCCACGATCGTTTTCTTTATCATGGTTCTTCGCTCCTCCCGTCCAAGCCATAGCGTGGGTCAGCGGGTACCAAGGCCGCCGGCCTGGGCTGCGGCTTTAGATAATAATAGACCGCCTCATAGGGCGAAAGCATGATATCCACATATTCGCCGCCGTATTCATCCTGCTCGCTGAGGACGCCCGAGATCTCCCTTAGGTCCACATTGGAAAGCGCCTGGGTAAGCACATAGGGCCGGGGCAGGGGGATGCGGTAAGGATCGTGCTTGACGGGCGTAAAGTTGAAGGCACAGAGCAGCTCGCCGCCCCGGCTATCCCGCCGGATAAAGATCAGGATGCTGTGGATGCTGTCGTCCGCGGCCAGCCACTCGAAGCCTTGCCAATCGTCGTCCTGCTCGTAAAGGGCGGGGGTGCGAGCGTAAAAGCGGTTGAGCTGGCGGGTGAAGAGCTGCATATCGCCATGGGAAGGGTAGGAGAGCAGGAACCAATCAAGCGGCCTGCGGAAATCCCACTCGATGAACTGGCCAAACTCGCCGCCCATGAAATTGAGCTTTTTGCCCGGGTGGGCGAATTGATACATCAAAAGCAGCCGCAGCTGGCGGAATTTATCGTCGTATTCGCCGGGCATGCGGTCGATGAGCGAGCACTTGCCATGCACTACCTCATCGTGCGAGAAGGGGAGGATGTAGTGCTCGGAAAAGGCATAACACATGGAGAAGGTCACCTGGTCGTGGTGCCACTTGCGGAAGAGGCTATCCATGGACATATACGAGAGCGTATCGTTCATCCAGCCCATGTTCCATTTATAATCGAAGCCCAGGCCCCCTTCCTCGGGGGGCGCGGTCACGCCAGGGAAGGCGGTGCTCTCTTCGGCGATGAGCAGCGCACCCGGCGCTTCCTGCCGTACGGCCACGCTGAGGGCGCGGAACATCGCGATCGCGCCCAGGTTCTCCTTGCGGCCATAGCGGTTGGGCAGCCAGGCGTTGCCCTCGCGGCCATAGTCGAGGTAGAGCATGCAGCTCACTGCGTCCACACGAAGGCCGTCGATGTGGTATTCCCGCAGGAAATACATGGCGTTGGAGATGAGGAAGCTGCGCACCTCGGTTTTTTCGTAATTGAAAAGCAGGGTGCCCCATTGGGGCTGGTCGCTGCGGCGGGGATCGGGGTGCTCGTAGAGGGGTGTGCCGTCGAAGCGACGCAAGCCCTGCTCATCCCGCGCAAAGTGGGCGGGTACCCAGTCCAGGATCACGCCGATGCCGCTTTGGTGGCAGGTATCCACAAAATGCTTGAATTGCTGGGGCGTGCCGTAGCGGGCAGTAATGGAATAATACCCCGTGACCTGATAGCCCCAGCTATCGTCCAGGGGGTATTCGCAAATGGGCATCAGCTCAATGTGCGTATAGCCCATATCCGCTACATAGCGCACCAGCTCCTCGCTCAGCTCGTCAAAGCCTAAATCGAGCTTCCAGGAGCCGGGGTGCAGCTCATAGATGTTAATGGGAGCGGCATGGTGATCCTGCATGGCCCTGCGGGCCATGTAGACCCCGTCGTTCCAATCATAGCCGCCGATGTCCCAAATGAGGGAGGCGGTGTTGGGCCGGAGCTGGCTGGCAAAGGCAAAGGGATCGGCCTTATAGAGCAGCTCGCCCTCGAAGGTGCGGATGGCGTATTTGTAGGTATCCCCTTCATGGGCGATGCCGATGAAGGCCTGCCAAACACCTGTGGTGCCGCGCATCTCCATGGGGTCCGCCTCGGGGTTCCAGCCGTTGAAGCTACCCACCACGCTCACGCTCTGCGCATTGGGCGCCCACACGGCAAAGCGAAAAGCCGGGTATCCATCCTTTTCCACAGCATGGCAACCCAGCGACATGTAGGCATATATGTTCGTGCCCTCGCCCCACAAATATAAATCTTTTTGGCTGATATTTTCGTTCAAAACGGACCTCACATGCTGCATTTCGGCAAACGCCGTACCTTGGTTTCGTATATCACCAGCCTGCCTATGATGCGGGCCGGGCCAAAAGAGTTTGTTAGCGCACAGGAAATATACTATACTAAGACGATAACGCGCAGGCATACCGTATGGAGATCACATCCCTCGGTATTTCTAGTATAGTTATATTTAAGAAAAAAAGCAAGGCGGGTGCGTGTATGAATCATTTCATCGATACGGCATGTGTGAACCCCTGGCGGAACTTGGCCCTGGAGGAACTGCTTTTTGAGAGGAGCCTGGAGGGCGTCTGCCTCTATCTTTGGCAAAATCAAAACACGGTGGTGATCGGCCGCAACCAGAACGCATGGAAGGAATGCCGGGTAGAGGCCCTGGAGGCGGCGGGCGGACGCTTGGCCCGGCGATCCTCCGGCGGCGGGGCCGTGTTTCATGATTTGGGTAACCTCAACTTCACCTTCCTCACTCCGCGCCCGGCCTATGACCTGCATCGGCAGCTGGGCGTGGTGATCGCGGCCGTGCGGAGCCTCGGCATCGAGGCGGGCTTTACGGGCCGCAACGATATCGTAGCCGCGAACGGGTCTAAATTCTCCGGCAACGCCTTCCGCTATTCCAATCAGGTGGGTATGCACCACGGCACCATTTTGGTGGATGTGGATATGTCCAAGCTGTCGGCCTACCTGATGCCCTCCAAAGCCAAGCTGGCGGCCAAGGGCGTGGAGAGCGTGCGCAGCCGCGTTTGCAACCTCACCGAATTCGTGCCCGGCCTCACGGTGGCCACGGTGCGCGGCGCCGTGGCCGCCGCGTTCGAGGCCGAATACGGCAAGCCCGCTCTTTTGCGGGAAGAGGATCTCGATCAAGCCATTTTGGAAGAAAAAGAGAGAAAATACAGCTCCTGGGAGTGGCGGATGGGCAGTTCGCCGGCCTGCGATTTGGAGTTGGAAGAAAGGTTCCCCTGGGGCGGCGTTGCCTTGCAGCTAGCCCTCTCGCAGGGGCAGGTGCGGGAGGCAACGGTATACAGCGACGCCATGGACGAGGCCTTCATCCTGCGCATCCCAGAGGCGCTGCGGGGCGTGCGCTTTGCACCGGCGGATCTGGCGGAGGCTATCCTCACTTTGGGTGGGCCGGAGGCCGAAGACCTGGCGGCCTGGCTGCGGGCGCTGGAGGTCTAGTCTGATTCCAGCCATTTCCTCGCATAGACATTGATCTTGGGCGCATACTAGGGCTACCAAGTACGGGAGGTAGTGTATGTCGAAGTCCAAGGTTGGCTGCCAAACGATTGGCTGCCGCGTAACGAGCTGCGCCTATAATAAAAGCGGACAAAGCTGCGATCTTGACCGCATCGAGGTTGAGCCTATGAGCGGGTGCCATACCGGCGAAGCCTGCGACGAAAGCCTCTGTGGCAGTTATAAGACGCGGTGAATGCGGTAAAAACAAAAGAAGGCCCCCGGCAATAGCCGGGGGCCTTCGATATACAAAAGGCTTATTCCATAATGGTGACGGTGTCGTGCAGGTAGCGGCGCACATCCAAGGCGATGATGAAGTTGATCACGCCGTCGATAAGTAGGCTCGCACCGATGAAAATGGTCATGGCGTTTACGGCCTTGAAGGGGTTGAAGAGCATCAGCAGGCCCAGGATGAAGGTGACCAGGGCGCAGATGGCGTTGCGCCGGGCGCTGCCGATGTGGCTGCCCCGAAGCTGGTAGCTGATCTGCAGCTTGATGAGGCTATCCGCCATGATAATAAGGCCCAACACCGTGCCAAACACGGCCAGCACCGCCTCTGTACGGATGAGAAGCAAAAGGCCCAGCAGTAGGCTCACCAGGCCCAACAGGTAGCCGTTGCCCAGGGAAAGGAAGCCCAGGGAGCTCCATTGCGCCAACATGCGCGCCAGACCATAGAGCATGAGCAGAATGCCCACGGCGTAGCAGATGACCAGGCAGGCCGTCCCGGGCCAGATCACCAGCGCGAGGCCCAATATGAGATATATGAGCGCGGCGATCATAAACGTGGTGCTGAAGCTTTTCGTCATGGTACATATCTCCTTTGCGTTTACAACGCATCCGTAGCTTTATTTTACATGATTATACCACAAACGCAAGGTTTTAAATCCCGGCGGCTAGACTTTTTAGCCGCTCCTTGACAGGGACATTTATCGATACTATAATATCGATAAAGATGTCGGAGAACAGGAAGGGAGGCATGGAGCATGCGTGAAGGCGATAAACCTACGGTGATCTCCAAGCAGGCGCTCCAACGCCTGCCCTATTATATCCGTTTCCTGCGGGGCCTCAAGGAGCAGGGCATGCGCATCATCGCCGCGCCCGCGGTGGCTGCGCAGCTGGGGCTCAACGAGGTGCAGGTGCGCAAAGACCTGGCGGCCATGAGCAATAGCCACGGCAAGCCCAAAGCGGGCTTCATCATTGCCGAGCTGATCGAAAACATGGAGGAGGCCCTGGGCTACAACAACAGCGACGACGCGGTTCTGGTGGGCGTGGGCTCGCTGGGCCGGGCGCTGCTGGGTTATGGCGGCTTTGCCGAATGCGGGTTAAACATGGTGGCCGCCTTTGACGCTGATCCGGCTCTGACGGGCGGCCGCATCTGTGGCAAGCCGGTATTCCCTATGAGCAAGCTCAATGATATTTGCAGCCGTATGAACATCCACATCGGCGTGATCACCGTGCCGGCGGCCGCGGCCCAGGCTGTATGCGACGAGCTGGTGAAGGCGGGCGTGCTGGCCATCTGGAATTTTGCGCCTACCCACCTCACCGTGCCGCCGGATATATTGGTGCAGAGCGAGAACATGGCCGCCTCTTTGGCCCTGCTTTCCAATCACCTCAGGCAGCGGCTGCGGGAGGAGAACCTATGAATACCCTGCATTTTCAATATGCCGTAACCGTGGCCCGCACAGGCTCCATCACCCAGGCCGCAGAAGAGCTTTTTATGGCGCAGCCCAATTTGAGCAAGGCCATCCGTGAATTGGAGGATGGGCTGGGCATCGAGATTTTCCGCCGTACGCCCAAGGGCATGGTGCCCACGGCTCAGGGCGAGATATTTTTGCGGTATGCGAACAATGTGCTCGAGCAGGTGGAGCGCATGGAGGCCCTGGGCCGCGCCGAGGGCGAGTCGCAGCGCTTCCGGGTGATGCTGCCGCATTCCACCTATACAGTGAGCGCGGCGCTGCGGCTGGTGGCCGAGCAGGAGATCCCCGGGGAGATACGCCTTAGGGAGATGGAGGGCGTGGCCGCCCTGCGGGAGGTGCAGGAGGGCCGGGCGGACCTGGCGGTGGTGCGCCATTCCTTGGTGCAGGAGGGCTATTTTGCCGATCTGGTGGGCCATGGCGGGTTAAGCGCGGAGCGCATTTGGGAATATGACGCGCAGCTCACCCTGCATACCTCCCACCCGCTGGCGGAGAGCGAACAGGTAGAGGTAGCAGAGCTGCAAGGCTGGCCCGAGCTTTTTTTCTGGAACGACGAGCTGCTCCGCCGCCCCGGGGTTGGGGAGCGGCGCATCTTCTTTGCCGATCGCCTGACCCTGCCGGGCCTGCTGGCCGCCACCAAGGGCTACCTTTGGGCCACGCCCCTCTGTGGCGAGGATATGGATGAGCGCGGCTTGGTTCAGCGCCCCTGCACAGCTGCGGGCGATAGCAGCCTCCGCTGGCGGGATATGCTCATCTACCCGAAAAACGAACGCCTCGGCCCGATCTACCGCCGCTTTATCGACTTACTGTATGAATCGCGCAACGCGCTGGCGTTTGAATAGCGCTGTGCTTGTTAAAAAACCGGCTTTGCCGGTTTTTTGAGTTTCACAGGGTTTGCTTGTGCCTTGCGGCACGCCGGCAAACCCTGCGGAGAAACCCTTGCTACGCAAGGCCTCT
>DHOI01000122.1:0-1260 GCA_002409725.1 Christensenella sp. UBA5394
CTGCTCAAGATCGATGGCGAACAGGCCGCCCGCGCCGCCGCTGTGCAGGAAGAGGATGTTTTCGCTCTCGTCAAAATAACCCTGCTCACACAATTCGAGGAAGCCCGCAAAGGTTTTACCCGTATAAACCGGGTCAAGGATGAGGCCCTCCTGTTGCGCCATAAGCCGCAGAGCGGCCACACCGGCAGCGGAGGGGATGGCGTAACCCGTACCATAGCAATCGTAGAGGTTCACATCCTCAGGGGAAATGCGGGCGCTGCATTGCAGCAATTCCTGCGCGCCATTGACCAGATCGGCCACGATGGGTGCGAAATCCTCGGGATCAACCACGATGCCGGTTACCCGGGTCGCAGGCGCATAGAGCATGGTCCCCAGCACCATGCCCGCCATGGTGCCGCCGGAGCCCGTGCAGCAGACGATATCATCAAACGCCAGGCCCAAGGCTGTGGCCTGTTCTTTTGCCTCCTGCACGCAGAGGGCATAGCCCAGCGAACCGAGGGGCACGGAGCCGCCCACGGGCACGCAGTAAGGATTATGCCCCTTTGCCCGCAGCTCGGCGCTGATGCGCTTCATCTCGGCATATACGTCGTCGTAAGAGTCCGTATCTACAAAGCGCACATCCGCGCCCAGGATATCGTTGAGCAGCTGGTTGCCCTTCTTTTCCCATATGCCGCGCTTTTTGAGCACCAATATGCTGTTTAGGCCCATGCGCCCGCAGCAGGCGGCTGTAAGCATGGCGTGGTTGCTCTGCGCGCCGCCGGTTGTGAGGATGGTATCGCAGCCCCGGTCCAAAGCGTCTGCCAGCAGGAATTCCAGCTTGCGCACCTTGTTGCCGCCCAACACGACGCCGGTCAGATCATCCCGCTTGACGTAAACGTTCTTGCCTACCAAGGCGCTGATGTTGGGCAGGTGGTGCAGGGGCGTAGGCAATTGCGCCAGATGCAGGCGCGGGAAGGAAGATATCTCTTTCACGGCGTTCTCCCCCTTATAATAGGCATCGTATAGATGCTATCATTATAGTGGAAAAACGCTGCCCGCGTAAAGGAGGCTTTCGGCCAAATCTGCCCGGTAATCAAGATCACCCGGCCGCAGGCTGCCAAGGGCCACCCGGCCCACACTGCCGGAAGCGTGGATATAGCGCCCGCCGCCGAGATACAGGGCGATATGTCCCGGGAAATATAGCAGGTCGCCAATTTGCAGCTGGGACCGCGGTATCTCGCGCACGGGGTAGCCTTCCTCCAGGCGGGCGTTGCGGTAGAA
>DHOI01000122.1:1403-7693 GCA_002409725.1 Christensenella sp. UBA5394
ATCTCGCGCACGGGGTAGCCCTTCTCCAGGCGGGCGTTGCGGTAGATGGCCACGCCGGAGAGCAAATAGGCCGCGTGGCACAGGCCGCTGCAATCTAAGCCCGCGGGCGTGCGGCCGCCCCAGCGGTATTGGCAGCCCAGATAGCCAAAGGCCGCGTCCGCGATCTGCCCGCGCAAGAGGGCCGCCTCCCGGCCCACGGGTTCCGGCGGTAACGCGAGGAGGTGGCAGGTGCGGATGTAGCCTTCCCCGCCCTCCGGCAGGGCCATGCGCGTCCAATCCGATTCCTGCGCCAGCGCCCGCACGCGGCTGCCCCGGGGTAGCGTCAGGCACAAGCTGGCCTGATAGCGGGGCGCTTCCAGCACATCCGCCCAAGGGGCGCGGACGATTCGCGCCTCTCCCCCCTCCAAAACGGGGCCCAGGTGCGCGGCCTCGAGGTAGCTCTCGTAGCCATATTCCAGGCGCACCCGCAGCCAGCCCGCTTCCGGTTCGTCTAAAACTTTGGCCGTTTGGCCAAACCAAGCCTCATCGTCCCGCTCTGCCAGGGCGCAGGGCTTGCAATAGAGGGGCGCGTATGGTGAAATGATCTGCTGCATGCTTCCACATCCTTTTAATCCTTTTTAGCAGTACCGGCTCCCTTACCTTAATCCATCATATGCGGCCCGGGGGCCGCCAAGTCATGGGCAGGGGCGGCATTTGGCTCTTGTGTGGCCCCATAAAATGCGGTATGCTGAACGAATAAGGGGGAGAGCCCATCCATGGAAGAAAACGCCAAACGCGGCTATCTGCACGAGGATTTCCGCCTCTTCCACATCCGCGATCAGGTGGAGCTGGAGCTGAATTACCACTATCACGAATTTAATAAGGTGGTCATTTTCCTTTCCGGCAGCGTAACCTATGTGGTGGAAGGGAAAGCCTATTTCCTGCAGCCCTGGGATATCCTGCTGGTGCCCCATGGCCAGATCCATCGGCCTATCATCGACCCTGGCGAGCCCTACGAGCGTATTATCCTCTGGATGAATTCGGATTTCCTCGCCCTGCACAGTGATGCGGATGGGGATTTACTTCAGTGCTTCCGTTTGGCGCAGGAGCGCAAATTCGCCCTCATCCGGCTGGATGCGAGCGCCCGGCCGGAGCTTCGGCGCATGCTGGACGGCTTGGAGGATGCCCTGCGCAGCACCGAGTTCGGCCACAGCCTGCTGGCGCGGACGGGCTTTTTGCAGCTAATGATCGCCCTCAACCGCATGGCCCTCAGGGACGCCACCAGCCTTGATACCGAAACCTACCGCAGCGACCCCAAGGTGGAAGAGATATTATCCTACATCAACGCCAACCTGGATGCGGACCTATCCCTCGATGCTATCGCCGGCCGCTTTTACATTAGCAAATCCTACCTCATGCACCGTTTCAAGGAGCTGACAGGCTGCAGCGCGCACAAATATGTGCGTCAAAAGCGGCTGCTGTGGGCCGCAGAGATGATTCGCGAGGGCGTGCCCGTGATCGAGGCCAGCCAGCGCTGCGGCTTCGGGGATTACTCGGCTTTTCTGCGGGCTTTCAAGCAGGTGTTTGGGGTAACGCCGAGCGAAATTGGCTGAAAAATGCATGCAGGAATGTATTGCGTATTTAGCGGGCTTTCCAGCAAGTCTTTGGCGTAACCCCGAACGAAATTGGCTGATACCGTGACCCACCTGCATATAGCAAAGGCCGCCCTCCCGTGGGAGGTCGGCTCAGACTGTCGAAAAAGTCCCTGGGGGATCGGGGGCCGCAGCCCTCGGAGGCTTTAATCGTAAGCGGCGGCGTGTACGCCGTGAGCGAAAAGCCTTGCTTGCCAAGGCTTTCTCTGTATGAAACAACGACCGCGAGGTGCGAGCAGTTGTTTCATGGAAACTCAAAAAAGTGGCTATAGCCACTTTTTTGACGCGCTAGCGTTAACGCAGCTCCCATATCCACAATGCCTTGGCATTGTGGGCCTTTTTCATCTCGTAGATGGAGGCGTATTGCCTGATCTGGCCGTCGTGGCTATCGTTATAGGCGAGGAAGCCGTCGCCCTCACCCCAAAGGGCGGCGTAATGGCTTGAGATGCGCCCATTCAGGGTATAGAGGTAGAGTGCGATATAGGCCCCCTGACCGCCCTCCGTTTTGGCAAGGCCACGCCTGCGAGGCCGGATGCCCTTGGCCTTGAGGAAGCGTACCAGGGCGAAAGGGTTGGTGCCCATGCGGCCGTGGGCCAGGGCGCTCGAGCCCAGCACCAGCAGGGCCTCCTGCAAGGAAAAGGGGCGGCCGAGAAGCTGCCCCGCATTGTAGGCGGCGATGGCCCCGCAGCCGTTGGCCGCCACATTGCCCTTTTTGCCGTAGCTGCCGCAGTCTGCACAGCAGGCCGCTTGTTTGTGAATCAAGGATGGTTCCATAGCTTAACCTCGTTAACCTCGGCGCGTTATCTTGCCCATTATCATACCATGCTTTGCCGCAAAGATATATATGGTTTTTTCTTTTACGACAGCGCAGAAAAGCCGCCAATACACGTATGCGTATTGGCGGTTTGCGGGTGCGGCGGCTCATAGGTGTGTTTTGATAAGGGGGGGGCGGTGGGCCGCCCCCCTGGCGCTATTTACGCCTCGGTCTTGCGAAGGGCCGCTGCAGCTGCGATGATGGCGGCCATCATCAGCGCGAAGCCGAGGACGCTGGCATGATCGCCGGTCTTGGGGATGCGCACGGTGGGGTCCAGGATGATGGGGGTGCTGTTGGCCTTCCAGGTAGCGGAGGATTCGGTCTTATAGGCGAAGCCTGCGAAAGCCCGGAGGTTATTGTCGCTCATGTAGATCTTGCCAGCGGCGATATCCGCGCCGGTGATGCCCAGGTAGTCATAGAGGCCGGCCACGAATTGCGCATCAGAACCGGTCACGGCCACGGAGGAGACTTTGCCGCTGCTGGCATCGCGGGTGAAGGTGACCACGTTGGTGGGGGTGGCGGTGGAGGCCTTATCGGCAAAGACCACGGAGGTGGAGTTGGGCACGGTCACATAATAGCTGCCGGCCTTGAATTACTGATCCAGAGGACGCTCGGAAACGACCTTGGCATAAACCTGCGCGGTGTCCGTATCCTGGCACTTGGAGGCGTAAACGGGGGAGGTGTTGCCCAGCTCGCTGATGGTTTTGAAGGCGGTTGCGCCGTTATCGGCGGGGGCGGTGCTGGGGTTGGTGTAGTAGTAGATGCCGGAAGACAGGCCGGAGATATCGAGGCCCGAGTAGCTGTAGCCGCCCGCGATGGCAGTGAACTTGACGGTGGCCTTGGCATTCTCACGGGTGGCGTTGTCAGCCGCGAGATCGGGCACGGTCAGCTTGATGGCGTAGTATACATCTGCGCCATTCACGGCGGTGGCGTTGGCGTCCGCATTATAGTTGCCGGAACCCAGCGCGCCGGTGGAGCGGGTGAATTTGACGACCTCAACCTTGTAGCCGAAAGCGTCGGAGGTGGTGGGGGCCTGATTCCAGGTGAAGGCCAGGGCGCTGGAGGCGATGCCCAGTACGAGCACGGTCGCCAGAACGATTGCAAACAGTTTTTTCATACGTTTCATTCCCTTTCAGTAGTGTATTGTGCCGCTGCCCGCTGCACAGCCCAATATTATTGCATTTATGTAATAAAGTCAACACGATTATTTAAAGATATTGTAATATTATTTACATAAATGTCGGGAAACGAAAGTTTGGTTACACAAAGCGACAAATCTATAGATTGAAGAAAAGCTCCCGGAAACCGGAAGCTTTTAGACGGATATATGCGGTTTGTCCAGGAACTCAGATCATCTGCCCGGCTAGGTGGGCCAGTTCCGCGGGCGTTTCCTTGCAGCCGGCGAGCAGCCAGCGCCGTAGGAGGTTTTCATGGCCGCCCACCAGGAAGGCGGCCTTATAGGCGAGGACTCTTTCATCTATGCCGCCGGCACGTAGGCCTGCGGCGGCCCGCTCCACGCAAAGGGCGCGCAGATCCTCCACAAAGGCGCGGTCGCCATGCTCTCCTAGCAGAACCTCGAAGGCGTCGCGGTTATCAAGCGCTAGGGCGAAAACAGCCTGTAAAAGAGCCGTGCCCCGGGCCGGGCCGCTCAGGATGGCTTCCAGATCGGCATAGAGGCCCTGCTCCAGCTGATGTAGCACATCCGCAGGGTCTTTGAAGTGAACGTAGACCGTGGCGCGGGCCACATCCGCGGCCTCGGCCAGTTCCTTTACGGAAATATCCGCCACGGCCTTGTGCTGCATCAGGCTAAGCAGGCCGTCCTGCAACAGCCTGCGCGTACGCCTGACCCGGCGGTCCGTGATCTCCGGCATGGTCTCACCTCCCTTGCAGCCCGCCTCCGTCAAATAACAGACTTTTCTTAAGAATAAGACCAGTAGTAGAACATGTCAACCAAACCGCATGAAAATTCACATCTGAGCCCTACACGGGCGGCGGCCCTACGCGGGCGGCGAGATCGTGGCCCGGCCTTCCGGGTATTTGGCCGGGTCTGCGCCGTTTATTGCGCTAGGCCCTTTTCATTAGAGCCCTACATGGGCGACGGCCCTACGCGGGCGGCGGGACCGGGGCCCGGCCTTTATGGCGGTTGTTTGGATTGAAGGCCGTTTGTTATGTTCACCGGGCCTGAATATACGTAGCGTAAGGGCGAACCGTGTGCCCGCCCGCAACGCAGAGGACATGCGGGCGAAAGCAGTTTCCCCCCTGACGATTTAGCATGTTTTCCGAAAACGCTCCAAGTCAATAAACGGCGCAGAGCCTAACGATCACTTAGAAGGCTGTGCCTCGGGCTCGCCGTCTGCGCAAGACCCGTCTGCGCAAGGCCCGTCTGCGCAAGACCCGTCTGCGTAAGACCCGTCTGCGACGGATCGGGCGGCTTCGCGCTCGGCGCGGGCCTTCTTCCTGGCGCCGATGTAACCTACGCTCACTACGGCCAGCGCGCCCAGGAAATCCACGATCAGGTCTTTCATGGTATCGCGCAGGGCCGCGCGGCCTACCAGCTCCGAACCGTCTTCCAGGCGGAACTTCTGCATGTTCATACCCAGCAGGCTGTCGAAGGTGAACTCGTATATCTCCCAGAGCACGCCGACGGTCAAGGCAAAACACAGGGCGAAGAGGCACACGAACTTGGGCCCTAGCTTCACGGGTACGCCCTGCACTTGGTTGAGCTGCTCCACGATGACAAAGCCCAGCGCACCCAGCATGCCGCCGCTGAGGGTGTGTAGCCAGGTATCCCAATTGGGCACCAGGTAATAAAAATTGCGCACCTCGCCCAGGTAAATGGCGCAGTAGAGGAAAACGAAGTAGAGGATATACATGGAATCCGGGATGGGCCACGTCCAATGCTTTTGCAGCATGGAGGGCACAAACATCACCAAAAGGCCCAGGCAGCATTGTGTCAGCATCAAAAGATAATCACTACGCAGGCGCACGGAGCCATCGGTGCTGGCCTGTGGAGCCAGGGCCAGGCAAACGGCCGAATAGACCATGGATCCGATCAGGATCACGGCCAGGATGACGCCGGCGATGGTCTTGACATCCGCCCGCCTTTTTTTCATAATCATTACCTCCGAAATAAGTGCATTCTATTTTATGCCCGGCCGCATGAAAAGGCGGCCCCCGGCGAACTCTAAGAAAAAAAGGAGCGATTCCCCCCATGAAAAAGAGCAAACGCAGCGGCTACCCCAATATCAACTCCACCACCTCCGCCACGGACACCACAGGTATGATGCCCACCCCGCCTCAGAATAACGCAGAGCGGGAGGCCTACGAGGAGCTGGCTGGCATGGAGATACCGCGCAAGCAGAAGAAAAAGTGAGGGACTCTCAAAAAAGTGGCGCGCAGCCACTTTTTTGATTTTATAGCTCCAATTTGCAGTCCCCATCTTTGATCCAGCCCGCCTTGCGCATGGGCCAGGCAATGAGGGGCGTGAGCAGGGCCGGCAGCACGAAGCAGACCAACGCGAGGCCCAACCAGCTCATGGGGCTGCCGAAGGAGGGGGCGGACATTACGCCGATCGGTCCCACCAAGCCGCAGGTGCCCATGCCGCTGGCTACGGCGATGCCGTTTTCCATACGAAAAATGCAGGTGGCGATGGGGCCGGTGATGGCGGAGGCCAGGGTGGGAGGCAGCCAGATACGAGGGTTGCGCATAATGTTGCCCATTTGCAGCATGCTGGTGCCCAGGCCCTGTGCGGCCACGCCGCCCCAGCCGTTCTCCCGAACGCTCATTACCGCGAAGCCAACCATCTGTGCGCAGCACCCGGCTGTGGCTGCGCCGCCCGCTAGACC